>JAHABQ010000001.1:0-153786 GCA_018376265.1 Collinsella sp.
ATCGGCATCGGTATCGACCGCGTGGTCATGCTGCTCACCAACCAGGCTTCTATCCGCGACGTGCTGCTGTTCCCGCACATGAAGCCCGAGAAGGGTTTCCAGTCCGGTGCCGCTGCCGCCAAGGCTGCCGAGGCCGGCAACGCCGCGAGTCCGTTCGTTAAGTCGCTTAAGCCCACGCTCGATTACTCCAAGATCGCCGTTGAGCCGCTGTTTGAGGAGTTCGTCGACTTTGATACCTTCTCCAAGAGCGATTTCCGCGCTGTGAAGGTCAAGGCATGCGAGGCCGTCAAGAAGTCCAAGAAACTGCTGAACTTTACGCTCGACGACGGTACCGGTACCGACCGCACTATCCTCTCCGGTATTCACGCTTATTACGAGCCCGAGGACCTGGTTGGCAAGACCTTGCTCGCCATCACCAACCTGCCTCCGCGCAAGATGATGGGTATTCCCAGCTGCGGCATGCTGATCAGCGCTGTCCACGAGGAGGAGGGCGAGGAGCGCCTCAACCTGATCCAGCTCGACGCCTCCATCCCCGCCGGCGCAAAGATGTACTAGGGGGTTACGGCGTTTTGCCAAACGCCGTAACCACTCGACGCTGCGCGGGCCGCATTTGGACAATCTGACGTTCAACTTCAAGGGCGCGACCAGAAGGTCAGCGCCCTTTCGTTTCACGTCACCTTGTCACAAATGCGACCCGCTCGCTGACTTATGCTCAACCTGCGGCGCCATTTTTCTTGAAGGCACCTTGCTCGCTCTGGCGGGCTTTCGCTGTCCGTCCTCTATCTGCGGTGTTGCCCTGGTTGGCACTTAGGGACGTTCCTTTTCTGCCGGCACTTGGGGACAGTCCTAGTCGTTGGGGATCTACCGACGCATTGGGGGTTTGCGCCTTCCATGCATGACAGCCGTCTCTTTTATGTTTCCTTTAGCCGTTGCTGCCTAGGATGGGGGTTAGTCGGTAGGAAGGGAGCGTCTATATGGACGACGCGAGCGAGCGTTCAATCGAAGAGGACATGCTCGATCAGTTCAATTACTTTGATGATGAGGACGAGGAGCTGATCGACCGTCGCGAGCCAGCGCCGCTTGATTCCTTTGATCTGGTCGATGAAGAGACTGATGAGGTTGAGGACGAATCAACGGAGCCCCCACAGCCTTCGCGCCTTGACTCGCTGCTTTCGAGAGCCCCCATGCACCACGGCGTTCGTGCCGGCGCGCTCCATATGAAAACTGACTGGCACCAGATCGTGACGGCAGGCGATGAGCTTGCCGTCGATGCGCCGCTCACCGATAAATCATCCATCATCTGCCGCACCGGCATGCTTATGCTGGCAAGCGGAACGGGTGCCTGGCGCGTGCGCGATACCATGAATCGTGTTGCCGCCGTACTCGGTGTCACCATCCACGTTGACTTAAGTCTTCTGTCGTTTGAGTGCACCTGCATCGAAGATGGCCACTGCTTTAACGAGGTTGTCAGCCTGCCCACAACGGGAGTCAATACCCATCGCATTTGGATGATGGAGAGCTTCTTAAAGGAAATCGAGACGTATGGGCGCCGGTTTACCGTGCACGAATACCACGAGATGCTCAAGACCGTTGAGAGTTCAAAACCCGATTACTCTCCCTGGCAACAGGGCCTTGCGGCAGCTTGTGCTTGCGGCGCCTTCGTCTTTTTGCTCGGCGGCGGCCCTATCGAGATGGCCTGCGCGTTTGTGGGCGCGGGTGTCGGCAACTTTGCCCGCTCCCATATTCTCGAGCAAGGCCTTGGTCAGTTCAGCGCGCTGACGACCGGCGTTGCGCTCGCTTGCGTTTCGTATCTGCTGGCATTGCTCGGCCTTGGCCAGGTCATACCGGGGGCAATGTCGCACCAAGAAGGCTATATCGGCGCCATGCTCTTTGTGATTCCCGGCTTTCCGCTCATTACGGCGGGCCTCGACATCGCCAAGCTCGACATGCGAAGCGGTATCGAGCGCCTTTCATATGCCGTATCGATTATTGTGATGGCGACGCTCGTAGGTTGGATGGTTGCCGAGTGTGTTGGCCTGGCGCCGGACGACTTTGCCCCACTGGGCCTTTCGCCGCTTGCCCTTACGCTCCTGCGCGTGGTGATGAGCTTCGTTGGCGTATTCGGCTTCTCGGTGATGTTCAACAGCCCGGTAAAGATGGCCGCGGCAGCTGGGTTGATCGGCGCCGTGTCCAATACCCTGCGTCTGACCCTTGTCGATGCGCCGACGATGATTCCCTTCCTGGGCCTCAGCACGGGAATGCCTCCCGAGGCAGCAGCGTTTATCGGCGCGCTGGTATCGGGTCTGCTGGCAAGCTTGGCCGAAGTCAAGCTCACCTACCCGCGCATCGCCCTCACGGTGCCTTCGATTGTCATTATGGTGCCCGGTCTGTATCTCTATCGCTCTATGTATTACATGTGCACCTTCGACACGGTCAACATGCTCGGCTGGTTTGTGCGCGCAGTGCTCATCGTGGCGTTTCTGCCCGTTGGCTTGGGCGTGGCGAGAACCCTCACCGACCCTCGCTGGCGCCATACCAGCTAATTGGTGCAAGGGGGACAGGTTACTTTGCACCAAATGAGTTGCGGTGAAATAGGGACTGAATTGTTGCTTAAAGGGTCAAAACAGTCCGTATTCCACCGCAACTTATGGGGTCGGGGGTTTTGGTGCCCTGCATCTCCACAAACTCAACGCTTACGAAGCGCGCGCCGTTCGTGTTAGGGTAGTTCCACCACATAAGTAGTCGCAGACGCGCGTAACACGGGCGGGCGAGATGAAGTCCCAACAGCTCCATCTTGCCCGCCCGTTTTTGTTGCGTGGTGCCGCGGCGTAACACAGAAAGGAATCTGCCCTTCATGCCTATCAACAAACGAGAGAGCCTGCTGTTCACCTTTATCATGTGCTTTTGCATGGTGCTCTGGATGAGCATCTACAACGTTGCCCTGCAGCACGGGGCCATCAACGGCGAGGTCGTTGCCGCTGCGTGGCTCGGCTTCCCCGTTGCCTACATTTTTGCCATGTGCTGCGACTGGTTCGTCGCCAGCCCGCTCGCCAAGGGTTTCGCCTTTAAGTACTTGGTCACGCCGGGCAAGAGCTCGCCGCTTGCCATGACGCTCGCCGTCAGCTCCTGCATGGTCGTTCCCATGGTTATCATCATGTCGCTGTACGGTGCCTGCGAGGGTCTGACGCACATGCCCGGCGGCATCCTTGCGAACCTGTATTCCGTGCCCGCGATCTGGATGATCAACATCCCGCATAATTTTGTGATGGCGCTGCCGTGGAACCTTTTGGTAGCCGGTCCGATTTCCCACTTCGTCTTCCGTCGCGCCTTCCCTGTGGGGACGGTTTTCGAGGAGGAGCATGCCGAGCTCTTGGAGCAGGCTATGGCTCCTGAGTGCGAGTAGCTCGCTTAGGGATCTGCTGAGCGCGGGCGACTTGCTTGGTTGGAGCCCTAAGCGTGGATAGCTCTCTCGGCGACATCGCGGGCGTGAGCGGTGCGCATGACCGGAGGGCCCGTGCTGCTCCGTTGCCCGACGTGCTAGCGCGCAGAACAATCTGTTGGTGCATTCGGCGGCTGCTGAAGCGTTTCGGCAGCCGCTTTTTATACGGAGTTTAAATACAACAGTCTGTTGTATTACGTAGAGTGGTATATCTCTAGCGGGAAAAATGCGAGAGACGGAGCATTATGGCGTTGCTAGTAGGATTGGACGTAGGGTCGACGACGACCAAAGTTTACGCGATGCACGAGGATATGACCGAGGCGTGGTGGGGATATCGCCGCCACGGGGCGTGTCAGACAGCGAGCGTGCGCGCCATGCTCGGCGAGCTCGCCGAGCGCTTTCCCCATGAGTCACTGCGCGTTGCGGTGACCGGCTCGGGTGCGCGCGATATCGCGACCGCGCTGGGCGCCTCGTACGTTCAGGAGGTGGTCGCCAACGCGCTCGCGATCAGCAGGTTCTATCCGCAGACGCGCTGCGCCATCGAGCTGGGCGGCCAAGACGCCAAGATGATCTTCTTCCGCACCAACGATAAGGGAGACATCGAGGTTGCCGACATGCGCATGAACGGCTCGTGCGCAGGCGGTACCGGTGCATTTATCGACGAGATGGCAAAGCTCATGGGGGTCGGCACCGAATCGGGCGAGTTCGAGCAGCTCGCAAGCCGGGGAACGACCGTCCACGAGGTCTCGGGCCGCTGCGGCGTGTACGCAAAGACCGATATCCAGCCGCTGCTCAACGAGGGCATTCCTACCACCGACCTGGCGCTTTCGGCGCTTCACGCGGTCGCCCGCCAAACGATCGGCGGTCTGGCCCAGGGTATCGACATCGAGCCACCGGTAATCTTCGAGGGCGGTACGCTCGCCTACAACCCCACACTGGTCCGCGTGTTCCGGGAGCAACTGAATCTATCGGACGATCAGGTTATCGTCCCGCGCGATCCGCAGATCATGGTCGCGCGCGGTGCCGCCCTGTCGCTGACCGACATGTTCGCATCGTCCCAACCGATCGACCTTCCCGACGCTTTTGTCCGGCTGGATAAGCTCGAGACGGTCGCGCCCGCAAGCGGGGAGGGACGTCTTGCCCAGCCCTTTTTTGCCACACCTGCCGAGCAGGCGGATTTTACGGCACGCCATGGCAAAGAGATGCCGGCAAAGGGTCCGGATGCGTATGCGCCCGGAGAGACGGTGCGTGTGGCGCTCGGTATCGATTCGGGGAGCACGACGACCAAGTTCGCCCTGGTCGATGAGGCGGGTGAGCTTGTCGATTCGTTCTACGCGTCTAATAACGGCAGACCGCTCGACGTCGCCCAACAGGGTCTTGTCAGCTTGAAGAACCGCTGGGAGACAGCGGGAGTCACGCTTGCGATCGATGCCGTGGGCACCACGGGATACGGCGAGGAGCTTTTCGCGCGCGCGTTCCACGCCGACTACCATACGGTCGAGACGGTCGCGCACGCCCGCGCCGCGTGCGTATGCGTTCCCGATGCGACCTTCGTGCTCGACATCGGCGGACAGGATATGAAGGCCATCTGGCTCAACCACGGCGTGCTGACCGATATCGTCGTCAACGAGGCGTGCTCTGCGGGCTGCGGCTCGTTCCTCGAGGGTTTTGCCAAAAACCTCGGAATAGCCGTTGAGGATATCGCGACCGAGGCATTTTCGTCCAAAGCCCCCGCCGTTCTCGGCAGCCGCTGCACGGTGTTCATGAACAGCAGCGTCGTTTCCGAGCAGCGGCGCGGTAAGGGTCCGGGCGACATCATGGCCGGTCTCTGCCGTTCGATTATCGAGAACGTGTTCACCAAGGTCATTCGCGTTTCAAATCTCAACCGTCTGGGCGACAAAGTCGTCGTCCAGGGCGGCACGTTCCGAAACGACGCGGTGCTGCGCGCATTCGAGCAGTATCTGGGCAAACCCGTCACGCGTGCGCCCCACCCGGGGCTGATGGGCGCTATCGGTATCGCCCTGCTCGCGCGCGAGGAATGCTGCAAGGGCGACGCCGGCACGTCGTTTATCGGGCTCGATGCCGTGGAGCGCTTCGAGCATCGCGAGTTCGGCGGCGTTACCTGCCGTCGGTGCAACAACCGCTGCCAGCGCGCGGTCGTGGCATTTGGCGACGGCTCGCTTTACGTCACGGGCAATCGCTGCCCGCGCGGCGGCGCCATCTCATGGGATGAGCTCGTGCGCGAGGTTCCCGCGGCGGAGGAGCTGCGTCCGCAGGGTGCTTGCGAGGCACAGGCACCCGGCACGGGGCGCGACCGGACCGCGGCTGCCCCCAATCTCTTTGTCGACCGCGAGAAGCTGCTGTTCGAGCCGTACCCCACGGTTCCCGTCTGCGGGGGGCGCGATGTCACGATCGGCATTCCCCGTGTGCTCGAGTTCTGGGACACCATGCCGTTCTGGTCGACGTTCTTCAGCACGCTCGGCTTTAAGGTGCGCGTCTCGGGACGCAGCACCAAGGCGATGTACGAGCGCGGTCTGGCGCACGTCACATCCGACACCGTGTGCTTCCCGGCCAAGCTCGTCCACGGGCACATCCGCAATCTCGTCGACGCCGGCGTCGACCGCATCTTCATGCCCATCATCACGACGGTGCCCACCGAAAACACCGCCTCTACCAGCGAGTGGATGTGCGCCGTCGTAAAGGGATACCCCTACGTGATGCGCAATTCCGATAACCCGGAGGAGCGTTTCGGCGTTCCGTTCGATACGCCGCTGTTCCACTGGTACGACGAGGGCGACCGAAACCGCCAGCTCAAGGCGTGGTGCAAGGAGACCTTCGATATCGATGCCGACCTGGTTGCCAAGGCGACCGAGCAGGCGGACCGCGCGCAGCAGACGTTTGAGAACCAGCTGCAGCTGCGCGGCAGGCAGGTGCTCGAGAACGTGCGCGAGGACGGCGGCTACGCGGTGGTGATCGCTTCGCGCCCGTACCACAACGACCCGCTGGTCAACCACGGGCTGCCCAAGCTCTTCTCTGAGCGCGGCATCCCCGTGCTGACGCCCGATGCGGTGCCGGGGGTCTGCAACGTCGATCTTTCCAACAGCCGCATCGACATCGTGAACAACTACCATGCGCGCATGCTGTCGTGCGCGGTCATCGTCGCATCGACGCCCGAGCTCGAGCTCGTGCAGATGGGCAGCTTCGGCTGCGGCCACGATGCGTATCTCACCGACGAGATCGCGCGCATGATGGGCGAGATGGGCTCCAAGGTTCCGATGATGATCAAGCTCGATGAGAGCGACGTCGCCGGTCCCATGGGCATTCGCGTGCGTTCGTTTATCGAGTCGGTCAACCGTCGTCGCGCGGAGGAGCGTGCCGAGGGCGCCCGGGTGCACGCGGTCCATCCGCTCGACGACCCGTATAAGGTCAAGTACACCAAGCGCGACCGGCACGACAAGATCGCGCTGGTCCCCAACACCTCCCATGCGTTCTGCAGGCTCATGACCGCGGCGATGCGCAATCAGGGCGTGCGCGCCGAGGCCCTTGATATCGGGCGCGAGGATGCCATCCGCCTGGGCAAACGCTATGTGCACAACGACATCTGCTTCCCCGCGCAAATCGTGATCGGCGAGGCGCTCGCGGCACTCAAGAGCGGTAAGTACGACCCGCACGACGTCGCCGTGGTGACTGGCAAGTATATCGGCGACTGCCGCCTGACGCACTACATGCCCCTGCTGCGCCGCGCGCTCGACGACGCGGGATACGACTATGTCCCGGTGCTCACCAACGACGACGTCGATGCCCACAATGCGCATCCGGGCTTCAAGCTCGGCCTTGGCCCGAGCATCCAGATCGCCTACGGTCTTCCCATGATCGATGCCCTCGAGGCCATGCTTAGGCGCATCCGTCCCTACGAGCTCGAGAAGGGCGCGGCGGACGCTGCGTTCGACCGCGCGCTCGATGAGGTTATCGAGGGCATGGAGCGCTCCGGGCTGAGAGGCCAGGCGACGGGCTTCAAACGCGCGCTTGCGATCATGGACGCCGTTCCGTACGACCGCTCGAACCCGCATCCGACCGTTCTCATCGTGGGCGAGTACCTGCTCAATTTCCATCTCGGCGCCAACCACGAGATCGAGCGCTACCTCGAGGACAACGGGCTCGAGGTCATCGAGGCGCGCATGACCGACGTGATCCGCAAGACCTATTTCTACAAGCATGCGCAGTCGCGCGAGTTCCACGTCGACCTGTCGCTGCCCGAAAAGGCCTGGTACGCCACGGCGGACAACCTGTTCGAGCTCGCGCACGACCGTTGCGACCGCCTGGGCGCGGCGAGCCCGCTCTACGAGCCGCCGACGCGCATGCCCGAGCTCGTGCGCGCGAGCGATAAGATCCTGCACCATACGTTCGATGCGGGCGAGGGCGTGCTGATTCCGGCGGAGATCCTCGAGCACGCCAAGCGCGGCTGCCGCAACTTCGTGATCCTGCAGCCGTTCGGGTGTCTGCCCAACCATGTCGTGGGGCGCGGGCTCATCCATGCGCTCAAGGAGCAGTATCCCACGGCGCAGTTCCTGCCGCTCGACTACGATCCCGACGTGAGCTTCGCCAACGTGGAGAACCGTCTTCAGATGCTCATCATGAACGCCAAGGCGCAGGGGTGCGGTGAGGCGCATGGCGAGACCGCGTAAGGACGCCGATGCGCCCGATGCGCGCACCCGTATCATCGAGGCGTTTTGGGAGCTCATCGAGAACAACAGCATCTTCGAGCTGTCGGTTGGCGAGGTGACCCGCGCCGCCCAGTGCAATCGCGGAACGTTTTACTACTATTTTCACGATTTCGATGAACTCGTCGCCATCGCCATGACCCAGCTGCTGCAGGATAACGAGCTTATCACCGATGCCCTCTGGCATTTTTCGAGCGAGGGCGACCTTTCGGCGTTCGACCGGCGCGACGTCCGCTGCCTGCTGCGGCGCATCGTCATCACCATGAGGGCGGGTGCCGCCGAGCAGGTCGTGCAGGGCATCCATACGATCATCATCGACCGCGTGAGAGAGATCGTCCACCCCGACGGAGAAGAGCTCAAGGCAGATTCGAGCTTTGCGGTGGGCTTTCTGGTCTCGGGCATCATGGGCTTTGTGATGGCGGTCGGCTTTGCCCGGGAGGGCGGCGAGGAGATAGACCTCGAGCAGCTGGGGGACAGCGCGTGCGCGTACCTGAGGGCGGTCGCCATGCAGACGGTTGAAACGGTCGCGCAAGTCGAGGGCGTCGATACATCCGAGCTGCTCGAACGCGTCTCCAAGGAGGCCGATGCCTATCGCGCATCGCGTGCGACGAGTCCCGACGTGGTGAAAGACGTCTAGGGTTTCTCTTGCGGGGCGCCCGTCGCGCATCGCGCGGTGAGTCCCGCGATGCGGTCATAACCTGCATTCATGTGAGCCGGGTTTATAGATATTCCTCCAGCTGTTAACATATACTCCATATGGGTAAAGAGACCAAAGCGCTGCCGCGGGGCGGCGCTTTGCGTTTGAAAAAACTAGCTCGTCTAAGAGGAACTAGCATGTTAGACCGTTTTACCGATCGTGCGCGTAAGGTCATGTCCATGGCCAAGCAAGAAGCGCTCGATCTTCATTCAAATAAGGTGGGCACCGAGCACCTGCTGCTCGCGCTTGCCAAGGAGGACGAGGGCATTGCCGCCGAGGCGCTGCGTTCGCTCGACATCTCCTATGATGACATCATGGATACTCTCAAAGAGGTCCAGACCACGGTTCCCGAGCCCAGTGAGGAGACCGAGGCGGCCAAGCTCGCCTTTACGCCGCTCGTCATTAGCGTGATGGAGCGTTCATTCCGCGTGGCGCGCGAGAACAACCAGACCTACGTGTCGACCGAGCACTTGCTGATCGGTATCGTCGAAGAGGGCAACGGCATGGCCATGGACATCCTCATGCGCCTGGGTGTGTCGTCCGCCTCCATCAAAAAGGCTATCGAGAAACTCACCGCCAAGGACCAGGACAAGAAGCGTCCGCTCGCCGGCGCCGGTGCTGGTCGTCCCGGTGCGGGCCTGCCGTTCTTTAGCGGCTCGGATACCTCTCAGCAAAAGGGGGGTGGCACCGATACGCTTAAGCAGTTCGCGACCAACCTCACGCAGAAGGCGCGCGACGGCGAGCTCGACCCTGTAATTGGTCGCGAAAAGGAAGTCCAGCGTATGATGGAAATTCTTTCGCGCCGCACCAAGAACAACCCGCTCATTCTGGGCGACCCCGGCGTGGGCAAGACGGCCATCGTCGAGGGCCTGGCTCAGCAGATTGCAGCCGGCAACGTGCCCGAGAACCTCATGAACCAGAATATCTGGACGCTCGACCTGCCGGGCCTCGTGGCGGGCGCCAAGTATCGCGGCGAGTTTGAGGAGCGCCTCAAGAACGTGATTCAGGAGGCCACCGAAGCCGACGACGTCATCCTGTTTATCGACGAGATGCACACCATCATCGGTGCCGGTTCTGCCGAGGGCTCCATCGACGCGAGCTCCATGCTCAAACCCGTGCTCGCGCGCGGTGCCTTTCAGATTATCGGTGCCACCACGGCCGAGGAATTCCGCAAGTACCTCACCAAGGACCCGGCCTTCGAGCGTCGCTTCCAGACCATCGATGTCGAGGAGCCGAGCGTCGAGGACACGGTCAAGATCCTGACCGCACTCAAGCCGCGCTACGAGGAGCATCACCATGTGCGCTATACGCAGGGTGCTATCGAGGCCGCCGCGAACCTTTCCAACCGCTACATCCAGGATCGCTTCCTGCCCGATAAGGCCATCGACCTCATCGACGAGGCCGGTGCCCGCGCTCGCATCGCCGCGAATCGCGCGCCCGAGCCGGTGCGCGAGGCCGAGCATCGCATAGAGGAGCTCAAGGCCGCCGCGCAGGAGGCCACCGAGGGCGACGACATGAACAAGGCCGCCGAGATTACCGAGCAGCAGAAGGCCGCCGAGATTGAGCTCGCCGAGGCCAAGGCTGCCTGGACCGCTGAGCTCGACGCCAGCCCGCTCACCATCGATGTGAGTCAGATTGCCGACATCGTGTCCGTGACCTCTGGCGTGCCGGTTTCCTCGCTCACCGAGAGCGAGAGCCGGCGCCTGCTGCAGACCGAAAGCGTGCTCAAGACGCGCATCATCGGCCAGGATGAGGCAGTCGAGGCCGTCGCCAAGGCCGTGCGCCGCAGCCGCTCGCCGCTCAAGGACCCGCGTCGTCCCGGCGGCAGCTTTATCTTCCTGGGTCCCACCGGCACAGGCAAGACCGAGCTCGCCAAGACGCTCGCCGAGTACCTCTTTGGCAGCAAGGACGCGCTCATCAGCTTCGACATGTCGGAGTTCGGCAGCGAGTTCGAGGTCTCCAAGCTCATCGGTAGCCCTCCGGGTTACGTGGGCCACGACGAGGGCGGTCAGCTCACCAAGGCCGTTCGCCGTCATCCGTACTCGGTCGTGCTGTTCGACGAGATCGAGAAGGCGCACCCCGACATCTTCAACATTTTGTTGCAGGTGCTGGAGGAGGGCCGCCTGACCGATAGCCAGGGCAAGACGGTCGACTTCCGCAATACCGTGATCATCATGACGTCCAACGTGGGCGCCCGCGAGATTGCGCAGGATGCGAGCGTCGGTTTTGGCACCACCGGTGAGCAGGGTCTCACGTCGAGCGAGATCCGCGGCCGTGCGATGGGCGAGCTCAAGCGCCTGTTCCGCCCCGAGCTGCTCAATCGTATCGACGATATTGTGGTGTTCCAGAAGCTCTCGGGCGAGAATCTCACCAAGATTGCGCACCTGCTGGTGGACGATCTGCGTCAGCGTTTGATTGCCAACGGCATGAACATCAAGCTCACCGATGCGGCCTATGACAAGATCGTGGCCGAGGGCACCGACCTCACCAACGGTGCGCGTCCGCTGCGCCGCGCCATTCAAAAGCTCATCGAGGACCCGCTGTCCGAGGAGCTCCTGGCCGGCGAGTGGGGCGAGGGCGATACCGTCCTGTGCGACGTGGCCGATGGCAAGTTTGTCTTTAGCCACGGCACGGGCGAGATCCCGGCACCGCGTCAGGCGGGCACGCTCGGTGGCGATACCGCCCCGGCGGCACCGCACACCGGCAACGCCGCGCCCGTGAGCGGCGGCGTGACCTCGGGCCCCGGCGGCATGATGCAAGCCGGTTCTGGCGCGCTGTAGGGCGTGGCGACAATTTGATACGCGCAATCGAGGCGTTCCGGAAAGGGCGCCTCGATTTGTAGAGCTGCGGAAGTTGTGACCGTTACGCTATACGGTCCACCGTTAGCCGATGATGCGAGGGCGCTCGGCGTTTTCGACTGGTTTATGCACGCAAAGTCTGGGAATATACAAGTCGCATGTCTTACTGTCTAACCAGTTGCGCCAAGGAGGCACCATGGACTACAAGATTACCGGCTACGAGCCCGCCCAGCTGTTCCATTTCTTTGAGGAGGTCAGCGCGATCCCCCGTGGGTCTGGCAACGAGAAGGGCATCAGCGATTTCCTGGTCGCGTTTGCCAAGGAGCGCGGTCTCGATGTGTACCAGGACGAGGTCTACAACGTCATCATTCGCAAGCCCGCATCTGCCGGCGCCGAGAATGCCCCGACCGTAATGCTGCAGGGCCACATCGATATGGTGTGCGACAAGTTGGGCTCCGTTGAGCACGACTTTACGACTGATGGTATCGACCTGGTCGTCAAGGACGGCGTCCTCACCGCTAACGGTACCACTCTGGGCGCCGACAACGGTATTGCCGTCGCTCTGATGCTCACTGTTCTCGATGACGATTCGATCGTTCACCCCGCCCTCGAGTGCGTATTCACCACCGACGAGGAGACTGGCCTGGTTGGCGCCGAGACGCTCGACAAGTCCCAGATTAGCGCCCGCACCATGATTAACCTTGACTCCGAGGAAGAGGGCGTTGCCACCGTCAGCTGCGCCGGCGGCGTCGTCGTTACCTACACCTGCCCGATCGCGCGCGAGCACAAGACCGGTAGCACCCTCACGCTCGACATCTCCGGCCTGCTGGGCGGTCACTCCGGCAGCGATATCCACCTGGAGCGCGGCAACGGCAACCTCATCATGGCCCGCATCATCGACCGCCTGATGGTTGCCGGTGAGCCCGCCATCGTCAGCTTCAACGGCGGCACCAAGGACAACGCCATCAACCGTGAGTGCAAGGCCGTTCTGGTCTATGCCGATCACGCTGCCGCCGAGGCCGCGGCCGAGATCGCCCGTGGCATCATCTCCGACGTCACTGCCGAGCTCGAGGTCTTCGACCCCGGCTTTACTTGCACCGTCGAGATTGCCGATGACGCCGAGGTCGAGGCCATGAACCAGAAGTCCGCGCTTGCCCTCATCCGCGCCCTGCGTCTTGCCCCTAACGGCGTGATTCGCCGCAACGTCGCCACCGACGGTTCTGTCGAGGTTTCCTCCAACATCGGTGTGGTTGCCACTTCTGACGACGAGGTCAAGATCATGCTGTCCCCGCGCTCCTCGATCACCTCGCTGCAGAACGAGTTCAAGGACCGCCTGCAGATGCTTGCCGATGTCCTGGGCTTCGACGCCAAGTTTGAGTTCGAGTATCCCGGCTGGAGCTACGCCGAGCATTCGCCGGTCCGCGACGTCTTCGTCGAGAGCTATCGTGAGCTCTTTGGCTCCGAGCTGCGCATCGAGTCCATTCACGCCGGCCTTGAGTGCGGCCTGTTTGCCGAGGCCCTGCACGGCCTGGACGCCATCGCCGTGGGCCCGACGCTCTCCGATGTCCACACCCCGGACGAGAGCATGGAGCTCGCTTCTGCCGAGCGCTTCTATGAGCTGCTCATCGACGTCCTCAAGCGCCTCGCTGCGTAAAGGTTGCGCTAGCAGCAGTTCGAGCCACGTGCTAGCGGATTGCAAATGACATTACGAGAGGGGACATCCGAGCTTTTGCGACGGGTGCCCCCTCTCTTTTGTTTGATAATTGCGAAATTGCGGCCACCTAGTCCATTTCTGCCTTGATGAGGTCGAGGGTGCGCTGGCAGTTTTCGCGGACGGGGCCGAGCATATGCTCGCGCAGGTCCGCCATGCCGGGCAGGTCGGCGTATTCGTCCATGACCTCTTCCATGCAAATGGGCACCTCGTAGGCGAGGTCCATCATGGTCGCAAAGCAAAACTTCTCGGATAGCCCGGCATCGGTGAGCGTCGCCTCCAGCGCGGGGTCGCCCATACCGTGGTATCGGCGGATGGCGCCTGGACCGATGCACCCCACACGATTTTCGCCGCCAACGCTCATGGCAAGGCGCGCTTTTCGCCGCATACGTTCGTATGCTAAGCCCGATGCGACATCGTACATGGGTGCGAGTGCCGCGTTTGTGCCTTTGCCAAGGATGAGCGAGTAGTTTTTAGCGTGTGCGTCAGGCGCTCCGATAATGGCGTTATAGAACAACATATAGGTAAAAAGCACAAGATTCATGTGGTGGGGGACTGTGTTAATCAGTCGTTCTTGGATGTCTCGTGTAGTTGGTCCTCCGTCGGCGGTGTATTTCTGGCTTGGCAATACACCGAGCGCCTGGCAAAAGTCCTCCTGATGCAGCCTTTCGATATTTCCGCTGCTATTGACCATTCTGTCGTACCGTTCAACGACGAGCGCGGCTTCGTCTTCAAATGTGTAATAGGAGACGTTGGCAGTTGGAATGCCAGCACGCCGAGCCGTTTTCATGCAGACGAATTCGTTTAAGGCCTGATGTTTGAACCCAACGACACCATTTTTGAAGATATGGGTAGTGGGGGATGACCCTAGACATTCGCACCATTGGCCATCATGCCAAGCTAGTGCAAATTTGCCTTGATTGCCGCCCAGGGACCAGCTTTCGTTGGAGCCCATCCATGTCTCTCTTTCGTCATCGCGAATTGCTTTGAGCTTGTGAGCGATTTGAGAATTGGTAAGCGGGCGGTATGCCGAGACCCTGCCGCGGGCGGCGTCTAATTGATCGGCTCGACAAAACTGAACGGCCCCCGCGCAGTCAAGACCGATATGGCACAAGAGGGCGACGGGGTTGTTGGATGCAACATCATGCTCGGTGGCAATAGCGCGACGCTGCTCTTGACTGTCGGGCAAAAGGCCAAATAGGAACGGGCGGACGATGTTATGGCCATACGTGCGATTGGAAAGCGGCATTGTTAGCGATAACGGTGCCCCGCGATAGGTTGGGGCGTATGCAAAGCTGCAGAGTCCATGCTCGTCTTGCCGGAGAGTGCCGGCGATTTCGCCACAAATGAGGGTCGTGAGCTCCATCTCTGCCATTTATTTCACAACCTTGCAGCCAAAGGAGAGGTTTGAAGTGCCGGAAAGGCCTTGCTCGGCTGCGATTTGGGCCAGCAAGGCACCATAGGAAGATGGCGTTCCTTGTCGAGTGGGTCGTCTGCCTACGCTTGGCTTTGGCAGGGTATTCGAGTTCGCGATAGGGAGGTTCACTATCGTCGCCGGATGTTCGGAGGGCGATGCGATGGAGTCGTTATCGCTTTGCGCGAAGAGACCTATGCCGAGTGCGTTAAAGACGGTCAGCAACTTGTCGAGTCGAATGCCCGTGGCGTCTCCCAGCTCGAGCGATGCGAGCAGGCGCTCCGAAACACCGGCTTTTTTAGCGAGGGCCGCACGGGTGATTCCCTGCGCCTCGCGTGCCTGGCGCACGTAGATGCCAGCTTGGCGCGGTGTGGTGATGGGAAGGGTATCCACGGCGATCTCCTAACGTGCAGACTTTTGCATCCTAGTATGACATGCAAAAGTCTGCATGAAAAGGCCTCATGCAAAACTCTGCATGAGGCCTTGCCCGGACGTTTAGTTATGAAGGGTGTTTTACAGCACCAAAATCCCCAGGTGCTCCAGCAAGATCTTAAGCCCGATAAGGATAAGCACAACGCCGCCCACGATGGTGGCGGGTTTTTCGTAGCGCGCGCCAAAGGTGTGGCCGATCGCTACGCCGGCGACGGAGAAGATAAACGTTGTGATGCCAATGAGCGATACGGCGGGAACGATGTCGACGGAAAGCGCGGCGAACGAGATGCCCACGGCCAGGGCGTCAATCGAGGTGGCGATGGCGAGGATCAGGTACTCGCCCAGGTCAATCTTTTCGGCATCCTTGCCGTCGCCTTCATCCTCGTCTTCGGTAAAGGCCTCCCACAACATTTTGCCGCCGATAAAGGCGAGCAGGATAAAGGCGATCCAATGGTCGATGGGTCCGATGATGCCCATGAATTGACTGCCGAGCGCCCATCCGATTACGGGCATGCCGGCCTGAAAGCCGCCAAAGAACAGGCCGAGCACCACGGCAACTTTAAGGTTGATCTTCTTCATGCCAAGGCCCTTGCAGATGGAAACGGCAAAGGCGTCCATCGAAAGGCCAACGGCGAGCAACACGAGCTCTGCGAGTCCCATAGTCTGGCTCCCTCTCTGCGGGCGGGCCCGCGTGTACCTTTTGGGGGAGTAACAAAAAGACCCGTGGCGTACGCGTTGCGCGCACAACCACGAGTCTCGTTCATTAAGGCAAGCCAGGCCGCATCGGCCAGTATGTTGACTTGCCGCGCCACCGGAGGCGAAACCGGCCACGCGACTACTCCCTCATTTATGCGAATCCCGATGCTACCACATAAGCAGCTCATTTGGATTGGGGCTCTCAGCTGTGTTCGCTCATTCTGTAAGCATCGGATTTTGCGGGCGTCACAGGGGCAAACCGTGAGAAACTTATTGACGTTTATGGAGCGTATACGATGGGAGCGATGCCTTGGATAAGAACGAGCTGCAAAAGCGTATGGAACAGGCCATTCGCCTGACGGCACCTGGCCAGCCGATCCGCACCGCCCTCGACATGATCATTGCCGGTCACCTGGGTGCCCTTATCTGCGTCGGCGACACCGAAAACGTGCTTGCTGCCGGTAACGACGGCTTCCCGCTCAACATTTCGTTTACCTCGAACCGCCTGTTCGAGCTTTCCAAGATGGACGGCGCCATCGTTATCGATGGCGACCTCACCCAGATCCTGCGCGCCAACTTCCACCTCAATCCCGATCCCTCGCTTGCCACGAGTGAGACGGGCATGCGTCACCGTACTGCCGCTCGCATGTCGGTGCTCACCGATGCCATCGTGATCTCGGTCTCGGCCCGTCGCGCCGTCGTTAACGTGTACGTTCACGGCAAGAGCTACGAGATCCAGCCCGTCACCACCATCATGAGCTCGGTCAACCAGCTCGTCGCCACGCTCCAGACCACCCGTCAGTCGCTCGACCGCTCCTTGTTGCGCCTGACGGCCCTTGAGCTCGACGACTACGTTACGCTCGCCGACATCACCGGCATCTTCTCGAGTTTCGAGATCATGCAACAGGCAAAGACCGAGCTTAAGGATTGCATCGTCAAGCTGGGTAACCAGGGCAAGCTCGTGCAGATGCAGCTCGAGCAGCTCGCGGGCTCCAGCATGGATACCGAATACGACCTGATGATCCGCGACTACGCAAGCGATTCCTCCGAGGCAAACGCCGAGAAGATCCGCGCCGAGCTGAGCCGCATGACGCCTAAGGACCTGTCCGACCCGCAGCACGTGGCGGCAGTTCTGGGCTATGACGACCTGGACGAGGACTCCGTCATGACGCCGCTGGGCCTGCGCACGCTTTCGCGCGTGTCCGTCGTGCGCGACGGCGTGGCCGAGAAGATCGTCGACGAGTACGGCTCACTGCAGGAGCTCATGGACGACATCAGCGAGGATCCGGAGCGCCTGGGCGACTTTGGCGTTAACAACCCTGCCATTCTTGCGGACTCCCTGTACCGCATGAAGGGCACCAAACAGGGGAACGCATAATGGCGCCCGTATGCGCCGTGGTCGTTGCCGGTGGCAGCGGCCAGCGCTTTGGTAACCCCGGTGGCAAGCAGCTCGTTAACGTGGCGGGCCGTCCGCTTATGAGCTGGTCCATCCGCGCGTTCGATCGGAGCGATAAGGTCGGCCACATCGTCGTGGTTTGCCCTGCCGAGCGTCGTGCCGAGATGCGCCGCCTGGCCATCGACCCGTTTGACTATGACACGCCCATCAGCTTTGCCGATGCCGGCGATACCCGCCAGGATTCCACCCGTGCCGGCGTGCATGCGGTTCCGGCGGGCTTTGAATACGTCGCCATTCACGATGGTGCTCGTCCGCTCATTACGACCGAGGCCATCGACCACGCTATCGACGTGCTTGTGAGCGACCGCTCGCTCGACGGTGTCGTGTGCGGTCAGCCCGCGATCGACACGCTCAAGATCGTCGATGGCGACAACATCGTCGAGACGCCGCCGCGCGAGCTCTATTGGGCCGCGCAGACGCCGCAGATCTTTAGCGTCGATGCTATGAAGCGCGCTCACGCCGCTGCTATTGCCGAGGGCTTTATCGGTACCGATGATTCGTCGTTGGTCGAGCGCATGGGCGGACGCGTCCGCTGCGTCCAGAGCCCGCGCGACAACCTTAAGGTGACGGTGCCCGAGGACTTGCGTCCCGTAACCGCGATTCTGCTTGGCCGCATGGCCGAGGGAGAGGACCTTCCCCATGTTCAGTAACCTGCGCATTGGCCATGGCTACGACGTTCACCGTCTGGTGGAGGGGCGTCGATGTATCATCGGCGGTGTCGATATTCCCTACGAGCGTGGCCTGCTGGGCCACTCGGATGCCGATGTGCTCGCGCACGCCTTGGCCGACGCCATTCTGGGCGCCTGCCGCGGGGGAGACATCGGCAAGCTATTCCCCGATACCGACCCCGCCTATGAGGGTGCTGATTCGATGGTGCTGCTCGCTCGCGTGATGGGCTATGCGCGCGAGCTGGGCTTCGAGTTTGTCGATGCCGATTGCACCATTGCCTGTCAGCAACCCAAGATCACCCCGCACCGCGATGCCATGCGCGCCAACCTTGCCCATGCCCTGGGCGTTGACGTCGGAAACGTGGGCGTCGCCGCCACTACGACCGAAAAGCTCGGTTGGGAAGGCCAGGGCGAGGGAATCGGCGCCTGGGCCGTCTGCCTGCTACAGAAAACCGTTAAGGAGTAACGAATGCGTATCTACAACAGCGCTACCCATAAAAAGGAAGAGTTCCAGCCCATCGAGTCCGGCAAGGTCCGCATGTACGTGTGCGGCCCCACGGTCTACGACAACATCCACATCGGCAATGCCCGCACGTTCATCAGCTTTGACGTGATTCGTCGCTGGCTCATCGCGAGCGGCTACGAGGTCACGTTCGCCCAGAACCTCACCGATGTCGATGACAAGATCATCAAGCGCGCCAACGAGCAGGGCCGCACTGCCGCCGAGGTCGCGACGGAGTTCTCCGACAAGTTCATCGGCGTCATGCGCGCCGCCAACGTGCTCGATCCCGATGTGCGTCCTCGCGCCACCAAGGAGATCGGCCCCATGATCGCCATGATCAAGACGCTCATCGAGCAGGGCCACGCCTACGCCGCCGATAACGGCGATGTGTACTTTGCCGTGCGCAGCGATCCCAACTATGGTCAGGTCTCGGGCCGCAACATCGACGACCTTATGGTTGGCGCGCGCATCGAGGAGAACGAGGACAAGAACGACCCGCTCGACTTTGCCCTGTGGAAGGCCGCCAAGCCCGGCGAGCCCAGCTGGCCGAGCCCCTGGGGCGAGGGGCGTCCCGGTTGGCACACCGAGTGCGCCGCCATGGTGCACCGCTACCTGGGCACCCCGATCGACATCCACGGCGGCGGCTCCGACCTTGCCTTCCCGCATCACGAGAACGAGTGCGCCCAGGCCACCTGCGCTTGGCACCAGGGCTTCTCCAACACCTGGATGCACACGGGCATGCTACTGGTCGACGGCGAGAAGATGTCCAAGTCGCTCGGAAACTTCTTTACGCTGGCCGAGGTGCTCGAGCAGCACTCTGCCGCGGCCCTGCGCCTGCTGATGCTGCAGACGAGCTATCGCTCGCCGCTCGACTTCTCCTGGGAGCGCCTGGAGGGTGCCGAGAATTCGCTCACGCGTATTGCCGGTACGGTCGAGAACCTGCGTTGGGCCGCGAACCATGCGACGGCCGACGCCGATGAGGCTGCCGCCGAGGCGTTTGCCGCCAAGGCCGCCGAGACCCGTGCCGCCTTTAAGGAGTGCATGGACGACGACTTTAACACCGCTGGTGCCATGGGTGCTGTCTTTGGCTTTGTGACCGAGTGCAACCAGTACCTGGAGCAGGCCGGTGACGCTGCCGACAAGGCCGCCGCGCTTGCCGCCGCCGACACGCTGGCCGAGCTGCTCGATACGTTTGGTGTTGAGCTTCCCGAGCCCAAGGTCGAGCTGCCGCTGGGTCTGCTAGGCGTTGCCGCCGGCCTGGTCGCCTACACGGGTGACGACGTGGACGAGGCCGCTGCCAAGATTCTCGAGGCCCGCGCCGAGGCCCGCGCCGCCAAGAACTGGGATCTGGCCGACGCCATCCGCGACCAGCTCAAGGATCTGGGCCTCACCATTGAGGATACCGCCGCCGGCACCCGTATTAAGAGTCTCTAGTATTTGTCGACCGTTCGAGGTGCGGCAGATTGCCTTGAAAGAGGAGGGCATAGACCTGGTGGTCATGCCCGACGATTGAAAGGCAAGGTGCCGTGGCTCGGACGGTCGATTCTTGTTCGTTATCTATTTAAGGAGGCCGTCCTATGGCCGACAATCGCAAGCGTGCGCCTCGTGGCGGCAAGCAGGCTGCTTCTGGCTCGCGTCCGATTCGCCGCAATGATCGCGCTGCCGCTCCCAAGGGCCAGCGCGATCGCACCCAGGCCGCACGTCCGCAGCGCGATCGCAACCGCGACGCTGTCCAGGCTCCCAAGGGCGAGTTTATCGAAGGTCGTCGTGCTGCCGCCGAGGCGCTACGCACTGGTTTTCCCATCAAGTGCGCGCTCATTGCCGAGGGCGGGGAGCGCGATGCCGCCTTGTCGCGCCTGGTCGATGACCTCAACGCCGCGGGCGTCCGCATTAAGTTCGTTCCACGCGCGCAGCTCGATGCGCTGTCGAGCCATGGCGCTCACCAGGGCATTGCGCTCGAGGTTGGCAACTTCCCCTATGCCGATGTCGCCGACATCCTCGACCGCGCGGGCGACGGTCCGGCGCTCGTCATCGTGCTCGACCATGTGACCGACGATGGCAACTTTGGTGCGATCGTGCGCTCTGCCGAGGTCGTGGGCGCGGCAGGCGCCATCATTGCCAACAAGCGCGCCGCCGGTGTGACCGTCGGCAGCTATAAGACTTCTGCCGGCGCCGTCATGCATCTGCCTATCGCGCAGGTGCCCAACATCGCCCGTGCGCTCGACGATCTTAAGGCCGCTGGCTTTTGGGTGGGCGGTGCCTCCGAGCACGCCGAAGGCAGTTGCTGGGATGCTCCCTTCGAGGGCCGCGTGGCGCTCGTCATGGGCTCCGAGGGCGACGGCATCTCGCGCCTGGTGCTCGAGAAATGCGACTTTTTGACCAAGCTTCCCCAGCGCGGCATGACCGAGAGCCTCAATGTTGCCCAGGCGACCACGGCGCTGTGCTTTGAGTGGCTGCGCCGCAACGCCGGCGAGCTCATGGGGGAGGAGTAGCGCATGTCCAAGAAGAACCGCGCCAAGTCCAAGGCCAAGCGTTTTGGCGAAGGCTCGGCCAAGCCGATTGTTTCGGCCGCGACCTATGGTGTGGGCGGCAATGCGTTTGCGCAGGCCATCGCCGATCCGGTCTCGACGGTGCATTCCAATAAGCCCGAGCTGCTGGTGGTCGACGGTTACAACGTGATCCACTGCACGCCGCGCTACGAAAAGCTCGTATACGACCATTCCGACGATCCGTATTCCAGCGACGTTCACGATATGGCGCGCACCGCCCTCATCAACGACGTCGCCGCCTTTGCCCAGGGCCGTTACGAGGCCGTGATCGTGTTCGACGGCGCGGGCAATATCTCCAGCGAGCGCCCCAACCTACCGGCCCGCGGCGTGCGCATTGAGTTTTCGCCGACGGGTGTTTCGGCCGATACCGTGGTGCAGAAGCTCTGCATCGAGGCACGTGAGGAAGGTCGCGCGTGCTCCGTGGTATCGAGCGACGGCACGATCCAGGCCGTCGTCATGGGCAAGGGCGTTACGCGCATCTCGAGCCGTATGCTGGTAGACGAGATTAAACAGATCGATAACGACGTTCACGAGGCAGAGGAAGCTCCGCAGATCAAGATGACTCTGGGCAGTCGCCTGAGCCCCGATGCCCTGGCCAAGCTCAAGGCCCTGCGCGGGAGGTAGGGGAGTTGGCGGGGCAATGCTGCCTCGCTAACTCCATTCAGCGATGTCGATCATTCTTTCGAGGCGCCACGTTAGCGCCTCTTTTAGATATGGCAGCCTTGCCGTGAGCGCGTCGTTTCTGGAAAGAATCTCGATTGCCTCGTCAACGAAGCCTTCGAGTTTGTCGCCGTCAAACCAGCCCATGTCCTCGACGAGCAACATTTGTTTGGCGGGGCTTGAATGAAATTGTGCGCTGGTAAAACTGTGCTCTCCCGCCCTAAGCTCCTCTAGTGATATGTTGCACCAGAGCGATGAGCCCGAATCGAAGATGGGGGCAGGTCTGCAAGCTTGCGTGTTTACGTTTCGCACGAGGCCGAAGTTGCGCCAATGACGATCGTAGTTGGCAATGATGTCGTCACATACGATCATGCGGTCAAGGGCATCCTTGACGCCTGTCACCCCGAGCTCCTCGCAGTTTGCTACATATCGCTCGTAGTCGGTTAGCCGTTCATCTGCGTTTGCGTGCTGGTTTACATAGAACGCAGGGACATACTCTTCTTCATCAGTTAAGAAGACATCGCATGTGCTCAGGGCGGAAGTGCCCGTGCCCTCGAGCGAGTAAGGCACATAATCGCAGGCGTTTAGGATGCGACGGTGGAGCGCGGTCGCCACCAGCTCGTTATAAGGTTCCTGGTCCAGGTGCGCTCCTGCCTTATGCAGAATTCGACGTTCGCCCTCGCACGTCCAGTACTTTTGAAGATTGCCGTCCGAGGTGTTATCGGGCTTTGCGGCAGCCGCTTTTCCCTCTGGGGCAAAGGGTGCAATGGACAGCGAGACGTCATCAAAGGCGTTATTGAAGAAGTTGATATCCTCCCAGGTGAGACCGGAACCTTGGGGCCTAATCCAATACTGGTCGGATAAGGAGAGGCCGAGATTTCGCTGGACGAGTTCATCGGGAACATCGACTGCGGCTTCTGCAAGCAGGGAGGCTAGCCCAATGCGTGCGAGCGGGATACCGCGGCCGCGCCACCAGATGCGGAAGGAGTCTAGCGATATGGGGCTATTAGGGCCAAATACTCCAATAGGGGCGTGGGCGTAATCGATGTCGGCACCGATGTGGGTAAAGTCTTTTCGCGATGTACTGTAGACCAGCTGAGCGACTTCGTACGTGCGGTTCATGAGGGTGAACGCGATCTCGCTCTTACCGTGGCCGCGGCGGGGACGTCCCCCCGTTTTGGTCACGGAGCGGAGTCGCGTGTCGACGCTGTCTTTGTCGATGAGCCATACACCAGAAGCCTTGCGGGCCTCAAGTGCTCCGTTTTTTATGAGCTCCTGCACCCTGCGCGGAGTGATGCCGAGCAGCTCGGCGGCTTCTTTGGTAGTAAGCATCGCGAAACCCTTCGCCAGAACGAATAGTTTTATATATAGCAATTGTAATTAAAACTATTCGTTCTGGCGAATGGTTTTAAGATTGAGGGCGCACTGACAGAAATGAACGGACCTGGTACGCGTTGTTGCTGGATTTTGCATATTTGTATAACGCCGTGCGGCCTGTTGCGCCCCGTCCGCAATTCCTTTATTCTTAACTCGCTTCGCGTGAAAGCGCCAAGTGTGCCAGTGTGGCGCAACGGTAGCGCAACTGATTTGTAATCAGTGGGTTGCAGGTTCGATTCCTGTCACTGGCTCCATGAGAGTTTCGGGCTCTGTTTCCTTGTGGGACAGGGCCCGTTTCTATTTATGTCGATAAGTCAGCGTGTTTGGCGCCAACCAAGCTTCAGGTTTGTCTCGATCCGTAACACGAGTGGGCTGAAGACCCTCCTTATAGTTACAGATCGAAACATTGCCAAGGGAAGGCCGATAACATCTCGATCCGTAACACGAAGAGGCTGAAAACCGTTCTTACTGTTACAGAATGAGACGTAAGCGGGGGTTTCTGCGAAACATCTCGATCTGTAACAGATAGGGGAGGAATAACCCTCTTACTGTTACAGGTCGAGACATAGGCCGGGGCGAGGTTGGTCATCGTCATCGAGCGTGGATTATCGGACACACGAGCGTGGAAAATCTTCCGCCTAGTGAATGAGCGTGGATAATCTGCCACTTTGGATTCGATGGCACGGCAAAGTGGGAGATTATCCACGCTCGATTTCAAACGGAAGAAAATCCACGCTCGATTTTGCCTGGGAAGAGCAATCTTCTGTCTGGGCAGCCCCGATCTCGACCTATATATAGGTGCAAATAAGCTGGTATCGAAGTTCGATACTGAAGGTGTACTCCACTACAGCAAAGTGTTACCTTGGGAAACGTCACCTCAGTATCCAAAACCACTGTCCTTCATATCCAAACTCAATAAAACCGCAGGTCGCGGCTATATAGATACGCCCGGCACCGTGTATCTAGAGGTTTTCGTTGACAGCCCCCAAGGTGGCATCGTATTATCTTCTTCGTTCGCGGGGGCGGCGGTCCAAAAGACCAAAGGACCTGCGGATACTTGAACGATTGGGAGTTTGCCCGAGTGGTTAATGGGGACGGGCTGTAAACCCGTTGGCTCTGCCTACATAGGTTCGAATCCTATAGCTCCCACCCGTCAAGTGCCTGTATAGCTCAGTCGGTAGAGCACTTCGTTGGTAACGAAGAGGTCACCAGTTCAAGTCTGGTTGCAGGCTCCATCCGGCGGTGTAGCTCAGTTGGTTAGAGCACACGGTTCATACCCGTGGCGTCACTGGTTCGAATCCAGTCACCGCTACCATAGGTAACACGGTGGCTTCTCAATAGTATGTTGAGAGGCCACTATGGTATAAAGGCAAAGTCCCGTCCGGGGACGACCTGTTAAGAGGAGGGCTTTATGGCCAAAGAGAAGTTTGAGCGCACTAAGCCGCATGTTAACATCGGCACCATTGGTCACGTCGACCACGGCAAGACCACGCTGACCGCTGCCATCACCAAGGTTCTCTCCGAGACCGAGGGCTGCAAGGCTGACTTCACTGCGTTCGAGAACATCGACAAGGCTCCCGAGGAGCGCGAGCGCGGCATTACGATTTCCGTCTCCCACGTCGAGTACGAAACCGCTGCCCGTCACTACGCTCACGTTGACTGCCCGGGCCACGCTGACTACGTCAAGAACATGATCTCCGGTGCTGCTCAGATGGACGGCGCTATCCTGGTCATCGCCGCTACCGACGGCCCCATGGCTCAGACCCGCGAGCACATCCTGCTCGCCCGTCAGGTCGGCGTTCCCTACATCGTCGTCTTCCTGAACAAGTGCGACATGGTCGACGATGACGAGCTCATCGACCTCGTCGAGATGGAGACCCGTGAGCTCCTCTCCGAGTACGATTTCCCCGGCGACGACATCCCCGTCATCCGTGGTTCCGCTCTGGGCGCTCTCGAGGGCGACGCCAAGTGGATGGACGCCATTCGCGAGCTCATGAAGGCCGTCGACGAGTACATCCCGACGCCTGCTCGTAACAACGACCTCCCGTTCCTGATGGCCGTTGAGGACGTTATGACCATCTCCGGCCGTGGTACCGTTGCTACCGGCCGTGTCGAGCGCGGTGAGCTCAAGCTCAACGAGCCCGTCGAGATCGTCGGCATCAAGGATACCCAGAACACCGTCGTTACCGGTATCGAGATGTTCCGTAAGTCCATGGACTTCTGCGAGGCTGGCGACAACGTCGGTCTGCTGCTCCGCGGCATCAAGCGCGAGGACATCGAGCGCGGCCAGGTTCTCTGCAAGCCCGGTTCGGTTACCCCGCACACCAAGTTCACCGGCGAGATCTACGTTCTGACCAAGGAGGAGGGCGGCCGTCACACCCCGTTCTTCGATGGTTATCGTCCTCAGTTCTACTTCCGTACCACCGACGTTACCGGTACGGTCAAGCTCCCCGAGGGCACCGAGATGGCTATGCCTGGTGACCACATCACCATCGAGGGCGACCTCATCCACCCGATCGCCATGGAGGAGGGCCTGCGCTTCGCTATCCGCGAGGGTGGTCACACCGTTGGTTCGGGCATCGTCTCCACGATCATTGAGTAAATTAGCTCTTTGATATAGCTGACTTAGAGAACCCGGCACTTATATGGGTGCCGGGTTCTTTTCTGCAATGGATATTGAGCCGTTGCTGGTGTCGAGAGGATCGATTATGGTCCTGGGTGCACCGTCGATTAGATCTCGTTGGCTCCATTGATGTGTTCCAAATATGAATGGGTTCACCGAGAACCAATTGATTCGAGGTTTTCGTTGACAGCACTTACGTAGAGCTGATAAAGTATCAACTCGTGCCCGTACGGGGCGGAAATGAAAGGTTCAGGATACATGCGTACTCTAGTTACTCTTGCGTGCACTGAGTGCAAGCGCCGCAACTATACGACCACCAAGAACAAGTCGACCATGCCTGATCGTATGGAGATCAAGAAGTATTGCCCCTGGTGCCGTCACCACACGCTGCACAAAGAGACTCGCTAGTCTCTAGTCACATACGCCAGTAGTTCAATTGGTAGAGCATCGGTCTCCAAAACCGAGTGTTGAGGGTTCGAGTCCTTCCTGGCGTGCCAGTCATTATTCCGTAAGCTCCCAATTGGGGGCTTACGGTTTACTCATGTATAAGCGCATTGCGCGGAGGTAACCCAAATGGCCAACAAGAAGAACAAGAAGAAGGCTCAGCAGCAGGCGCCTGCCAACAACGCTGCCGCCAACTCCAAGGTTGAGGCCAAGAAGGCCGTTGCCAAGAAGAACGAGAAGGCTGCGAAGTCCAAGAAGAACGAGAAGCCTGGTTTCTTCGCCCGCACCAAGAAGTATTTCGCTTCGGTCAAGTCCGAGATGAAGCGTGTCACGTGGCCCGATAAGAAGGAGCTCGTGAACTACTCGGTCGTCGTTTGCGCTTCTCTGATCGTCGTCGGCGTCGTCATCGCTCTGCTCGATGCTGGCTTTGGCGAGGCTCTTGCTCTGTTCTCTGGATTGAGGGGCTAAACCATGTCTAAGCGTTGGTACGTCGTTCACACTTACTCTGGATACGAGAACCGCGTTAAGTCCGATCTCGAGCATCGCATCGAGACTATGGGCATGCAGGACCGTATCTTTGATATCGAGATTCCTATGGAGCGTGTCACCGAGATTAAAGAGGGTGGCAAGCGTGAGACCAAGGATTCCAAGATCTTCCCGGGTTATGTCCTGGTCCGCATGGAGATGGATGACGATGCTTGGACGTGTGTTCGTAACACGCCTGGCGTCACCGGTTTCCTGGGCGGCAACGGCAAGCCCGCTCCGCTTTCCCGCGACGAGTACAACAAGATGACTCGTCGTCCCGGTAAGGGCGATTCGCCCAAGCGCACCTCGGTTGATATTGAGGTCGGCACGTCCGTCCGCGTCACCGATGGTCCGCTTACCGACTTTGATGGCAAGGTCTCCGAGGTTAACACCGAGGCTGGCAAGCTCAAGGTTACGCTGATGATCTTTGGCCGCGAGACGCCGGTCGAGCTTGACTTTAACCAGGTCGCTGTCATCGCTTAAGTTTTCGTCCGTTCGCGCGAGCGTGCTTCTTCTGTGACTGCTCATCTCAGGAGTGCTTCTAACACGTGCGTGCTTACGATATAGCAAGTACTTCACACTCGTGATTCGAAAGGAATGACCATGGCTGAGAAGAAGGTTGCCAACGTCATTAAGCTCCAGATTCCTGCTGGTGCCGCTAACCCCGCTCCTCCCGTCGGCCCCGCCCTGGGCGCTGCTGGCGTGAACATCATGCAGTTCTGCCAGGCATTTAACGCCGAGACGCAGGACAAGAAGGGCGACATCATCCCCGTTGAGATCTCTGTCTACGAGGATAAGTCCTTCTCCTTCATCACCAAGACCCCGCCGGCGGCTCACCTCATCAAGAAGGAGCTGAACCTCAAGTCTGGTTCCGCTAAGCCCCAGGCCGACAAGGTCGGTCAGCTCTCCCAGGAGCAGCTCACCAAGATCGCCGAGATCAAGATGCCTGACCTCAATGCCAACGACATTGACGCCGCCAAGAAGATCATCGCCGGTACCGCCCGCTCCATGGGCGTCACCATCGCTGAGTAGCGATTTCTTTAGGTAATGACGGGTGCTCTGACCGGGGCGCCCGTTATATGTGTGCAATAGGGCACACGATACGATGTGGGAGGGCTCACGCCCGTTTAACCACAGGAGGTAATGCACATGGCTAAGCATGGTAAGAGCTATAACGCCGCTGCCGAGAAGATCGACCGCGCCACGCTCTACACCCCCCTTCAGGCTGCCAAGCTCATCAAGGAGCTCGACACCGCCAAGTTCGACGAGACCGTCGAGGCCCACTTCCGTCTGGGCATCGATACTCGTAAGGCTGACCAGAACATCCGTGGTTCCATCTCCCTGCCCCACGGCACCGGCAAGACCGTTCGTGTTGCCGTCTTCGCCGAGGGCGAGAAGGCCCGCGAGGCCGAGGCTGCCGGCGCCGACATCATCGGTTCCGACGAGCTCGTCGCCCAGATCCAGAAGGGCGAGATCAACTTCGACGCCGCTATCGCTACGCCGAACATGATGGCCAAGGTTGGCCGCATCGGTAAGATCCTTGGTCCCCGTGGCCTCATGCCGAACCCCAAGCTCGGCACCGTGACTATGGACGTCGCCAAGATGGTCTCCGAGCTCAAGGCCGGCCGCGTTGAGTACCGCGCCGACCGTTACGGCATCTGCCACGTGCCCCTGGGCAAGAAGTCCTTCTCTGAGCAGCAGCTCGTCGAGAACTACGCTGCCCTGTACACCGAGATTCTGCGCGTCAAGCCCTCTTCTGCTAAGGGTAAGTACGTCAAGTCCATCTCCGTGTCTTCCACCATGGGCCCTGGCGTCAAGGTCGATCCCGCTGTCCAGCGTGACTTCCTGGCTGAGTAACTAACAGTTACTGCCTGAGCAAAGCAAGCATTGCTAAAGAAACCCGGTTCTGCCTTGTGCAGGACCGGGTTTCTTGCTATCGCGTCAAAAGCATCACAAAGGGGACAGTGTCCTCTTTGTGATGGTTACCAGGGTGTTCTGGCTGTTGAGGACTCGATGGCTTCGTGGCGTTTGAGCTCGCGGCGCATGGTTTGTGAGTTGAGCCAGGCTGCTTGCCAGCCGCGGATGGGGTAGTGCGTCTGGTCGAGCTCAAACTGCGTATAGCCGCAGGCGTTGATGATCGTCGTTCCACACACATGCTGCCGCTCGCGCTGAAAATCGTAACCGTAGCTTTGGTGTACATGCCCATGCACCATGTAGTCGACCCCCCAGGACTCAAGCGCCGTGTTAAAGCACTTAAACCCTCGATGCGGCAGATCGTCCAGATCACCCATACCGGCGGCGGGTGCATGGGTAAGCAGAATGTCGCACCCGCCGACCATCCTAACCTTACGCGACAGCTTACGCATGCGCTTGGACATCTCGCGTTCGGTGTACATGTTGGCGCCGTCGCGATAACGCATGGACCCGCCAAGGCCCGCAATGCGAATCCCTCGGTACGTGTACACGCTGTCTTCCACGCAGATACATCCACCCGGTGCATGACGTGCGTAGCGGTCATCGTGATTGCCGCGCACGTAGATGAGCGGTTTGTTGATGACCGTGACCAAAAACTCAAGATAGTCCGGGTCCAGATCGCCGGCGGACAAAATCAGGTCGACTCCCTCAAAGCGTTCCTTGCGAAAGCACTCCCAAAGGCATCGTTCTTCGGTATCGGCTATGGCAAGGATTTTCATAGGGCAGGGACTTTCGGCTCATCGTCGAGCTGCGGAATGGTGCCTACCACGTTGTCCGCCAGCCAATTCATCTCGACAATCTGCGTGCTCGGCAGCGGAGGGAAGCCTTCGATCTGTACCACGCCGTTCTGGCTGTGGAGCTCGCCGCCAAAGGGGTTGATGGAGCCCTCAACAATGCCGTGGCGGAGCAACTGCACGAGTTTGCGTGTCTGGTAGGGTAGGCCCGGAGCGTAACGGATGTCGATAACGCCGGAGCTCATGCCATACCAGTAGTTGACGGCGCGCACTTGGTTGTCGTCGCTGGTCTCGTCCCACGTGCCGTGCAGAAGGCTGCGAACGATGAGCTCGTAGTAACGGCCCCAGTTCCATACGGGCATGGCGATGCCGGTGACTTTGCCGTCGACCAAGCGGTGAAGCCCGTAGGCCGTTGGGTCTTCGAGCGACTTTGACATGTCAGCGCCGGTCATGACGCTCACGCCTTCGCGGCACATGGCCTCGGCAAGACCACCGGCAGGCACATCGCCCCAGGTGAGGATTACCTGCGCGCGGGGGTCGAGCAGCGAGGCGCCAATCGCAAAGGCGTTGATCTCGCTGAGTGCGCCCGAGGCGAAGACCGACGCGTGGTAACCGATGCGGTGGTTGTCCGCCATGCTGGCGGCAAGGGCGCCCAGGAGAAACTTGGCCTCGTACATCTTGCCAAAGTACGAACGGACGCTTTGATGGGGAAGGCCGATAGAGCAGTTGAGGAACCGAACCCGGGGATACTCAACGGCAGCCCTGAGCGTGTATTCCATCAGGCGGTGCGAGGTCGAGAAGATGACGTTTGCTCCATGTTTGACAGCCGTTTCCACGGCGGCGTAGAACACATCCGGATCGTGACAGTCCTCGAACGCCTCGGTGCGCACGATACCGCCAAAGTGCTCATCGAGATACTGACGCCCTTGGTCGTGCAGGCTGTCCCAGCTCGACGTCGCACAGGGGAACTCATGGATAAAGGCGATGCGCAGGGGGTTGGCCGTCGAGTAGACGGTCTTGCCCATAAAGAAGTTGAGCACGCCAGAGGTGGACTTGGCGGGCGTCTCCTCCTCGTCGACGCTCGGTGCTTCGACAAGATCGACCTTGTCCTCGTCATTTTTGCCGGCAATGACCAGCTCGCGCCAGATCTTGCACAGGCGGTTTACGACGATATCCGTTGGCGTATCCAGCAGGCGGTCCTGGTTGTACACATTGAGGTAGACGAGCATGGCGTCGGCGGGCGTAATGTCCAGGTGATCGCCGCCTGCGCGAAGGTGGGCACGCTTAAAGAGCAGGAAAGTGTGGCGCAGGTAGTCGACCTTTTTCTGCGGCCATTTTTCGATAAGGTTCTGACCGAGCATCTTCGCGAGCGTTTCGTAGCTTCCCTCACGCGAGAACTCGATCTCGTATAGGGGGCAGACGCGCCAAAACGCGCAGAACTCGCCGTACAGGCGGCTTTCGACGGAATCCCATGTGCCGGGGTAGAGACGGGTGACCTTGGCCGAAACCGTCGGGGCGTCTAGGAATTTGAGGACACTGACGCGTTTGTTGCCTTCTTGGACATAGAACCGATGCATGAACTCGGTGACGATGACGGGGTCGCGATAGCCCTCGGTCACCTGGATGTCGTAGAGGTTGGACCACTTGCGGGCGAACTCGGTGCTAAACGGAAGCAGGGGCATAAAGTTACACGAAAAGGCGGACTGACGGCCCTTGGTGACCGTGCCGACGACCATTTCGAGCGGAATATCCCGCAGGCCGACATTCTCTCGCTGACCTAAGGGGAGCTGAGCAACCAAGCTATCGAGGTCCGTAAGGTATGGATGCTCGCTTTGGCTAATGGCGCGTCGACGTCCTTGCTCGCCGCGCTTGCGTGCTTGACGATAGGCCTCTTCCATGGTGTCTACTCCCTTAGTCGTTTAAACAACGATATAAACCATGGTACCACGAATGAAAACCACTACAAAGATGCCTGTCCCCTTTGCGGTGGTTTAGGCGATGATAGGGGCGATGGCGCGGATGCAGGCGTCGGCTGCCGTGAAAGTAGTGCTGTCGTCGCTGACGATAAAGATGATCTTTCCCTTGATGCCAAAGTCGCCGATTTCGCTAAAGAGCACGTAGGGCTCCTTGTCAAAGCCCGAGATGGGAAGCACGGCGGCTTTGGTGGCGCTGGTCAGCTCGTCTGCCAGTGCGTCCAGTGAAGCCCACTTGGACGTGTCCTTGACCGCGACGGGCACGGCAACGCGCCCAAAGGGCATGAGGTGCACGAGCGTGTTCTTGGAGATGTTGGAGTTGGGGACGATGATGGTCTGCCCACAGGCATCCTCAATCGTCGTATGGCGCCAAGTGATGTCTTGGACCACGCCGGATACGCCGCCGACCTCGATATTGTCGCCGGGCTTGATGATGCCCATAAAGGTCACCTGCATGCCGCCGATAAGGTTTGACAGCGTGTCCTGAAAGCCGAGCGAGATGGCGATGCCGCCGACGCCAAGGGCGGCGACGAGCGCGTTTGCGTTAATGCCAAAGCAGTTATCGAGGATAAAGCTGCCGCCAATCATCCAGATGACGGCGCGCGCGATGTTGATGAAGATACTCGATGCCGGAAGCGGGTTATCGTCTCGGTTAAGCAGATGGTTCAGGGTCTTGGATACGACCTTGGCGGCGACGGCGGTGCCTATCGCCAAGATGACGGCCCAGATGATGTTGTGGACCCATCGTTGTGCAAAGAAATGAAGAATCGGCTCAAACAATTCCATGTAGGGAAAACCTCCTAATGATCGTTCAACCATGATACCCACCAAGAAGCCCGTCCGATCAAATTCGGACGGGCTTCTGTGCTCGATATAAGGTTTACGCGGCGGGGCTGTAAGGCCCGGCGGTGTAGCTTAGCGTCGACGCTTCCAGATAATGCCGAGCATGATGACGATGATGCCGCCGATAAGGCACGCGCCAACTACTGCCAGCGTGCGGTCTCCCGTTGCGGCGAGCTTACCGGTCGTCTTCTTGGTGATGACCTTCGTGGTCGTCGTGTCCGTCTTAGGCGAGGGCTTAGGCGTCGGGGCCGGTGTGGGCGTGGGGTCCACGGCAGCGGAGCCAAAGCTGATGGTGCCCGCGAGCGAGGCCATCTTGCTCTCCCAGCTGTCCTGCCCGATCAGTGCCCTCAGCGCCGCCTCGCACGTGCCCCACTCGGTGTACTTGGTGGCGTGTGCAAAGGTGGGAAAATCGGTCGTGTTGGTAATGATGTAGTTGTTGGTGGCGACGGTATAGGTCTTGGCGGGGTCGAGCGTGCTGCCGTCTTTGGTGAGTGTGGCACTCACAATGCGCTTGCCTTCGGGCTGCGTCCAATCAATCGTCACGTTGATGCCGCCAAAGGAGAGGACGCTGCCAGAGTCATCGCGCCACTTGTACTTGTCTTGCGCCTCCTGTTCGGTATGGCCGGCTGCCACGTAGGCTTGCTGAAGCTCGTAGCTGTGATTGCACTCGTCGCTGATTTGTAGCGAGTGCTCGAGCGCTGCGAGGAAGTCCGCGCCGGTCATGGTCCAGGTCTCCACGGTGTTGCCGTAGGGCGAGATGGCGATGACGTTGCCGGCGGTCACGTTGCCCGCCGCGATGCCGCCGCGGATGCCGCCAGCGTTTTCGATAACGAGGTCTGCGCCCGTCAAGGCAAGATAGGAGCCGCAAATCACGTGGCCGATGGTCTGGGCTTTGGTGGTGTCGTCCTCCTTGCTGGGGCGGAAATCGGTGGTGCGCACCATTTCCCAACCATGCGTGCCTGCGGCGTCCTCGCCGCAGAAATAGTTGGTGGTGGATGTGCCGAGCACCTTGTTCGATTCGTTTTCAAAGTCCTCGTCGAGCGGCTTGATCTTGTTGCGGACGGCCTCAAGGCGGCTCTGGTAGTCGGAGCCCTTGTCGGGGTCTGCCAAAAGGTCGTTGACGTTCTTGGCGGTGTAGAGCTTCTCGTCGCTGCCGTCTGCAGGGACCGTGACCGTGTCATCGTCGGTCGACTCGGTGCCATTGGTGTCGTACTTGTACGGAATGGAAAGCAGTCCCACCTCGGCAAAGGCACTGCCCGCCTCGACAACGTGGATTGTCTTGCCGTCGGCTCCCGTCACCTTCTCGTTAAGGTTGATGTGCTCGTGGCCTGCGATAAGGGCATCGACGCCACGGAGTCGCGTGGCAAAGGTCTTGGCGTCGAGCGTGTGCGCGATACACACAACAACATCGCAGCCCTCCTTGCGCAGCTGCTCTGCCTCGGTATTGATGGCGTTCGCGGCACTCGAGAAGCTGGTGCCCGCGACCAGGTCCGCGCGCAGCGAGGAACCTAGCGACTCATCCATGGCACCCACGACGCCGACCTTGATTTTGTAGTCGAATGTGGAGTGATCCTCGGTATCCTCCCAGGTGCGATCGAGCGTCTTCGTGATGCTCGAGCTCCATGCGCCGTTCGAGGACGTTGCATTCGCGCAGAGCATGGCGAAGGGCGTGCCGGTGGTGCTGTAGCCGGTCATGGTGCGGAGTTTGTCCGCGCCGTAGCTCCAGTCGTGGTTGCCTGGCGTGGTTGCGTCGTAGCCGTCGGCGTAGAAGGTGTCCATGAGCTCGGCGATGCTCTTGCCCTCGCTCATGGTGGCGAAGGACTGTCCGTGGAAGGTGTCGCCCGCATCGAGTAAAAGATCGGGGGCGCTGCTTTGGGCGCTATAGAGAACCGCCAGTCCGTCAAAGCCCACAGTGCCGGTGCCCTTGCTTGCGTTGTAGCTGTACTTGTAGCTGCCGTGGATATCGTTGGTGTGCATGACGGCCACGGAGCCGTCAATAGCGGCGGGCAGGTTTCCCGCGAAAGCGAGGCTTGGGATGCCTGCGAGCGCGCCGGCAAACAACGCGGCGGCCAACGCAAAGCGGGGGAGTCTTTTCATGGCAGTTTCCTTAGTCCTTAGCCAGAATGTCTGGTTGAATATCGGATTATCGACATAATATGCGAAAACCGCCGCAAGGGCCTCTGTCCCTTTGCGGCGGTTTTGGCGTTTGCGCAGATAAAACCTACCAAAATAAACCTGTCCCTTTTTGGCAGGTTTTAGCTTAGCAGCATGCGGTCGTTGGCGAGCTCGCCGCCCGAGACCTCCTCGAACTTCTGCAGCAGGTCGGCCACGGTGAGCGACTTCTTCTCGTCGCCGGCCACGTCGTAGATCACATGGCCCTCGTGCATCATGATCAGACGGTTGCCCAGACGGATAGCGTCGTTCATGTTATGCGTGACCATGAGCGTGGTGAGGTGGTTCTCGTCGACGATCTCCTCGGTCAGATTGAGCACCTTAGAGGCCGTCTTGGGGTCGAGGGCCGCGGTGTGCTCGTCGAGCAGCAGCAGGCGTGGCTTGGTGAGCGTGGCCATGAGCAGGGTGAGTGCCTGGCGCTGGCCGCCCGAGAGCAGGCCGACCTTGGCGTTGAGACGCGTGTCCAGACCAAGGTCCAGGCGCTTGAGCAGCTCAACGTACTCATCTTTCTCGGCCTTGGTGACGCCCCACGAAAGGCCGCGACGCTGGCCGCGACGCTTGGCGAGGGCCAGGTTCTCGGCGATTTGCATGTCGGCAGCGGTACCGCGCATGGGGTCCTGAAACACGCGGCCCAGGTACTTGGCGCGCTGCGACTCGCTCAGGCGCGAGATGTCGGTGCCGTCGAGCTCAATAACGCCCGAATCGAGCGGGTACACGCCGGCGATCATGTTGAGCAGCGTGGACTTGCCGGCGCCATTGCCGCCGATCACGGTTACAAAGTCGCCGTCATTCAGGGTGAGGTCGACGCCGGTGAGCGCGCGCTTCTCGGTGACGGTGCCCTTGTTAAAGGTCTTCTTGACGTGCGAGAGCTTAAGCATCTGCCTCATCCCCCTTCGTGTAGGAGCTGCGGAGCTTATAGCGCTCCCAAACCACGGGCACGCACAGGGCCACGGCGACGATCACGGCGGAGAGCAACTTCATGTCGTTGGCGTCCATGCCCAACTGCAGCACGATGGCGCGGATAAGGAAGTACACCACGGAGCCAAAGACGGCGGAGGCAAGACGGACGCTAAACTGCGTGAGGCCGCCGGGCAGCAGACGGCCGAGCACCTCACCGATAACAATGGCGGCAAGACCGATAACGATGGCACCGGTGCCCATACCAATGTCGGCATACTTCTGGCTCTGGCAGATAAGCGCGCCCGAAAGGCCGATGAGGGCGTTGGAGAGCACGAGGGCGATCATCTTGGTGGAGTTGGTGTTGACGCCCAGAGCGCGGATCATGTACTCGTTGTTGCCGGTGGCGCGCAGCGCCGAGCCGATCTCGGTGCCAAAGAACCAATACAGGATGGCAACGATAGCCACGGCGAGCAGGATGCCCAAGATGATGGCAACGGTGGACTGCGGCAGACCGGTCATATTGCTGACGGCCGAGAACACGGTGCCCTTGGCAAGAATTGGCGTATTGGACTTGCCCATGATGCGCAGGTTGATGGACCACAGGCTGATCTGGGTGAGGATTCCGGCGAGGATCGCGGGAATCTCGAAGACGGTGGTCAAAATGCCCGTGACGGCACCCGCGATGGCGCCGGCGCACATACCGGCCAGCACGGCGAGCAGCGGGTCGACGTTGTTATTGACGATGAGCACAGCGCAGACGCAGCCGCCGAGGGCAAAGCTGCCGTCGCAGGTCATATCGGGAATGTCGAGCAGGCGGAACGTGATAAACACGCCAAGCACCATAATGCCCCAGAGGACGCCCTGCGAAACGGCGCCCTGCAATGCAATGAGCATGCTTCATACCTCCTAGGATAGGGTGGACACGTGATTCACCATAATAGCGGTAACAATGCATAGAAGAGCTGCGGACAGACGTTTTGTTTTACCTGAAACAAGCAGGGCGGACGCCGGTCTACAGCGCCCGCCCCTGTGGCTCAGATATTGAATAACGCAGCTAAAGCGCGAGCACGGGCTCTAGACGCATGCCGCGTATAGCATTACGCGTCCAGAGCGGAAAGGTCGATGCCCAGGGCCTCGGCCATCTCGTCGTTCTTGACGACGACCAGGTCCTTGCTCGAGAGGTGCTTGATAGGCATGTCTTCGGGCTTGGCCTCGCCCTTCAGAATCTTGACGGCCATCTCGCCCGCGGCGTAGCCCAGATCCTCGTAATTGATGGAGAGGGTGAACAGGCCGCCGGCCATGCACATGCCCTCCTCGCCAGTCACGAAGGGAAGCTTGTTCTCCTTGCAGATCTGGCCCACCTGCGAGGCGCCCGCGGCGATGGTGTTGTCGGTGGGGGAGTACAGCGCGTCGACCTTGCCCACGGCAGACTCGACGACGGACTGAATCTCGTTGGAGCTCGAGACGGTGAAATCGGTGTACTCGAGGCCCAGCTTGTCGAGCTCCTTCTTGGCGGCCTTGATCTGGACGTCGGAGTTGGACTCGGCGGTGCAGTAGAGCAGGCCGACCTTTTTAACGTCGGGCAGGACCTTCTGCATCATCTCGAGCTGCTCGGCGACCGGGGTGAGGTCGGAAGCGCCCGTGACGTTGGTGCCCGGCTTGTCGTTGTCCTGGACCAGGCCGGAGGCGGCGTAGTCGGTGATGGCGCAGCCCACGATGGGGATATCGGCCGTGGCGCCGGCGGCAGCCTGCGCGGCGGGCGTGGCGATGGCATAAATCAGGTTGACGTTGTCGCCCACAAACTTGTCAGCAATGGACTTACACGTGGACTGGTCGTTCTGGGCGTTCTTCTGGTCGATCTTGACCTTAAGGCCGCTCTCCTTGATGGCCTTGACAAAGCCGTCGTTGGCGGCATCGAGTGCGGAGTGCTCGGTGAGCTGCAGAACGCCGATAGTGTAGTCGGAACCGGCGGCAGCAGAGCCGGAACCAGAGTTGCCGCCGCATCCGGCGAGCGGGGCGAGCGCGAGCAGGCCAGCGGAGACCAGAAGGCTCCTGCGGCTGATGGTGATGTCCTTCATATCATTACCCCCAGTATAAAAATGGCTGGAAACACTGCACTGGGACAAAGTGCAAGTGGAACTATAGTAGCGCTGATGTCCATTTTTACAACAGCCTGGCGGGTTTTTTAATACAGAATCGGATGGGCGGTACGGGTAGTCGAATGGGCGGCGGAGGGTCTTATGCGGCGGAGGAGGCGTCGTCCTCGTCTAGGGCGGCGAAGAGCTTCTTGCCGTCGAGGAGACGTGTGGTGACGTTTCTCATACGGGCGATCTCGACGGTGCGCAGCGTATCGTCGGTGCCTCGGGCGTCGTAGACCGTTCCCAGCAGATACGAGATGCCATCGCGCTGCCTGATGGCAAAGGGACGGAGTGTCATCCGTGCTGCTTCGGTTTCGCCGCGTGTCGTGACGCTCGAAATATCAAAACTCACCGTGGTTCCGTGGTCGATGGCCTGCTCGACGAGCTCGCACGTGTCGATGCGCTTGATGGGCGTGCGTGTTGCCTTGGTAGCCTTGCTGCCTGCGCTTGGAGCGGGTTCGGGTGTATCGAGGTAGCCGCGAACGTCGGCGCTCGCCATGGCAACTAAGTGCTGCGCCATGCTCTTGCGGATAGCGATAGGCGTGGAGCGGTTGCGCATGACCATACCGTGGAGCCGGATGATCTCTTCATCGGTGAGCGGGCGGGTAAGAAGTTTGTAGCCCACGCCGCGTTTGTACTCAATTTCGTATCCGGCATGGCGAAGCGCGGAGATGGCGGTGTAGATGCTGCGCCGCGCCGCCGAGATGGGCATGCGGGCGGGGTCGTCGGGATGGGCGAGGCGCCGGATCAGCTCATCGGAAAGCATGGCCTTGTCTTCGCCGGTGTTTTCGCTCAAGAGCTGCAGGATGCGAACGGCGCGATAGGCTGCCATCGAGGCGGCGCCCCTCGTCGTGGTGTCGTAGGTTTCAACAGCGGCTTCGGTCATCGTGCCCACGTCCTTTCCGTTTTGGGTGGCGACGGTATGGAGCCTAGGACGTGGGGCTTTCCCAGGGGCGCAGGGCGCTCTGGGCGGTCGGTAGTCGTCGGCAAACGGCGGGCCGAGTTTTCAACAGCCCTGCTCAACTGACCAAAAACTTGCCAAAAGCTTGACGGATGCTGTTGAAAAAAGCGTCTCTCGACCGATGTCGAGAGACGCTTATGCGATGAGCGTTGGCGTGTGGCGACGCGAGCTAGCGTCCGACGATTAGAAGTCGGCGTTGCCCACGGTGCGCGGGTGCGGCAGGACGTCGCGGATGTTGCCCACGCCGGTCAGATACATGACCAAGCGCTCGAAGCCCAGACCGTAGCCGGCGTGCTTGCAGGAACCGTAGCGGCGCAGGTCAAGGTAGTACTTGTACTGCTCGGGATTCATGCCCAGGTCCTTGATGCGGGCCTCGAGCAGATCCAGGCGCTCCTCGCGCTGGGAGCCGCCGATAATCTCGCCGATACCGGGAACCAGGCAGTCGGCGGCGGCGACGGTCTTGCCGTCCTCGTTCATGCGCATGTAGAACGCCTTGATCTCGGCCGGGTAGTCGGTCACGAAGGTCGGGCGCTTAAAGTGCTCCTCGGTCAGGAAGCGCTCGTGCTCGGTCTGCAGGTCGATGCCCCAGCTGACGGGGTAATCAAACTGGTGGCCAGCAGCGACTGCCTGCTCCAGGATTTCGACGGCCTCGGTGTAGGTAACGCGGGCGAAGTCGGAGTTGGCGACATGGTCCAGGCGCTCGAGCAGACCCTTGTCCACAAACTTGTTGAGCATATTGAGCTCGTCGGGGCAGGTGGCCATGACGTCCTTAAGGACGTACTTGAGCATGGCCTCGGCGTTATCCATGTAGTCGTTAAGGTCGGCAAAGGCCATCTCGGGCTCGATCATCCAAAACTCGGCGGCGTGGCGCGTGGTGTTGGAGTTCTCGGCACGGAAGGTGGGGCCAAAGGTGTACACGTCGCCAAAGGCCATGGCAAAGTTCTCGGCATTGAGCTGGCCGGACACGGTGAGGCTTGCATGCTTGCCGAAGAAGTCCTGGCTCCAGTCGACCTCGCCGGACTCGGTGAGGGGCGGATTTTTGGGGTCGAGCGTGGTCACGCGGAACATCTCGCCGGCGCCCTCGCAGTCACTCGTGGTGATGATGGGGGTGTTGACGTAGACAAAGCCCTGCTCCTGGAAGAAGCGGTGGATGGCGGCAGCCGCGACAGAGCGGATGCGGAACACGGCGCGGAACAGGTTGGTGCGCGGGCGCAGGTGCTGCTGGGTGCGCAGGAACTCGACGGTTGCGCGCTTCTTCTGCAGCGGGTAATCCGGGGCGCTGACGCCCTCGACCTCGATGGAGGTGGCAGAAAGCTCGAAAGGCTGGGGCGCATCGGGGGTCAGCTTGACGGTGCCGGTGCAAATGAGTGCGGCCGAGACGTTTTGATGGGCGATCTCGTCGTAGTTGTCGAGTGCCTCGCGGTTCATGACGACCTGCAGGTCGCGGAAGCAGCTGCCGTCGTTGAGCGTAACGAAGCCAAAGTTCTTCATGTCGCGGACGGACTTGACCCAGCCGGCGACGGTGACGGTCTGGCCGCCGAGCGGCTCGGCATCGGCATAGAGCTGCGCGATTTTGGTGCGGTTCACGTATCCTCCCATAACGGTTGAATGATAGTTATCCATACAGTTCGATATTCTAGCAGCTCGGCTCATTTGGGCTATACAGATAAGGCATTGGCGGGATGGTTTTTCAAACGAAAAGCGCCCGCGGCCAAATGGTCGTGGGCGCTTGACGAGGTGCCTTTTGGCTGTGTGGCGTGGGGCCTGGCTACTTGGTCTTGGCAACCAGCAGCGGGTCGCCAAGCTTGACGAGCGGGTTGCCGCCGATAAGCGTTCCAGACTCGCCGACATGGTCGATGCTCTTAAGACGATCAAGCTCGGAGACGATGACGGTCACGATGTCCTCGTGACCAGCGGCCTTAATGGCCTCGCGGTCGAAGCTGATGAGCGGCTGGCCTGCCTTGACCACATCGCCCATCTCGACAAAGCGGGCAAAACCCTTGCCGTTCATTTCCACGGTGCCCAGGCCAACATGGATGAACACGCGAAGACCGTCCTCGGTGATCATGCCAATGGAGTGGTTGGTGACAGTGGTGGCGCCGATGCGGCCGTTGGCGGGCGCATAGATGGTGCCGGTAATGGGCTCGATGCCATAGCCCTGGCCAAGCATGCCCGAGGCGATCGTCTCGTCGGGAACCTCGTCCAGGTTGACGAGCACGCCGTTGACGGGGGCATAGATGACGCCTTCGCGGGTGGCGAAGCTTGCTGCGGGCGGAACGGACGCCTCGCCGGTCGAGGTGAAGGTGGACTTAAGCGAATCGAGCAGACCCATAGTTGCCTCCAACTTAAATAGGCGCATATCGCGCGTTTGGTTTGCCGGAAACGTTTCATATGTGTTTCGCGGCTTGGTCAACGCCCCTATTCTACGCTGCTCAGCGATACCTCTGAGCTGGGATTATGTGATATATCAGTTGAAGGGAAACTTATTGCTGGTGTGTTTCTGCGCCACGGGTTCAAGTGGGGTACGCTTGAAGGCGAAAAACAAGGGCGCATAATTTGCGCGAAGGGAGCACATATGATTGTCGAGAACCATGCGCTGTGGGGCGAGGAGCCGACCGAGGATTATCCGGCGACGTTTACGTATTTGGGTGCCGAGCCGTTGCCCGATAAACCGAATGGCCGCCGCCCCGCGGTGATCATCTGCGGCGGAGGCGGGTTTACGCATATCGCTCCGCACGAGCAGGACCCGGTGGCGTTTGCATTTTTGGATCGCGGCTACCAGGCCTTTGTGCTCAACTATGTCACGAGTTCTACGGGTGACGTGAGCTTTCCGCACCCCCAGGCAGATCTTGCCAAGATGGTCGCCACGGTGCGCGCCAACGCCGACGAGTGGCATGTCGATCCTAAGCGCGTGTGCGTCGTGGGATTCTCGGCGGGCGGCATGATCTGTGCCTCGCTGGCAACGCAATGGAAGACTGGTCCCTTCGCGGGCCTGGCAGGGGCGCGCGCGGACGACATTCGTCCCGATGCCGTGGTACTGGGCTATCCATTGCTCGACTTTGCCTATGTGCGCGACATGCAGACGCGCGATCCGCGCATTGACTTGCGCGTGCCCAAGACGGGCGGCAAGACGGGGCGCGATTTGCTTAACGACTACCTGTCGATGGTGACGGGTGGCGAGGCAACTGACGAGCATTTGGCCGATATCTGCCCCACCACGCATGTTTCGCGTCAGATGCCGCCGACCTTTGTGTGGGGCGTGTCCGACGACAAGACGGCGCCGATCGCGCAGGTCTACCCGTTTGCGCAGCGCATGGCCGAGGAGGGCGTTGCATGCGAGATGCACGTCTTTGACCAGGGCGGCCACGGCCTTTCGCTCGGCAACGCCAACACCGCGGTCGACAACGAGGACAAGCAGGTGGCTGTCCGTCCCTGGATCCGCCTGGCCTTCCGCTTCCTCGAGCGCCATCTGTAAGAGGACGGGCATCCCAGCCCTTCAATAACTTGCGGTGAAATAGCTCCGATCTGGGGCATCAACCAGCCCATCCAGGAACTATTCCACCGCAACTTCGTTTTTGATGCCCCGCCCGGAAACTGCGCCCCAGTTTTGCCTTTCAAGGTGGGACGCAGTTTCCCATAGGGCCTCGACTGGGAAAGCGCGTCCCGTTTCGAGCGAGGATTCCGGGATGCATTTTCCGTAAGAGGCCTGTTTGGGAAACCATATCCCGTTTCGAGCCGGAATTCTGGGATGTAGTTTCCCCGAGAGGCCTCATCGGGAAACTATGGCCCTGAACTCTCCTGCCTGCCCCCATTGTGCCAATTTGCTGATTGAACATCGTTGCATGTTCGCGCTATCATGCATGGTTAAAATTGGTTAGCCATGGCAAACGGTTAGCCTTGGTGAACATAAATACAACGCCCTGTGGGCGCCGGGGGAGGAACACGGACGTGAAGCTCGATACACTCGAGATTGGAAAGGACGCCGTTGTCGCATCGGTGGCATCGGACGATCAGGCACTCCGACAGCATATTTTGGACATGGGTCTAACGCCGGGCACCGAAGTCACCATGATGAAGTACGCCCCCATGGGTGACCCGCTCGAGATCCGCCTGCGTGGCTACGAGTTGACACTGCGTAAGGACGATGCCGCTCGCATCGAGCTCGTGGGCATTCACGATACCGATATGGGTCCGCGCGCTAACGCCGCAATCGGCACGACGGAGCATCCGGCCTTGGGCGAGGGGACGTATTCGCCCCGCGCCGCGAAGACGGCCGTGCCCGAGGGCGCACCGCTGCATTTTGCCCTCGCCGGCAACCAAAACTGCGGCAAGACCACGCTGTTCAACCAGCTTACGGGTTCCAACCAACATGTCGGTAACTTTCCCGGCGTGACGGTCGACCGCAAAGATGGCACCATCCGCAACCACCCCGAGGCAAGCGTTACCGACCTGCCCGGCATTTACTCCCTGTCGCCGTACACGGGCGAAGAGATCGTGAGCCGCCAGTTTATCCTGGACGAGCATCCCGATGCCATCATCGACATCATCGATGCCACCAACATCGAGCGCAACCTGTACCTGACGCTGCAGCTTATGGAGCTCGATCGCCCCATGGTCATCGCGCTCAACATGATGGACGAGGTGACGGCCAACGGCGGCGCCGTTGACGTCAACCTGCTCGAGAGCCTGTTGGGCGTGCCGGTTGTCCCCATTAGCGCCGCCCGCAACGAGGGCATTGGCGAGCTGGTGGATCACGCGTTGCATGTGGCGCGGTTCCGCGAGCGTCCTGGTCGCCTGGACTTCTGCGCACCCGATGGCTCGGACGGCGGCGCACTGCATCGCTGCATCCACGGCATTGCCAACCTTATCGAGGACCATGCCGCGACGGCGCACATTCCCGTGCGTTTTGCGGCGACCAAGCTGGTTGAGGGCGACGAGCTGGTAACCGAGGCGCTTCACCTGGACCGCAACGAGCTCGACGCCATCGAGCACATCATTACCCAGATGGAGGGCGAGGCCGGCACCGATCGTCTATCTGCACTGGCCGATATGCGCTTTAGCTTTATCGGTGACGTGTGCGGGCGTTGCGTCGTCAAGCCGCACGAGAGCCGCGAGCACGTGCGCTCCGTTAAGATTGACCGCATCCTGACGGGTCGCTACACGGCCATTCCGGCGTTTCTGGCGATCATGGGCCTCGTCTTTTGGCTGACGTTTGGCGTGATCGGCGCGGCGTTGCAGGGACTCATGGAGGACGGCATCGCTGCCATCATCGCCTCGGCCGATGCGGGCCTCAAGGCATTCGGAACCAACGACGTGGTGCGCTCGCTGGCTGTCGACGGCGTGCTGACGGGCGTGGGCAGCGTGCTGACCTTCCTGCCGATTATCGTCGTACTCTTCTTGTTCCTCTCCATTCTGGAAGACTCCGGATACATGGCGCGCGTGGCCTTTGTCATGGATAAAGTGCTGCGTCGCTTTGGCCTGTCGGGCCGCAGCTTTGTGCCCATGCTCGTCGGTTTTGGCTGCACCGTGCCGGCTATCATGTCGACCCGTACGCTCCCATCCGAGCACGACCGCAAGATGACGGTCATGCTCACGCCGTTTATGAGCTGCTCGGCCAAGCTGCCGGTTTACGGTTTGCTGTGCGGGGCGTTTTTCCCACAGGCGACGGTTCCCGCCATGGTCTCGCTCTATCTGATCGGCATCGTGGTCGGCTGCATTGCCGCCTTGGTGCTCAATCGCACGGCATTTAAGGGCGACCCGGTGCCGTTTATCATGGAACTCCCCAACTACCGCCTGCCGAGCGTCAAGACGACGGTGATGCTGGCGTGGGATAAGGCCAAGGACTTTATTACCAAGGCCTTTACCATTATCTTTGCCGCTACCGTGGTCATCTGGTTCCTTCAGACGTTCGACATTCGCTTTAATGTGGTCGCCGATCAGTCGCAGAGTCTACTTGCCGGTCTGGGTAGCATTATCGCTCCGGCGCTGGCGCCGCTCGGCTTTGGCGATTGGCGTGCATCCACGGCGCTCGTCACCGGACTTATCGCCAAGGAGAGCGTCATCTCGACCCTCACCGTGCTTTTGGGTGCAACGTCGCCCGCGGCACTGTCGACCATGTTTTCGTCGTTCACCGCCTACGTGTTCTTGGTCTTTACGCTGCTGTACCCGCCCTGCGTGGCTGCCATCGGCGCCGTCAAGAGCGAGCTGGGCGCGCGCTACGCCGTGGCTGTGTTCGCGTTTCAGGTGGCAGTCGCCTGGATCGTGGCGTTTGTCGTGCATTCGGCGGGCATATTGCTGGGGCTGGCTTAGTTATTTATTGACGGCGCAACCTCTGTGTATCGAATTGTTTTCGGCCCCGCATCTGTTACTGACGGATGCGGGGCCGTTGCTATATAATCGCCTCCGCTCAAAATGATTGGAGACGTTATATATGAGTCAGGCAAGGCAAGACGGCATCACGCTCAGGCAGTGGCTCCCGCTCGTCGGGCTCACCTGCTGTGCGTTCGTGTTCAACACGTCGGAGTTCATGCCCATCGGCCTTTTGACTGATATCGCCGCGTCGTTCTCGCTCACCGAGGCCCAGGCGGGCATCATGATCTCGGTCTATGCCTGGGGCGTCATGCTGCTGTCGTTGCCGCTTATGGTGTTTGCCTCGCGCTTCGAGTTCAAGCGGATGCTGCTGGGCGTGCTTGCCGTGTTCTCGCTCGGCCAGTTCCTGTCCGCCGTGGCGCCCACCTATCCCATTTTGGTTTGCGCGCGCCTGGTGGTCGCCTGCGCGCATGCCGTGTTCTGGTCGGTCGCCTCGATCATGGCGTCGCGCCTGGTTGACACGCGCCATGGGGCGCTCGCCATCAGCATGATCGCCACAGGCTCTTCCATCGCACAGATCTTCGGCCTGCCGCTCGGCCGCGCCATTGGCCTGGCCGTGGGCTGGCGTATGACGTTTGCCGTGGTCGGAGCGCTGTCTGCTGTCGCGGTCGTCTACCAGGCCACGGTGTTCCCCACCATGCCGGCGGGTGAGCGCTTTACCGTCAAACAGCTGCCCGAGCTGCTCAAGAACCCGTTCCTGATCGCGCTCTACGCGGTCACGGTGTTCATGGCGACCGGCTACTACGCGGGTTACAGCTATATCGAGCCGTTCCTGGCGCAGGTCGCGCACGTCGACGCGGGCGCCATCACCATGACGCTGACGGCGTTTGGCTGCTCCGGTCTGGTGGGAAGCTGGCTGTTCGGCCGACTGTTCGATGGGCACCGGTTCCCGTTCTTGGCCATCACGCTCTCCGGCGTACCGGTGGCCCTGCTGCTTATGGGTCCGGCCGCATCGTCGCTCGCTGCGGTTCTCGCTGTTTGCGCGCTATGGGGCTGCTGCGCCACGGCCTTCAATGTGGCGTTCCAAGCCGAACTCATCAAGTACACGCCGGCGGACTCGTCGGCTGTCGCCATGTCGATCTTCTCGGGCCTGTTCAATCTCGGTATTGGTACGGGCACGGCGATTGGTGGCGCCGTGGTGTCGGGCCCGGGCATCGCTTGGATCGGCTACGCGGGCGGCACGATCGCCGTCGTGGGCGTCATCCTCGCCATCACCGTGCTGTTCCCGGCCATACGCCGCGCAAAGTCCGTTGCCTAGCCACATCCTCCTCATCAGTTGCGGTGGAATAGTTCCTGTTTAAGGCCTCTGAAGGCCCAAGCAGGAACTATTTCACCGCAACTTATTTTGGGGAAGAGGATGCAAGCTGGGCATACAATGGATGTCGTTGTGTTGAGCTTACCGGGAGGCTGCTATGTGGGCATACGAGACGACGTTCTATCAGGTCTATCCGCTGGGCTTTTGCGGGGCTCCGCGCGAAAACGCCGCGCCCGTTGCCGAGGATGAGCTCGCCCAGGCTGCCAACGTCGCGCCCAATCCCGATGCTCCTATCATGAAGATCGCCCAATGGGCCGACTACCTGCAGGAACTCGGTATTGGCGCTGTACTGATCAACCCGCCGCTCGAGTCTGATAGCCACGGCTACGATACGCGCAGCCTGCGCCATATCGACCGCCGCCTGGGTGGGGATGCCGACTTTGCCGCCGTGTGCGAGACACTGCATGCCCACGGCATCCGCGTGGTGCTCGATGCCGTCTTTAACCATGTGGGCCGTGGCTTTTGGGCTTTCCGCGATGTGCAGGAGCGCAAGAGGGACTCGCCCTACAAGGACTGGTTCCACATTAGCTTTGACGGTGACTCCTGCTATGGCGACGGCTTTTGGTACGAGGGTTGGGAAGGCCATTTTGAGCTTGTGAAGCTCAACCTGCAAAATCCCGCTGTGGTCGATTACCTGCTCGAGTCCGTGCGCCGTTGGGCCGACGTCTTTGGCGTCGACGGCTTGCGCCTGGACGTTGCCTATATGCTCGACCGCGACTTTATGCGCCGGCTGCACGCCTTTACCCGTGAGCTCAAGCCCGACTTTGTGCTGATCGGCGAGACGCTCCACGGCGACTACAATCAGATCGTCAACGATGAGATGCTCGATTCCTGCACCAACTATGAGTGCTACAAGGGCCTGTACTCCAGCTTTAACTCGGTCAACATGTTCGAGATTGCCCATTCGCTGCATCGCCAGTTTGGCGGCGACCCGTGGTGCATCTACCGCGGCAAACGCCTGCTGTCGTTTGTCGACAACCACGACGTGCCGCGCCTGGCGAGCATCCTGACGGACAAGTCCTGCCTGCGCCCCGCCTATGGCATGCTGTTTGGCATGCCGGGCATTCCGTGCGTCTACTATGGCAGCGAGTGGGGAATTGCTGGCGAAAAGGGCGGCCCCGATGGCGACTGGGCGCTGCGACCTGCGCTCGATGAGCCTGCGCCCAACGAGCTGACGGCCTTCATCAAACAGCTCACGCACCTGCGCTCGGCCGACGACGCGGCGGCCCGTGCCCTCAACTACGGTGCGTATCGCAACGTGGTGATACAGAACAAGCAGCTGCTGTTCGAGCGCGCCTGCGATGACGCGACGGTGCTCGTGGCGGTTAATGCTGTGAACGAGCCCTATACCTTTGGAGCCGGCGAACTCAACGGCTCCTTCGTCGACCTGCTTGCCGACGATGCGCCCACGGTCGAGCTGACGGGTACCCTCGAGCTTGCGCCCTACGAGGCACGCTATCTGTTGAGGGCCTAGGCCATGGCTGCGTCCGACGAGGGCTATCAACATATTGAGCATGGGTTTGAGCCCGTGTTCGACCAGCACTCGCGCGTTTTGGTGCTCGGGTCGTTTCCCTCGGTGCTTTCGCGCGCCAATGCCTTTTATTACGGCAACCCCCAGAATCGCTTTTGGCGCGTGATGGCCGCGTGTCTCGGTGTGCCCGTGCCGCCCAACGAGGGCGATTCTTTGGCAAGCGGTGAGCCCGCGACGCTCGACGCCTCGATTGCTGCCAAGCGATCCATGCTGCTGAACGGCGGCGTGGCCCTGTGGGATGTGATTGAGAGCTGCGACATTAAGGGCTCGAGTGACGCGAGCATTCGCAACGTTGTGCCGGCACATATCGGGCGCATTACCGGCGCAGCTCCCATTGAGCAGGTGATATGCAACGGAGGTACGGCGGGGCGCCTCTATAAGCGCTATCTACAGGAACGGACAGGCTTGCCCGCTGTCGTATTGCCGTCAACTAGTCCCGCTAACGCGGCTTGGCGTCTGGAACGTCTTGTTGAGCGTTGGCACGAAGCCGTTGACTGGGTCGCGCGGTAGTCTAGTTATTTGATTGAGCATGGGCGCCGAGGCGTTTGATGATGGCGCGCCAGATCGGCGCGGGCAGCGCGGGCTCGACACGCACCATGCCGTCGGCATCGACGCTACCGGCATTGCCACCGCCAAGCAGCTGCGCATGCTCAATGGAGCAGCCCATGCGCACAGCGCCCACAAGCTTATCCATCGCTTCCGAAAATGGTCGGCGCAAGAGGCCCATGCGTGGGGAATGGCGAAGCGCCGCAATACCGCTGCCGGCACAGGCGACAACGCCGCCACACCACAATTGGTCATGGCGCTCACATGCCTTGTGCAGACGAACGGCGGTCCCGCGCGCCTGCTTGGCGCCCTCTTGTGCGGCTCGAATCGCGGCATAGACGCGCGTCCCCGCACCGCCAAAGCGCTCAAACGCCTGCTCGATAGCTGCCAACGCCTCATCGTCAACCACATCTTCAATGGCCAGCACGATGCCATCGGCAACGCTGCCGGCATCATTCGCCTCCAAATCGACCAGGCGGGGGAACGCGGTGCCGGAAAGCTGTGCATAGGCGGCGATGGCATCCTGCAGGTCCCAGAGCAAAAACTCAAGATCGGCGCTATCGGGAATGCTGATATACGCAATGGTTCGCAACGTTTTTGGTACATCGCCGCGCGCGGTCGTCTCCATGCCACCTCCTTTCCAGTCCGTTTCCGTTTAGGTTACACCGTCTGACGGCGCCCCGCCGCGCTATCCTAGTGCAACCCTTACGAAAGGAACGCCATGCGCCTGCCCATGAATACCTCGCTTGCCACGCTCAAGCCCTCCGGCATCCGTCGGATTAACGCGCTCGCTGCCCAGCACCCAGGATGCATTGCGCTCGCGCTCGGCGAGTCCGATTTTCCCACGCCCGATGTGATTAGCGCCGAGGTGACGGCCGCGCTGGGCCGCGGCGACACGCACTATCCGCCCAACAACGGCCGTCCCGCCCTGCGCGAGGCACTGTCTGCCTACATGGGGGACGCGGGCCTGGCGTTTTCGGCCGACGAGGTCATCCTGACCGACGGCGCGACCGAGGCCCTGTCGGCAACATTCATGGCTATGCTCAACCCCGGCGACGAGGTCGTCATCCCCACGCCGGCCTTTGGCCTGTACGAAAGCATCGTCGTGGCCAACCACGCCAAAGCGGTCTTTTTGGATACGGAGCCTGCGCAATTTCAGATTGACGAGGACGCACTTCGTGCTTGCGTGACGCCGGCGACCAAGGCCATCGTCATCTGCACGCCCAACAATCCTACGGGCTGCATCCTCAACGCGGCATCGCTCGACGCCGTGGCACACGTGGCAGAGCAGGCGGGCATCTACGTGGTCTGCGACGACGTATACAACCGCCTAGTCTATGTGGATGGCTACGAGCGCTTTGCCCAGCGCCGCCCGGAGCTACGCGAGCAGACGGTGGTCATCGAGAGCTTCTCCAAGCCCTGGGCCATGACCGGCTGGCGCTTAGGCTGGCTCGCAGCGGCAACCCCCGTCATCGCCGAGATCGCAAAAGCCCACCAATACTTAGTATCGAGCGCCGTCTCCTTTGAGATGGACGCCGCAGCGCGAGCCCTGACCGTCGACCCAACCCCCATGCTCAAAGTCTACCGAGCCCGCCGCGAACGCGTACTCGCAGCCTTAGACGCCATGGGCCTCGACGTAGTGGAACCAGCCGGCGCCTTCTACGCCTTCCCCAGCATCAAACAGTACGGCCTAACCAGCGAAGTCTTCTGCATCAAAGCCATCAAAGAGGCCAACGTAGCCCTAGTCCCGGGCGACTGTTTCGGCACCGAAGGCCACATCCGCCTAAGCTACTGCGTTTCCGACCAAGATCTAGACGAAGGCCTCCACCGCCTGTCCACCTTCGTTTCAACCCTGTAGCCCAACGGGACGCAACACATCGGCCCACCGACCCAAGCATTATGAGTGGGGCGCGCCGGCCAACGAAAACCCGGGCTGCCCAAAGTCAACGCAGGCACGCTCCGCCGAAGGCCAGGCGCAAGGTTTTCGTAGATTCCGCACGAGCCGAAGAGCACTTAATGTGCTCTTCGTGCGAGCCAGGACTTGACCGAGCGAAAACCTTGCGCCTGGCCTTTGGCTGCGCGGCCGGATGGTGGAATTGTGTGCAGCCCGGTTTTCCGTTGACCGACGCCGGGGTCCCCGCCATAATACTTTCGGTTCACGCACGAATCCGCTGCCAGAGACAGCCGGTGCAAACGGGCATCGCCCGCGAGCTTAATGGGATATCCCGCCAGCCGAGGTGGTCGAGTAGATATGTCTTCTCGCCCCCGTCGCTCATGCAGCGCGGGGGCTTTCTTTTTGGACATGCCCCCGTCACGTCTTTGTGGCGGACCGTGCCCGGAAAGAAATCGAGGAGGTGTAATTCATGCCCCAGCAGTACAAAATCGACAAGGTTGCAGAGATCGAGTCCCGTATCGCCGAGAACGCCGGTCTGTTCGTCGTCAACTACAACGGTCTGACGGTTAAGCAGGCTCAGGAGCTGCGTCATCAGCTTCGCGAGTGCGGCGCCGAGATGAAGGTCTACAAGAACAACCTGGTCAAGATCGCTCTCAAGAACCAGGAGCAGCCCGAGCTCGACGAGATCCTCGCCGGCCCCGTCGCTTATGTGTTCTACGAGTCCGAGCCGGTCGAGGCCGCTAAGGCCCTTAAGGACTTCTCTGCTAAGTCCAAGGGCGTCCTTGAGATCAAGGGCGGTATCTCCGACGGCAAGGCCGTTTCCGCTGATGATGTTAAGGCTATCGCCGAGCTGCCCACCAAGGATCAGCTTCTCGGCCAGATCGCCGGTCTCATCTCCGGTTTCGCTCGCGACATCGCTGTCTGCGTCAACGGCGTTTCCTCTGGTCTCGCTCGTTCGATCCAGCAGGTCTCCGAGCAGAAGGCAGCCTAGTCGCTGTTTTCACCCGCGGCGGCAACGCCGCACCCCTGGCGCATTCGCGCCGTGTTTTAACTGATCTCCGTGCATCCGCACGGAAACCGAAAGGACTTAGAAATGGCTAAGCTTACCACCGATGAGATCATCGATGCTCTTAAGGAAATGACCCTTCTCGAGGCTTCCGAGCTCGTTAAGGCTATCGAGGACACCTTCGGCGTTTCCGCCGCTGCTCCTGCCGCCGTTGTCGCCGCTCCCGCTGCTGGCGCTGCTGAGGCCGAGGAGAAGACCGAGTTTGACGTCGTGCTCGAGGGCTTCGGTGACAACAAGATCCAGGTCATCAAGGCCGTCCGTGAGCTCACCAACCTTGGCCTGAAGGAGGCCAAGGAGGTCGTCGAGGGCGCTCCCAAGGCTGTTCTCGAGGGTGCCAAGAAGGAGGACGCCGAGGCTGCCAAGGAGAAGCTCGAGGCTGCTGGCGCTGCTGTCACCCTCAAGTAATCAGGCTTTCTCGCCAGATTTCTTTGCAGACGGGGTTCGCATTGCGAGCCCCGTCTTTTTCGTTATGATCCCTCTATTTTGCTGACTCGGCATGCAAATTGCTTCCGCTTGCGGTGCTTTGGGGTCGCTACCGTTGGGCGATAAAGTTGCACCATTCGAGCACTAATTTGCGTTGACCTGCTGAAGAATGGCGCTTGCCTGCATTAACGTTAATTAACAGCGGTAAGATAATCCGGTATCGCAATTTGGTCTGCGGCCGGTGAGCCGCATGCACGGGCGCTATTTGCGCCTGCGAAAGGATCCTTGAATACTATGAAGGCAATCATCCCCGCCGCCGGTCTTGGCACGCGTTTTCTGCCTGGCACCAAGTGCACGCCCAAAGAGATGCTGCCGGTGCTCGACAAGCCGGTCATCCAGTACGTCGTTGAGGAGGCGCTCGACCCCGAGGAGGTCGACGATGCCATTATCGTCACCTCTCCCGGCAAGCCTGAGCTGCTGAACTACTTCCAGCCCGACCGTTCGCTCGAGAACCTGCTGCGCGAGCGTGGTAAGGACGCCTACGCCGACGCTGTCGCCCATGCGGGCGGTATGCCGGTCGACTTCCGCTATCAGTACGAGCCCAAGGGTCTCGGTCACGCCATTCGCTCTGCCGCCGACGCTGTGGCAGGGGAGAACTTCCTGGTTCTTCTGGGCGACTACGTTGTGCCCAACCGTGATATCTGCGACAAGATGCTTGCCGTCTCCAAGGAGCACGGTGGCGCTTCGGTTATCGCCGTTGCCGCGTGTGCTCCCGAGGAAGTTAGCCGCTACGGCGTTATCGCCGGTGAGCGCGTGGGCTCGCTCGAGGGCGCCGAGGATGTTGCCGATGGCGAGCCGGGTGCCGTGTGGCGCATCGGCGGCCTGGTGGAGAAGCCTGCCCCCGAGGCGGCTCCGTCCAACCTGTACATCGTCGGCCGCTACCTGCTGAGCCCGCTGGTCATGGACCTTCTTGCCGACCAGCAGGCCGGTAAGGGCGGCGAGATCCAGCTGACCGACGCCATGGCCCGCTCGCTCGATCGCGAGGCCATGTACGCTGTCGTCATCGACCCGCTGTCGGGCTACGACACCGGCACGCCTTCTGGCTGGATGGCCACCAACGCCCTCATGGCTGCAAGCGACCCTCGCTTTGCAAGCGCCTTCTGGGATGCCATCGACGAGCGCGGCGGCTTGATGCGCAAGTAAGCCTTCGGGCAACGATATTTACGGGTGCGGACTTCGGTCTGCACCCGTTTTTTATAAGAGCTGCGATTGCCGGCTCTCTGTTCACAGAAAATATATGAACAGGTGTTCGATACACATACATTTACCTGCGCATTTTCTGTCGAAAAACTTTGCTACTCCAAAAACTCAATCGCGTCAAGGCTTTTCTTGCCCAACGGTCGGTACCTGATAAACTATTAGGTTGCGATAACTGGCGAAGCTATGCCTCGCCAATCCACCGAGCATTTCCGTGAAGGAGGAAAAACCTGGTGACCTACGCATACACTGCCACTGAGCGCAAGCGCGTCAGCTTCGGGAAAATCCCGGAGGCCATGGAGCTCCCCAACCTTATCTCTGTTCAAAGGGAATCCTTTGAGCGTTTTAAGGACGAGGGCCTTCGTGAGGCGTTCAAGGAATCCAGCCCCATCCAGAGCCAGAACCATGTTCTCGAGGTTACCTTCGGCGAGCATCAGTTCGGCGACCCCGCGCACACCGTCGAGGAGTGCCGCGAGAAGGATATGACCTATCAGGCTCCGCTTCTGACCGACGTCCGTCTCACCAACAAGGAGACCGGCGAGATCAAGGAGCAGCTTGTCTTCATGGGCGACTTCCCCATGATGACCGATCAGGGCACCTTCATCATCAACGGTACCGAGCGTATCGTCGTCTCGCAGCTCGTCCGTTCCCCGGGCGTGTACTACAGCTCCGAGATGGATTCGGGCAAGCAGATCTACAAGGCCCAGATCATCCCGTCCCGCGGTGCCTGGCTTGAGTTTGAGGTCGACAAGCGCGACCAGCTCATGGTCTCCATCGACCGTAAGCGCAAGCAGAGCGCCACGATGTTCCTGCGCGCCCTTGGCATCGCCGTCACCAACGACGACATCATCGAGCTGCTCGGCAACTCCGATGTGATCAAGCGCACCCTGGAGCGCGACACCGCCCTCACCCGCGAGGACGCCCTCATCGAGATCTACCGTCGCCTGCGCCCGGGCGAGCCCCCCACCGTGGACGCTTCCCGCAGCCTGCTCGAGGGCCTGCTCTTCAACCCGCAGCGCTACGATCTGGCCCGCGTCGGTCGTTACAAGGTCAACAAGAAGCTCAACCTCACCACCGAGGAAGAGGTCACGGTGCTCACCGACGAGGATATCGTCGCGACGCTGCGCTACCTCCTATCCCTCGCTGCCGGCGAGCAGGGCTTCAAGGTCGACGACATCGACCACTTCGGCAACCGCCGCATCCGTACCGTCGGCGAGCTCGTCGCCAACCAGTTCCGTATCGGCATGAGCCGTATGGAGCGCGTCGTCCGTGAGCGCATGAGCTCCCAGGACATCGACGAGATCACCCCGCAGTCGCTCATCAACATCCGCCCGATCGTGGCCTCCATCAAGGAGTTCTTCGGTTCCTCGCAGCTCTCGCAGTTCATGGACCAGGCGAACCCCCTGACCGGTCTGACCCACAAGCGCCGTCTGTCCGCACTCGGCCCTGGTGGTCTTGCCGGCCATAAGTCCGGCTCCAGCCGCCGCACCAACGTGCCGACGGCCGTCCGCGACGTTCACAACTCGCACTACAGCCGCATGTGCCCGATCGAGACCCCCGAAGGCCCCAACATCGGCCTGATCGGCTCGCTCGCCCTCTACGCCCGCGTCAACGAGTACGGCTTCATCGAGGCTCCGTTCCGTCGCGTCGAGAACGGCGTTGCCACCGACCAGATCGACTGGATGACCGCCGACGAGGAAGAGAAGCACGTCATCGCGCCGGCCAACACGCCGCTCGATCCCAAGACCAACGAGTTCATCACGACTGATGCCGAGGGCAAGATTGTCCGCCCGCACACCGTGATCGCCCGTACCCGCGACTTCGACGGCTCCTTCGGCGCTCCCGCCGACGTGCCCGTCGAGGACGTCGACTACATGGACGTCTCGCCGCGTCAGATGCTCTCCGTCGCAGCCACGCTGATCCCGTTCCTGGAGCACGACGACGCCAAGCGTACGCTGATGGGCGCTAACATGCAGCGTCAGGCCGTGCCGCTGGTTCACCCCGCCGCTCCCTATGTCGGTACCGGCATGGAGCGTCGCGCCGCTCTGGACTCCGGCGAGGTCACCCTGGCCAAGAACGCCGGCGAGGTCATCTTTGCCGACGCCGCCAAGATCATCGTCAAGCATGCCGGCGGCATGGACGAGTATCACCTGGCCAAGTACCAGCGCTCCAACCAGTCCACCTGCATCAACCACCGTCCGCTCGTGCGCGTCGGTGACACCGTTGAGCAGGGCGAGCCTCTGGCCGACGGTCCTTCGACCGATCACGGCGAGCTCGCACTGGGTCAGAACCTCACCGTGGCCTACATGCCGTGGGAAGGCTTTAACTACGAGGACGGTATCGTCGTGTCCGAGCGCCTGGTGGCCGAGGACCTGCTGACGACCATCAACATCACCCGTCACGAGATCGATGCCCGCGACACCAAGCTTGGCCCCGAGGAGATCACCCGCGAGATCCCGAACCTCTCCGAGGACATGCTTGCCAACCTCGACGAGGACGGCATCATCCGTATCGGCGCCGAGGTCGGCCCTGGCGACATCCTGGTCGGCAAGGTCACGCCTAAGGGCGAGAGCGCTCTGACCGCCGAGGAGCGCCTGCTGCGCGCCATCTTCGGTGCCAAGGCCCACGATGTCCGTGACACCTCCCTTAAGATGCCTCACGGCGCTTACGGCCGCGTCATCGACGTCGTCCGCTTTAGCCGCGAGAACGGCGACGACCTGGCCCCCGGCGTCAACGAGCAGGTGCGCGTCTACGTCGCCCAGCGTCGTAAGATCCAGCAGGGCGATAAGATCGCCGGCCGTCACGGCAACAAGGGTGTTATCTGTAACGTTCTGCCGGTCGAGGACATGCCCTACATGGCTGACGGTACCCCGATCGACGTTATCCTCAACCCGCTGGGCGTTCCTTCGCGTATGAACGTCGGCCAGCTGCTCGAGTGCCACCTTGGCTGGGCCGCTGCCTGCGGTTGGGATACCGAGCAGGCCGACTCCGACAAGTACGTCCCCGGTCCGTTCTTCACCGCGACGCCCGTCTTCGACGGCGCCAAGGAGGACGAGATCGCCGAGGTCATCCGTCGTGCTAACAAGAACATGCTCAACAAGGCCACCGCTGCCTTTGGCGATCACATGCGCCCCGAGTTCGTCACCCAGCTTGACGAGCGCGGCAAGACCCGTCTGTTCGACGGCCGCACCGGCGAGGAGTTCCGCGAGCCCATTACCGTGGGTACGTCCTACATCCTCAAGCTCGGCCACATGGTCGACGACAAGATCCACGCTCGTTCGACTGGCCCTTACAGCCTGGTTACCCAGCAGCCTCTGGGCGGCAAGGCTCAGTTCGGCGGCCAGCGCTTCGGCGAGATGGAAGTTTGGGCACTGTACGCTTACGGTGCTTCCAACGTCCTGCAGGAGATCCTGACCGTCAAGTCCGACGATACCGTGGGCCGCGTCAAGACCTACGAGTCCATCGTCAAGGGCGAGAACGTTCCTGTCCCGGGTATCCCCGAGTCCTTCAAGGTTCTCGTCAAGGAGATTCGCTCCCTCGCACTGGACATCGAGCCCATGCACGATGCCGACGAGGACGCCTCCGCCCCTGTGACCGCCGAGGAGACCTCTGCTCTCGACGACCTGGCAGCGCTCGCCGGCGTTGACGCCGACGTCGAGGCCGAGGATGCCGAGACCGCCGAGGCACCCGAGGCTGTCGCCGCCACGACCACTGATAAGGAGTAGTTGACTGTGGCAGATTTCGAAGCTACTGATTTTGACTCGGTAAAGATCTCCCTTGCCTCCGCCGACCAGATCCGTTCCTGGTCGCACGGTGAGGTCAAGAAGCCGGAGACCATCAATTACCGTACCCTCAAGCCCGAGAAGGACGGCCTGTTCTGCGAGAAGATCTTCGGTCCCGCCAAGGACTGGGAGTGCTCCTGCGGCAAGTACAAGGGCATCCGCTTTAAGGGCATCGTCTGCGAGCGCTGCGGCGTCGAGGTCACCTCGGCCAAGGTGCGTCGCGACCGCATGGGCCACATCGAGCTCGCCGCTCCCGTGTCCCACATCTGGTACTTCAAGAGCCCCACGAGCTTCCCGATGAGCCGTATGCTCGACATCAAGTCCAAGGACCTCGAGAAGGTTCTGTACTTTGCCAGCTACATCATCACCGAGGTCGACTACGAGGCTCGCGAGGCCGACGCTGACGACCTGCGCGAGGAGCTCGCCGCCGATCTGGAAGAGATCGATGCCGAGTGCGCCCGCCAGATCGAGTCCCTCAAGGAGCAGGGCAACCCCGAGAACTTTGACGAGTTCTCCGACGAGGAGCCGCTGACCCCCGAGGAGATCGCCTCTGGCATCGTCGACATCGAGGAAGAGTGCAAGGACGAGAAGCAGCTCCGCACGGACGCCTTCAACGCCTTCATGAAGCTCAGCGAGCGCGACCTCATCTCCGATGAGCCGCTGTTCCGCGAGATGACCCGCTACTACTCCATGTACTTCAAGGGTGGTATGGGTGCCGAGGCCGTCCGCGACCTGCTCGCTGCCATCGACCTTCCTTCCGAGGCCGAGAAGCTCAAGGCCATCATCGCTGACGAGGACTCCCAGAAGCAGAAGCGCGAGAAGGCCGTTAAGCGCCTCGAGGTCGTTGACGCCTTCCTGAAGGGCGGCAACAGCCCCGCGAACATGATCCTGGATGTCATCCCGGTCATTCCGCCCGATCTGCGCCCGATGGTCCAGCTCGACGGCGGCCGCTTCGCCGCGTCCGACCTCAACGACCTGTATCGTCGCGTGATCAACCGTAACAACCGACTCAAGCGCCTGCTCGACCTGGACGCCCCTGCGATTATCGTGAACAACGAGAAGCGCATGCTCCAGGAGTCCGTGGACGCCCTGTTCGACAACGGCCGTCGTGGTCGCCCGGTCTCTGGCCGTGGCGGTCGCCCGCTCAAGTCGCTCGCCGAGGCCCTCAAGGGCAAGCAGGGTCGTTTCCGTCAGAACCTGCTGGGCAAGCGTGTCGACTACTCCGGCCGTTCGGTAATCGTTACCGACCCCAAGCTGCTGCTGCACCAGTGCGGTCTGCCCAAGACCATGGCGCTGGAGCTCTTCAAGCCCTTCGTCATGAAGCGCCTGGTCGAGCTTGGCAAGGTCGAGAACATCAAGGGCGCCAAGCGCGCTATCGACCGCGGTGCCACCTTTGTGTGGGATATCCTCGAAGAGGTCATCGACGGCCGCGTCGTGCTGCTCAACCGTGCACCGACCCTGCACCGTCTGTCCATCCAGGCCTTTGAGCCGGTGCTGGTCGAGGGCAAGGCTATCCACCTGCACCCGCTGGTCTGCTCGCCCTTCAACGCCGACTTCGACGGCGACCAGATGTCTGTCCACGTGCCGCTGTCCAGCCAGGCTCAGGCCGAGGCCCGCGTGCTCATGCTCTCTGCGAACAACCTGCGCTCGCCGGCATCCGGCAAGCCGGTCAACATCCCTTCGCAGGACATGATCATCGGTGTGTACTACCTCACCCAGGTTCGCGAGGGTCTGCCGGGCGAGAACCACGTGTTCTCGAGCTTCGACGACGCGCTGCACGCCTATGACTGCCGCTCCGAGGTCGACATGCAGGCCAAGATCCAGGTCCGCGTGTCCGCTGCCGATGCCAACGTCATCAACGAGGACGGCACCCGTATCTTCCGCGTCAAGAACGGCAAGAACGAGTTTGTCGACTACGACGTCACCGGCAACAAGACCGCGCGCTTCGAGACCTCTATCGGCCGCATCATCTTCAACCGCCAGTGCCTGCCCGAAGACTATGAGTTCATGAACTACAAGATGGTCAAGGGCGATGTGGCCAAGCTGGTTGCCGACTGCTGCGATCGTTATCCCGAGGCCAAGGTCGGCCCGATCCTCGACGCCATCAAGTACTCCGGCTTCCACTACGCTACCCGCGCCGGCCTCACCATCTCGGTGTGGGACGCTCTTATCCCTGCCGAGAAGCAGGAGCTGCTCGACCGCGCCCAGGCCAACGTCGACCAGATCAACGAGTACTTCGAGGAGGGCTTCATCAACGAGACGGAGCGCCACATCGAAGTCGTTAACGAGTGGACCGCTTGTACCGATAAGGTTGCAGCGCTCATGCTCGACATGTTCGACGAGGAGAACCCGCTGTACATGATGGCCGACTCCGGCGCACGTGGTTCTAAGACCCAGCTGCGTCAGCTCGGCGGCATGCGTGGCCTGATGGCAGACATGTCCGGCGAGACGATCGACCTTCCCATTAAGGCGAACTTCCGCGAGGGCCTGCTGCCGCTCGAGTACTTCATTTCGACCTACGGCGCCCGTAAGGGCCTGGTCGATACCGCATCCCACACCTCGGACTCTGGTTACCTGACCCGTCGTCTGGTCGACGTGGCCCAGGACGTCATCGTCCGCGAGGAGGACTGCGGTACGCACGAGGGCGTTACCTACAACCTCATCATCCCCGGCACCACCGACCTCAACACCGACCTCGTCGGCCGTTGCTTTATCGAGGATGTCGTGGCTCCCGATGGCACCGTGCTCTTTGAGCAGGACGGCTACATCGAGAAGGTCGCCGACATCCAGAAGATGGTCGATGCTGGCCTTAAGAAGGTCAAGCTCCGCGCGCTGCTTACCTGCCGCTCCAAGTACGGCGTGTGTCAGAAGTGCTACGGCTGGGATCTTTCCACCCGTCGTCCGGTCGCCATCGGTACCGCGGTCGGCATTATTGCCGCCCAGTCCATCGGCGAGCCCGGTACGCAGCTTACGATGCGTACCATTCACTCCGGCGGCGTCGCTGGCGTCGACGATATTACGCAGGGTCTGCCTACGGTCAGCCGTATGTTCGATATCGTCGGCAACGTCAACGAGAAGATTCTGGGTCGCGAGGCCGAGCTGGCTCCGTACTCCGGTCACCTCTCGATTAAGCCCGAGAAGTCCGAGTACGTGCTGACGCTTACCGACTCCGAGGATCACACCCGTGTCCTCGACGAGCGTCGCGTCCCCGCTTCGGTGCGCTTTATGCCCGAGATCGAGGACGGCTGCGAGGTTCGCGCCGGCGACCAGATCACCAAGGGCTTCGTCAACTTCCGCAACCTGCGCAAGCTGACCGACATCGAGTCGACGATGCACACCTTCGTCGAGAGCGTCAAGGACGTCTACACCAGCCAGGGCGTCGACCTGAACGACAAGCACATCGAGGTGCTCGCACGTCAGATGCTGCGTCGCGTTCAGATCACCAACCCCGGCGACTCCAAGTACCTGCTTGGTCAGTACGTCGATCGCTACGAGTTCGCCGACGAGGTCGAGCGCGTTGCCCGTCTGGGCGGTCAGGCTCCTGTGGCCGAGCCCGTCATCCTGGGTACGCTCAAGGTCGCGTCCAACATCGACTCCTGGCTGTCGAGCGCTTCGTTCATCCGTACCGCTGGCGTCCTTACCGAGGCTGCCATCGAGGGCAAGGTCGACCACCTGCTCGACCTTAAGTCCAACGTCATCGTCGGTAAGAAGATCCCTGCTGGTACCGGCCTTAAGCCGTACGCCAACGCCAAGCTGACGTATCGCACGGCCGACGGCTATGTCGACATCGACGGCCCGGCTTCGCCCAACGCCAAGTCGCTGCCCGAGTGGGCTCCGGTTGAGCTCAAGGACCTGGACGAGCAGCTCCCGCAGCAGCTCGACTGGGCTGGCTACGACGAGTTCGGTGGTGCTGACGGTTCGTTCACCCGCAACGGCCACACCATCTCCGCCGAGAAGGCTCGCCTGTACCTGTTCGACGACCTGGGCGTGTCGCAGCGCTGGACCAACAAGTTCAGCGAGGTTGGCATCGAGACGGTCGGCGACCTGGTCGGCAAGTCCGAGGAGGATCTGCTGCGCATCGATGGCATCGGTGCCAAGGCGATCGAGGAGCTCCGTGACGGCCTTGAGGCCCACGACTTGCTCTACATCCTCGAGAACAACGACGACGTTGCCGACGAGGAAGACCTCTCGCAGCTGCTGCAGATGGTCTTTAGCCCCGACGGTCCGGACGACATCCTGCTGGGCACCTCCGCCGCGCCGACGCATCACGCCGACGCCGACGAGGAGCTCCTGGGCGCTCCGATCGGCGACAAGAAGGCTCCCGCCAACGGTGCCATCAACGAGGACATGGCTTCCCTCGACGAGCTGCTCAACCAGCTCGTGGACACCGACGACGCCGAAGAGGCCAAGGACAACGACGAGGAGTAACTTCCAAGTACGTTAACCGCGCTTATAAAGGCTCGCTTCCCAACAGGGGGGCGGGCCTTTTTTGTTGAAGAAAACCTGCCAAAAAGGGACAGGTTTATTTTGGTAGGTTTTTCCTGCTTGAATTTGAAACATTTCGTCCGGCAAGAGCGTATCTATGGTGAGGGCCTCATCAAGAATCATTAACGTCACCGGGAGGTGATTATGGAAGAACAAGCTTTTAGACAGGCGGTCGAAGATCACAGGGATGTCGTGTTTCGAATCGCATTGACGTATCTGCGCGATCGTGCCGATGCCGACGATGTCGCTCAAGACGTCTTTCTGAAGTTACTCAAAAGCGATGCGCAATTTGAAAGCTGGGAACATCTTCGTCGATGGCTTATCCGGGTCACGATCAATGAATGCAAATCTCTCTTTCGAAAGCCATGGAGGCGTGTGGAGGATATTGAGAACCTGGCCGATTCGCTTTCGACGGCGCAGGAGGAGACCAAGGCGGTCCTGTCAGACGTTATGCGACTTCCGGAACGATTCCGTGTTCCCATCATGCTCTATTACTATCTGGGCTTTTCGACCTCAGAGATTGCCGAGTTATTGCATGTGCCAGCCGCGACTGTTCGAACGCGTTTGGCTCGCGGCAGATCGAAGCTCAAGTTCATCCTAGAGGAGGGCGACCGTGAAATCCAATCAAATCAAGCAGGCCTTCGAGTCCGTCCAAGCCGATAGCGATCTTGCTGACCGTGTTCTTTATGCCGCTGCTGGTGAGCCGCTTCGCCGAAAGGGTCACGCGAAGCCTCTGTATGTTGCCGTGATCGGATGCCTTGCCGGAGTGCTGGCGACCGGAGGGGTCGCCTACGCCGTCGTCAATTCCAGCTATTTTGCCTCTGCCTGGGGAAACCACGGCAACGGGGATTCCATTACCTGGACCAACGGCGGCTCATCGGGAACTAAATATACCTACACCAGAGAGTTTGGCGATGGCATCGCGCCCCAAAGCCTGGAAGGCGCAGTCCAGGAGGTTAATCTGTCCGTCGAGGGCAACGGCTATACGCTTGATATCCATGAGATGGCAATCGACCAAAACGGCTGCGGAGCCGTGACGTTTACGTTGTCCAATCCAAATGGAGTTAACTACTACAAGCCAGCAGCAGAGATTGGCGAACTTGTTCTCTATGGTGAAGAAGAGCAGGGCATCGGCACGCCCGATATGAAGTTCGGCGAGGAATGGCCTGACACACGCAGCACAATTGATAAGGACACATCAAGCGATACTGTCATTAATGGCACGATGTACTTTGCCGCTATGGATCGCGAGCGAGATTTGCAACATGCTGTCACCTGGAATATCCATTGGACCGAGGGTGAAGGTGAGAGTGCGAGGCGGTTTGAGGCGTCGACACCCGAGTTCAATATTGGAGCGTACGTCGATACAAAGGAACTCCGCTCCGGTGACTCGCCTCTTGAGATTAGCCCGTTTTCCATCCAGACGCACATCGATGATTTGGGCTATGAAGCAGTTGATAATAAGCTGACCGTCAGCTACAAGGATGGATCGGAGCAGATTATCGAAGATGACTACGCAGGGGTGTTCAACTTATATTTTTCTTATGCGCGCAATAGCGGAGAGAACATCTGGGTGCCAACGAAGTTGATCGATGCCGACCAAGTGGTCTCAGTAACGCTTGAGGGCACGAGGTGCACGTCAACAGGAGAGACCGAAACAGAAGTACCCTTTACCATCGTCTATTCGTAAGATTTGGGGCCGCTTTCCACTAGGGGAAGCGGCCTATTTGGTGTTAAATGGGCGGTTGCACCGCGCGATATTCGTATGAATTTCGGAAGTATGCGGCAAAATCTTGATGGGCCGACCACACCGCATATGCTCAAGCGCTCTACCTGCTGATTTGTTATCGCAAAACCCCTGTGCGCTCAGCAAGTCCAAAATTTGCCGCATACTTCCGAAAACGTCGCCGATCTACAGGTAATAGGTGAGTGCGGACAAGCGCTGGAGTGCGACGTTTCCCCAGATAAAACCGACCAAAATTAACCTGTCCCTTTTTGGCAGGGAACGTTGCCCCAACGAGCACGTCGGATTCCCGGGCCGGGCGGCACAGGGGTTAAGTTTGTCGCGAGTTCCGCACGAGCCGGAGGCCACTTAATGTGGCCTCCGTGCGAGCCAGGACTGTAGAGCAGCAAACTTAACCCCTGTGCCGCCCGGCCCGGGAATCCGCCCATGCGCACAGAAGGAGATTCCTTTTGTGTAGGCTTTGCGGAAATATGCTCATTTTGGGATACGCCCGGCGGCGTGGTCTGTTGACGGCACAGCTAACGCCACGTATCCTATCGAACTGCGTGTTTCGTAGGGGGATGCTGACCCCTCGATTCAAGCCGTTGCACTTTACAGAAAGCTGGAATCATTCGAGAAGGAGTACGCTTTGCCTACTATTAACCAGCTGGTTCGCCAGGGCCGTCGTTCCGTGCCCAAGAAGTCCAAGAACGCTGCTCTGCAGCACAACTCCCAGAAGCGCGGCGTGTGCACCCGCGTCTTCACCACGAGCCCTAAGAAGCCGAACTCGGCTCTTCGTAAGGTTGCCCGTGTTCGCCTTGTCAACGGCATCGAAGTTACTGCTTACATCCCGGGTGAGGGCCACAACCTGCAGGAGCACTCCATCGTGCTCGTCCGCGGCGGTCGTGTCCGTGACCTCCCTGGTGTCCGTTATCACGTCATCCGTGGCGCCTACGACGCTGCTCCGGTCCAGAACCGTATGCAGGCCCGTTCCAAGTACGGTGCTAAGCGCCCCAAGGCTAAATAAGCCAGATAACGTTTTGATACTTTCGCCGTGTGCCGCCTAAGCGCCGCACGGTAGACACTTAAGGAGATTTCACATGCCGCGTCGTGCAGCAGCTAATCGTCGTGAGGTTCAGCCTGACGCCGTTTACAACAACCGCCTGGTGACTCAGCTCATCAACAAGGTCCTTCTTGACGGCAAGAAGGCCACCGCTGAGCGCATCGTTTACACCGCTTTCGAGATCGTTGCCGAGAAGTCCGAGGGTGGCGACGCTCTCGCTACCTTCAAGAAGGCTATGGACAACGTCAAGCCCACGCTCGAGGTTAAGCCCAAGCGTGTCGGTGGCGCTACCTATCAGGTCCCGATGGAGGTCAACTCCCGTCGTTCCACCGCTCTGGGTATCCGCTGGATCGTCAACTTCTCCCGCGCTCGCAAGGAGAAGACCATGGCCGAGCGTCTCGCCAACGAGATCCTCGACGCCTCCAACGGCCTGGGCGCTTCCGTCAAGAAGCGTGAGGACGTCTTCAAGATGGCCGAGGCCAACCGCGCGTTCTCTCACTATCGTTGGTAAGTTAAGGTAAGGAACTAACATGGCTAAGCCTAAGTACAAGCTTTCCGATACCCGTAACATCGGCATCATGGCTCACATCGATGCCGGTAAGACCACCACGACCGAGCGTATTCTTTACTACACCGGTAAGACCCACAAGATCGGTGAGGTTCATGAGGGCGCTGCCACCATGGACTGGATGGTTCAGGAGCAGGAGCGCGGCGTAACCATTACCTCCGCTGCTACCACGTGCTTCTGGAACAAGGACGGTAAGGACTACCGCATCCAGATCATCGACACCCCGGGCCACGTTGACTTCACCGCTGAGGTCGAGCGCTGCCTGCGCGTCCTCGATGGCGCTGTCGCCGTCTTCGACGCCGTTGCCGGCGTTCAGCCCCAGTCTGAGACCGTTTGGCGTCAGGCTTCTACCTTCAACGTCCCCCGTATCGCCTTCATCAACAAGTATGACCGCGTGGGCGCTGACTTCTTCAACGCTATCGAGACCATGAAGGATCGTCTCGACGCTAACGCCGTGGCCGCTCAGGTCCCGATGGGCGCCGAGGACAACTTCTGGGGCGTCATCGACCTCGTCACCATGACCGCATGGGACTTCAAGGCCGACGACAAGGGCATGACCTACCCCGAGCCGATGGACGAGATCCCGGCTGAGTTCGCTGACATCGCTGCCACCAAGCGCGAGGAGCTCCTCGACGCTGCTGCCAGCTTTGACGACGAGCTCATGGAGAAGATCCTCATGGAGGAGGACTTCACCGTCGAGGAGCTCAAGGCTGCTCTGCGTAAGGGCGTTCTGGCCAACGAGCTCAACCTCGTCTTCGTGGGCTCCGCCTACAAGAACAAGGGCGTCCAGGAGCTGCTCGACGCTGTCGTCGACTACCTGCCCAGCCCGCTTGACGTTGAGGCCGTCACCGGTACCGATCCGGACACCGGCGAGGAGATCCAGCGTCATCCTTCCTTCGACGAGCCCTTCTCCGGCCTGGTCTTCAAGATCATGACCGACCCGTTCGTCGGTAAGCTCACCTACGTCCGCGTTTACTCCGGCCGCGCCGAGTCCGGCTCCTACGTTGTCAATGCTTCCAACGGTCAGCGCGAGCGCCTCGGCCGCATCCTCGAGATGAACGCTGCCGAGCGTATCGACCGTGACGACGCCGCTGCCGGCGACATCGTTGCTTGCGTAGGTTTCAAGAACTCCACCACCGGTGACACCCTGTGCGCCGAGGGCAAGGAGATCGTCCTCGAGAAGATCGAGTTCGCTAAGCCCGTTATCGACGTTGCCATCGAGCCCAAGACCAAGGCCGAGCAGGACAAGATGTCCCTGGCTCTGACCAAGCTCGCCGAGGAGGACCCGACCTTCCAGGTGTCCACCAACCACGAGACCGGCCAGACCATCATCGCCGGCATGGGCGAGCTGCACCTCGAGATCATCGTCGACCGTCTGCTCCGTGAGTTCAAGGTTGACGCTAACGTTGGTAAGCCCCAGGTTGCCTACCGCGAGACCGCTGGTCACGACGTCGAGAAGGCTGAGGGCAAGTTCGTCCGTCAGTCCGGCGGTCGCGGTCAGTACGGCCACGCCGTCATCAAGCTCGAGAAGATGGAGGAGGGCTTCGGCTACGAGTTCGTCAACGCTATCGTCGGCGGCGTCGTGCCCAAGGAGTACATCCCGTCCATCGACAAGGGCATCCAGGAGGCCCTGAACACCGGTGTTATCGCCGGCTTCCCGGTCCTCGACGTCAAGGTCACCCTGTTCGACGGCTCTTACCACGAGGTCGACTCCTCCGAGGCCGCCTTCAAGATCGCCGGTTCCATGGCTATCAAGGACGCCCTCAAGAAGTCCGACCCGCAGCTGCTCGAGCCGATCATGGCTGTCGAGGTCGAGACTCCCGAGCAGTACATGGGCGACGTTATGGGCAACCTCTCCGGTCGCCGCGGCAAGATCGAGGGCATGGAGGATCGCAAGAACAGCAAGCTCATCCGTGCCAAGGTGCCGCTGGGCGAGATGTTCGGTTACGCTACCGACCTTCGCTCCCAGACCCAGGGCCGTGCATCCTACACGATGCAGTTCGACTCTTATGAGCCCGCGCCCAAGTCCATCGTGGACGAGGTCATGAGCAAGAACGCCTAAGTTCGAGCTCCCTGTTACGTAATCCGCGAGAACATCTCTCGCACTCTTTGGAGGTTTAAGTTGGCTACCCAGAAGATCCGCATTCGCCTCAAGGGCTATGATCACGAGGTCGTCGATCAGTCCGCGAAGCTCATCGTCGAGACCGCTCAGAAGACCGGCGCTCGCGTTTCCGGTCCTGTCCCCCTGCCCACCGAGCGCAACCTGTACACGGTTATCCGCTCGCCGCACGTGAACAAGGACTCCCGTGAGCAGTTCGAGATGCGCACCCACAAGCGCCTCATCGACATCCTCGACCCCACCTCGGGCACCGTTGATTCGCTCATGCGTCTCGACCTCCCCGCTGGCGTCGACATCGACATCAAGCTCTAAGCGATACCGCTCATAGCTTACAGAGCCCCGCTGTCATTACGGCAGCGGGGCTCTTTTGTTTTGCATGACGGGTTTGGACTGCTGGGTAATGCTGCCGAGCGGGTGGCTGCGGCTCCCTATTCGCTCAAGGGGCGCAGCGATGCCTCCTCAAAATGGAAGGATCGCAAGTCGTCTTCTGTCTCGATGCACGCGCGACCAAAGTCATCGACCGTTTGAAAGATGCCACGCGCCAGCTCGTCCCCAGCGGGGGAACGGGCGATAACGTGATCCTCAATCCAATTGAGATGACCGATGTATTCGCCGTGGACGGGCGCGAGCGGTCCGGCGTCTTCTTCCATGGCGTTGAGACGCTCTGCCCATGTGTCTACAGCGTTCACGACCGCGTGATAGACCTCCTTGAGTAGCACATCGACGGCAGGAACATTCTCGTTGAGGTCCGAGAGACCGATTGCCGGCAGGCCGCCATCGGGAACCTCCTGGGGCGTGTAGTTTACGTTGACGCCAATGCCGCAGACGGCGAAGGGCCTGCCCTCGTTGTCACGAGCCGCCTCGACTAAGATGCCGCCGAGCTTATGTCCTCGTGCGACGAGGTCGTTGGGCCATTTGAGGCCGATCTCGTTAGCAAGACCTTGTGCCTCGAGTGCCTCGAGCACCGCTAGGCCGCTGACGGCTGCAAGACCAGAGTACTTTGCAGGATTAACGCATGGACGCAGGACAATCGAAAGCAATAGGTTGCCGGCGGTTGAATCCCACTTGTGGCCGCGCCGGCCGCGTCCTGCCGTCTGAGCCCGGGCGGCAAGTCCTGTGCCGTGCGGCGCTCCCTGTTTTCCTGCTTCGAGCAGGTCATCGTTGGTCGATCCGGTTACGTCGACTATCGTTAATTTGGCATCCATAACGGCTGCTACCTCCTTAATGAATAAGTGAATAACGCAATGGTGTCGAGAGACAGACACAATGTGAAGCCTTTGTCGCATTTGGACAATTTAATGTTAACACGTCAACAACGACTGAAATGCGTTATCCTCTCTTGGTCGATGTAAACACGTCAACAACTCAAAGGAGGTTAGTGATGGGTTTCACGATTCTTGGAACAGGCTCGGCGCTTCCTGCGTGCAGTGTTTCCAATGACGAGCTGTCCGAGTTCCTTGACACCTCGGATGAGTGGATTTTTACCCGCACGGGGATCAAGAGCCGCCATGTGTGCACCACCGAGTCACTCGACGACCTTGCCGTGGCAGCGAGCGAGCAAGCGCTCCAGACGTCCGGAATCGATGCGAGCCAGTTGGATCTTATCGTCTGTTCGACGACGACGGGCGATCATCTCGTTCCTGCCGAAGCGTGCGCCGTTGCCGAGTGCCTGGGTGCCACATGTCCTGCCTTCGACGTTTCGGCAGCTTGTGCCGGCTTCGTATTTGCGCTCGATGTCGCCGAGGGCTATATAGCCCGCGGTCGCGCCAAGCACGTGCTGGTCGTAGCCGCCGAGCAGATGACGCGCGCGCTCGATTGGACCGACCGTGCCACGTGCGTGCTCTTTGGCGATGGCGCGGGTGCTGCGGTCATAGGGGCTGGGGGAGAGAATCCCCTTGCTGTTGAGCTTTCGACGGCGCCCGACGTCGAGACGTTGCACGTTCCCGGTCTGGTCGGCAACTCGCCGTATAAGGCTTCCGCAGATAGCGAGAGCGTGCTGTCCATGAATGGCCGCCGCGTGTTCAAGTTCGGCGTCAACGCCATCTGCGACACGGTCCATAAGCTTGCGAGCGATGCGGGCATTTCGGTCGAAGACATCGACCATTTTGTATTCCATCAGGCTAACGAACGAATCCTGAGTCAGGCGGTCAAGCGCCTGGGCGTGCCGGACGAGCGCGTGGTTCGCACGTTGCGCGAGACCGGCAACATTTCGAGCGCATGCATTCCGCTTGCTCTCGATCGACTGGCAAATACCGGCGAGCTGCACGCGGGCGACACCATCGCCCTAGTCGGATTTGGCGCCGGCTTGGATGTAGGTGGCTATCTACTTCGTTGGAAGTAGTCGCACATAGGAAATAAAAACGCCCCCAGGGCACAAACAAAGGAGAACTACCATGGCAGATCAGAAGACCTTCGAGCGCGTTTGCGACGTTATCCGCGAGACCGCCGGCCTTGACGATGTCGAGATGAAGTCCGAGTCCACGCTCGAGGAGATTGGCCTCGACAGCCTGGGTACCGTCGAGATCCTCGTTGCCGTCGAGGACGAGTTTGGCATTGAGCTCGATACCGAGGAGAACCCCAAGACGGTCGGCGAGTTCGTCGATACGGTCGAGGCGGCATTGGAGAAGTAGTGATGCTCAAGTCTCCTCTCTGCGATCTGCTCGGCATCGAAAAGCCCGTATTCCAGGGTGGCATGGCCTGGATTGCCGACGCCTCGCTGGCATCTGCCGTGTCCGAGGCGGGCGGCTTAGGCATTATCGCGGCCATGAATGCCGACGCCAACTGGCTGCGCGATCAGATTCACGAGCTGCGCGCCAAGACGGATAAGCCCTTTGGCGTCAACGTTATGCTCATGAGCCCGTTTGTCGACGAGGTCGCACAAGTGGTGATTGATGAGCGGGTGCCCGTTGTGGTGACCGGCGCCGGCAATCCCACCAAGTACATGAAGGCCTGGAACGATGCAGGCATCAAGGTCATACCCGTCGTGGCTTCGGTGGCGCTGGCGCGTCTCGTGGCGCGTCGCGGAGCCACTGCCGTGGTTGCCGAGGGTACCGAATCAGGCGGCCATATTGGCGAGACCTCGACGATGGCACTGGTGCCGCAGGTTGTCGATGCGGTCGATATTCCCGTGGTTGCGGCTGGCGGCATCGCCGATGGCCGCGGTGTGGCGGCCGCCTTTATGCTCGGCGCTGCCGGCGTCCAGGTGGGAACACGCTTTCTGGTCGCAAACGAGTGCACCGTATCCGAACAGTATAAAGAGCTGGTGCTCAAGGCGGGCGACACGTCGACGCGTGCGACCGGTCGCTCGACGGGACATCCGGTTCGCGCCCTCAAGAGCCCCTTTACCAACGCGTATGCCAAGAACGAGGCGGCGGGCGCAAGTCCCGAGGAGCTCGGGGCCATGGGCACGGGAGCGCTTCGTAAAGCCGCAAAGGACGGTAATTACGAAGAGGGTTCGTATTTGTGCGGACAGATTGCCGGCATGGTCAACGAACGCCAGAGCGCACGCGAAATCGTCGACGATCTGGTCGATGGCGCCGAGCATGTCCTGAAGGGTGCGTCCGCATGGGTAGCGTAGCGTTTCTGTTTGCCGGTCAGGGTGCCCAGCATCCCGCGATGGGCGTCGACCTCATCGAAGCATCACCGGCGGCTGCCGAGGTGTTTGCGATCGCCGACGAGGTGCGCCCGGGGACGAGCGAGCAGTGCCGGAGCGCCTCGAAAGAGGAGCTCTCGCAGACCGAGAACACGCAGCCTTGCGTATTCGTGCACGACTTGGCTGTCGCCGTCGCCCTGCGCGAGCGCGGCGTGGTGCCTGCCGCTTGTGCGGGATTCTCGCTGGGCGAGGTCGCCGCGCTCACCTTTGCGGGGGCGTTCGATACGCGAGCGGGCTTTGAGCTTGTGTGCGAGCGCGCGGCGCTTATGGCCACGGCGGCTGAGCGTCACCCCGGCGGAATGCGCGCTGTCATCAAACTCGATGCGGCGCAGGTCGAGGGCTTGGCAAAACAGGCCGGTGAGGACTGTTGGCCGGTCAACTACAACAGCCCCCAGCAGACGGTTGTGGCCGGAGCGCCCGATGCGTTGCAGACCCTCGACGTCCTGGTAAAAGAGGCTGGTGGCCGCGCTATGAAAGTCGCGGTGTCGGGTGCATTCCATAGCCCCTATATGGCCGAGGCGACCTGTGGCCTTGCTGCATATATCGATGCCGGTCACGCGCCGTCCCCGTTGCTCATTCCTGTTATGGCAAATATGACGGCGGCGCCCTATCCGGCGGACCCGCGAGCAGCGTCGGATGTCTTGGCCAACCAGGTGAGTCATGCCGTGCGCTGGGTCGACACGCTGCATGCTCTGCAGGATCAAGGCATCGACACGTTTATTGAGGTCGGCCCCGGCAAAACGCTGTCCGGCTTGGTCAAGCGTACGTTGAGCGACGTTCGTGTGTATTCGTGCGAAACGGCCGAACAGGTCGCAGCTATTGCCGACGAGCTCGTATAGCCCACAGGGCTGTAACCCGAAAGGAATGACATGGGCAATTTGAACAACGATGCGCTCGAGTTCGACGGATCGCGCCGCGTGGCACTGGTCACGGGTGGCTCGCGCGGCATCGGTCGCGCTTGTGCCGTGGGCCTGGCGGAGGACGGCTTTGATATCGCCGTCGTCTATGCCGGCAGCGTCGATGCGGCGCACGAGACGTGCGAGGCCTGCGAGGCGGCTGGCGCCACGGCGCGCGCATATCAATGTGACGTGGCCGACCCCGCTGCCGTCAACGCATGCGTGGAAGCGGTCCTCAACGACTTTGGCTCCATTTGGGCGCTCGTCAACAACGCCGGCATCACGCGCGACGGCCTGCTCATGCGTATGGGTGACGATGCCTTCGACCGCGTGCTCGATGTCAATCTCAAGGGCACGTTCAATACGACGCGTGCGCTCACCAAGACCTTTATGCGTCAGCGCGGCGGCTGCGTCATCAACATGAGCTCGGTTGTGGGCCTGATGGGCAATGCCGGGCAGGCCAACTACGCCGCCTCCAAGGCGGGCGTCATCGGCCTGACCAAGGCGGTGGCGCGCGAGCTTGCGTCCCGCGGCGTACGAGTGAACGCGGTCGCCCCCGGGTTTGTCGAGACCGATATGACGGCAAAGCTTTCGGAGAAGGTTCGCGCGGCAACCGAGGAGCAGATTCCCCTTAAGCGTATGGCGCGCCCCGAGGAGGTGGCCGGCGTGGTGCGCTTTTTGGCGAGCGATGCGGCTGCCTACATTACGGGTGAGGTCGTGCGCGTCGACGGCGGAATGGCGATGTAGAAACCAGGGCCGAAGAACGGCTTGGATGAGGAGACCATGATGGAACAGAGAGTTGCAATCACCGGTATCGGTGCCGTGTCGCCGCTCGGTAACACGGCGCTTGCTACCTGGGCGGCCATGTGCGCCGGCACGTGCGGCATCGGCCCGATCACGCACTTCGATACCGATGCGTTTGCCGTTAAGGTGGCGGCCGAGGTCAAGGGTTTTGACGGCAACGAGTACTTTGGCAAGCGTGACGCCAAGCACCTGGACCCCTGCGTTCAGTTTGCCCTGGCAGCGTCGGACGAGGCCATGCACGATGCGGGCTTTGATGTCGAGGGCGCCATCGATCGCGAGCGCCTGGGCGTCTACGTGGGTTCGGGCGTGGGCGGCATGCAGACACTCGTCGACAACGTCCACACGATTGCCGATCGGGGGCCTCGCCGTGCATCGCCCTATATGATTGCGATGATGATTCCCAACATGGCGTCGGGCAATATCGCGATCCGCCACAAGGCAAAAGGACCGACCCTGCCCGTGGTGACTGCGTGCGCGACCTCGGCCCATGCCGTGGGCGAGGCGTTCCGCGCCATCAAGCACGGCTATGCCGATGCAATCCTGGCTGGCGGTGCCGAGGCCGCAATCATCCCCGATGCCGTTGCGGGCTTTACGTCCTGCCGCGCATTGACCATCAACCCCGATCCCGCGACGGCTTGCCGCCCGTTCGATGCAGACCGCGACGGCTTTGTGATGGGCGAGGGCGCCTGCGTGCTGGTACTCGAGAGCATGGAGCACGCACAGGCCCGCGGTGCGCACATTTATGCCGAGGTTGTGGGTTACGGCAACACCGATGATGCCTATCACATCACGAGCCCCGATCCCGAGGCTGCCGGCATTGCCCGCGCGATATCGCTGGCGGTTGCCGAGGGTGGCGTCAAGCCTTCCGAGGGTCTCTACATCAATGCCCACGGCACCTCGACCAAGCTCAACGATTCGTCCGAGACGGCGGGCATTAAGCGCGCGCTCGGCGAGGACGCGGCGCGCGCCGCGCATGTCTCATCGACCAAGTCGATGACCGGCCACATGATCGGTGCCACGGGCGCCATCGAGGTCATGGCCTGCGCCATGGCGCTCGATCAGGGCGTGGTGCCGCCGACCATTAACTACCACACACCCGATCCCGCCTGCGATCTTGACTACACGCCCAATCGCGCGGTTCGCGCCGACCTTACCTGGGCGCTTTCGACCAACCTGGGCTTTGGCGGGCACAACGCCGCCATCGCACTGCGTAGATATACGAGGAGCTAGAGCATGGATTCCAAAAGACTTGCCGAGATAGCCGATGTTATGGAGGACCGCGGCCTCACGCGCGTGCGCGTTGAGGAGCCCGATGGCACCGCGGTCGAGCTCGAGCGCGCGAGCGCCGCACAGCCGGTTGCCGTGCCCATGCCTATGCCGGGTGCCGTGACTGCTCCGGCGGTGGCTCCTGTCGTCATGCCTGCTGCCGCACCGGAGCCCGCCGCGCAGGCGCCTGTCGCCGCACCGGAGCCCAAGGGCACCGAGGTGACCGCTCCCATGGTCGGCGTTTTCTATGCTGCCCCGGCGCCGGGCGACGAGCCGTTTGTGCACGTGGGCTCCAAGGTCAAGGCCGGTGAGACCCTCTGCATCATCGAGGCCATGAAGGTTCTCAACGAGGTGACGGCCGAGGCAGACGGCGAGGTGCTCGAGATCTGCGTGGCCGACGGCGACCTCGTGGAGTTTGGCAGCTGCCTCATGAGGATCGGATAGGTGATATCCATGAACAAAGAAGAGCTCAAGAAGCTGTTGCCGCATCGTGAGCCGATGCTTTTGCTCGACGAAGCCGAGCTGGTGGGCGATGAGGCCCACGGCAAGATCACGATTACGGGCGACGAGTACTTTTTGCAGGGGCATTTTCCGGGAAACCCGGTCGTCCCCGGCGTGATTCAGTGCGAGATGCTCGCCCAGAACTGCTGCGTGCTGCTGATGGGCGATGAGGAGGCGCGCGGCGCGACGCCGTTCTATACGAGCCTCGATAAGGTGCGCTTTAAGCGTCCGGTGCGCCCGGGCGACACGGTTGATCTGGTGTGCTCCATCACGCGTGCGCGCGGGCCGTTCCGCTTTGCGACGGGTACTGCGAGCGTCAACGGTGAGGTTTGCTGCCGCGCCGATATGTCTTTTGCACTCATGCACGAAAGTTAAGGAAGGCTTCATGTTCGACAAAGTGCTCATCGCCAACCGCGGCGAAGTCGCGGTCCGTGTTATCCGCGCGTGCCGCGATATGGGCATCAAGACCGTCGCTGTTTATTCCACGGCCGATGCGGACGCGCTGCACGTGCAGCTTGCCGACGAGGCGTATTGCATCGGTGGCCCGCGTCTTGCCGAGAGCTACCTCAACGACGATGCCGTGCTCACCTGTGCCGTGAAGTCGGGGGCAAAGGCAATTCATCCCGGCTATGGTTTCTTTTCCGAGAAGGCGAGCTTCGTGCGCGACTGCGACAAGTATGGTCTGGCGTTTGTCGGTCCTTCGGCCGAGGTAATCGACAGCATGGGCGACAAGGACGCCGCACGTCGAACGGCTGCCGCGGCGGGCGTGCCCATCGTTCCGGGCTGCGATTTGCTCAAAAGCCCCGAGGAGGCAACGGCCGAGGCCGAACGCATTGGCTGCCCCGTGCTTATTAAGGCGCGTGCCGGTGGTGGCGGTCGCGGCATTCGCAAGGTCGAGCGCGTGGAAGATGCGGCAAAGGCGTTTATCGAGGCGCGCGCCGAGGGCGAGGCCGTTTTTGGCGACGGCGAGTGCTACATGGAGAAGTTTGTCGCGCCGGCGCACCACGTTGAGGTGCAGATTATGGCCGATAAGCAGGGCCATGTGTTTTCGCTTGGCGAGCGTGAGTGCTCGGTGCAGCGCCGCAACCAAAAGCTGATCGAGGAGAGCCCCGCGCCGTGCCTCGACGGACACGACGACATTCGTGCTCGCATGCACAAGGCGGCGCGTGACCTGGCTCGTGCCGTCGGCTACGAAGGAGCCGGTACCATCGAGTTCCTGTATTCGGACGACGGCAATTTCTACTTTATGGAAATGAACACGCGCTTGCAGGTGGAGCATCCGGTTACGGAGTTTGTGACCGATACCGACTTGGTCAAGTGGCAGCTGCGCGTGGCAGCCGGCCAACCTCTGCCCTTTGAGCAGGAGGACATGCCGGTCCGCAACCACGCCATGGAGTGCCGCATCAATGCCGAAACGCCGGACTTTCTGCCGTCATGTGGAACGGTCACCGCGTTGCGTGTGCCGGGTGGTCCGCGCGTGCGCTGGGATTCCGCCATGTTTACCGGTGCGACAGTTCCGCCGTACTACGACTCCATGCTCGGCAAGCTCATCGTGTGTGCGCCCACGCGTGACGGCGCCATTCGCAAGATGCGCTCGGCCCTGGGCGAGCTCGTGATTGAGGGCGTGAGTGAAAACAGCGAGCTTCAGCTCGACGTGCTGGCAAACGACGAGTTCTTGTCGGGCATGTATCACACCGATCTAATGGGGCATCTCTATGCTGATGAATAGAAAAGCGAAGACGGTCAACGTCCTCGAGGGACCGATGACCGAGTCGTGCGCCGAGTTTCCCGCGCGCCACGTGTTTATCAAGTGCCCGGAGTGCCGCCGCGTGATCGATGAGGCACGCCTGCACGACAACCTCGAGGTCTGCCCTCGTTGCGGCAAACACTTTCGCGTGAGCGGGCGCGACCGCATGCACATGACGATTGACGAGGGCACGTTTGAGGAATGGGATGCCAGTCTGGCGCCGGAGGACTTCCTTTCGTTTCCCGGCTATGCCGACAAGCTCAAGAGCGTGAGCGAACGTTCGGGCGAGCGCGATGCCGTTGTGTGCGGCAAGGGCAAAATCTGCGGTTGCGATACGGCGCTCTTCTTTATGGACGCCAACTTTATGATGGGCTCGATGGGTTCCGTGGTGGGCGAGAAGATCTGCCGCACATTTGAGCGTGCGACCGAGCTGGGACTGCCGGTCGTTGGCTTTACCGTATCGGGTGGCGCCCGCATGCAGGAGGGCGTGACCTCGCTCATGCAGATGGCCAAGATTTCTGCGGCGGTTAGGCGCCATAGCGAGGCGGGCGGCCTGTATATCACGGTGCTCACTGACCCCACGACCGGAGGCGTAACCGCGAGCTTTGCCATGGAGGGCGATATTATCCTGGCCGAGCCCGATGCCCTGACGGCATTTGCCGGCCCGCGCGTGATCGAGCAGAACATGCACAAGCGCCTGCCCAAGGGATTCCAGCGCTCCGAGTTTTTGCTGGAGCACGGCTTTTGCGATGCCGTTGTTCCGCGTGGCGAGATTGCGCTCACGGTAGGCGAGCTGCTGGCGCTGCACGAAGGGCACGCGCCCGGCCTGGGGGCACCGCATGAGATCGTGCATACGGGTCGCCGTGGCAAAAAGCTGGGACACTTGTTCAAGCGCTCGGCCGCACCAAAAACCGCGCTCGAGATTGTCAAGCAGACCCGCTCGGCAGATCGCGCCACGGCAGGCGAGATGATCTCGCTGGGCCTGGATGGATTTGTGGAGCTGCACGGCGACCGCTACTTTGGCGACGACGCCGCTGTGGTGGCTGGCATTGGCTGGAAAGACGGGCGCCCCGTAACGGTCATCGCCATCGAGCGCGGCACCACGACCAAAGAGCGCATGCGTCGCAACTTTGGCATGGCACATCCCGAGGGCTACCGCAAAGCGCGTCGCCTTATGCGCCAGGCCGAAAAGTTTGGTCGACCGGTTCTGTGCCTGGTCGATACTTCGGGCGCGTTTTGCGGCATCGGCGCCGAGGAGCGCGGCCAGGGCGAGGCGATTGCCCGGAATCTCATGGAGATGAGCGGCCTTAAGACGCCGATTGTCTCGGTGGTAACAGGCGAGGGCGGCTCTGGTGGCGCGCTGGCGCTGTCCGTGGCCGACCGCATCCTGATGCTCTCGAGCTCGGCCTATTCGGTCGTGAGCCCCGAGGCCTGTGCGTCGATTCTGTGGAAGGATACCGAGCGCGCGGATGAGGCCGCCGAGGCGCTTAAGCTCACGGCCCCCGATCTGTTGGCGCTCGGCATCATCGACGGCATTGTCGACGATAGGGGCCTGTCGCATGAGGAGATCGCCGGTGCCGTCATGTCCTCGGCATTTGATGCCTTCGATACGCTTGGGCGGCTCGACGACGCGACCCTCACAAACCTCCGCTACGAAAAGTACCGCGCAATCGGTCAGTATCGCACGATGTGACAAAGGGACAGTCCGCATGTCACATTGGGAAAGGGTTCCTGTGTCACAAGTTTCTAACACCTCGTTTACAACGACGGTCTCATCAAACGCCATGGCCGTGGTGGACTATCTGTCCAAAAGCATGATGTCGGCGTTGCCGTTTATTGTCTGCGCGGCGTTGTTCCGCACCGTCGCCGTCATTATGGGCGAAGGCATGCTGGGCCTATGGTCTGCCGATTCCGAAATCTATCGCCTGTTCTACAGTTGGCTCTATAACGCCGGTTACTACTTTTTGCCCATTTATCTTGGTTGGGCGGCCGCCCGCCAGCTCGGTTGCTCGGAGCAGCTGGGCATGATGCTGGGCGGCGTATTGATTGCGCCCGATCTGCTTAAGCTCGTCGATGTCGCATCGACGACGGGGGCATCGATGACTTCCGTGTATGGCCTGCTTCCCGCGCCGGTCAACGATTACACGACGACTGTTATTCCGGTTCTCATCTCGGTACCCGTGCTTTGGCAAGTGGAGTGTTTCTTTCAGCGCGTTATCCCTAAGGCCGTGGCGTTTTCGTTCGTTCCGTTTGCGACCATGCTTGTCATGGTTCCGGTTTCGCTGTGTATTACGGCGCCGGCGGGCAGCTATCTGGGCATGCTGTTGGGCCAGCTTATGTTTATGCTTGGCAATTCCGGTGGCATCGTGTCGCTGCTCACGCTCATGGGGCTTGCCGCGGGCTGGGAGTTCCTTAAGATCGCGGGCGTCAGCAACGTTGTCCTATCGCTCGCCTATGCGCAGTTTATGAATGTGGGAACGGATTCGTGCATCCTGATCGCCGCGACGATGGCAACGTTTGCCGTTTGGGGCATGCCCTTTGGCGCGTCGCTCCGCGTTGCGGATAAGGACGAGAAGACGCTCATGCTGGGCTATTCAATCTCGGGTGTTCTTGGCGGCGTAAGCGAGCCGGCGCTGTACGGTTGCGGCTTTAAATATGGCAGGTGCCTGACGTGCATGGCCATTGGCGGCGCCGTCGGAGGCCTTGTTGCGGCCGTGGGCCACGTTACGGCCTATACCATCGGCATGACGAATGTCCTCATGGTCATTGGCTTTGCCACGGGCGGTATCTCGAACCTGCTGTGGTGTTGCGCTGCCGGCGGTGTGTCATTTGCGGTGTCTGCGGCGCTGAGCTACTGCTTTGGTGTGGTGCCGACGAAGGAACAGACGACGGAGGACGGAGCCGATTCGCCCGAAACAGTGGCGAGCGCTGCTGAAGTAAGCGCATAAACCTGTGCGACAAAAGGACGATTCTTTTGTCATGCTCCAAGGCCGTGGCCCGTGCGGGCTGCGGCCTCTTTGTATCTGGGAGACAAAGTGGCTACACTACAATCCGTTTGAGCAATAGATATATAAGTAGAACCGTGGGGGCGGATGTAGATGGTCGAGTGGATTGTTAGGCGCGCACAGGGCGATCGTGCGCGTGTGGGCACGTTAGCTGGCATGGTGTGTATTGTCGCCAATGTTGCGCTTTGTGCTGCGAAGGGTGCAATTGGTGTGGTTTCGGGATCGGTTTCGATTGTGGCGGATGCCATGAACAACCTGTCCGATGCCAGCTCGAATATCGTGAGCGTGCTGGGCTTTAAGCTGGCGAGCAAGCCGGCCGACCCCGAGCATCCTTACGGCCACGGTCGCTACGAGTATCTCTCGGGTCTGGTCGTGGCGGCACTCGTGCTGCTGATTGGCGTTGAGCTGGTGAAGTCCTCGGTCGAGCGCGTCATCCACCCCGAACCTGTCGAGTTCTCGCTTGCCCTGGTGGCAGTTCTAGTGCTTTCGATGGTCGTAAAGCTCTGGATGGCGGCCCTCAACCAAAAGCTCGGCGATCGCATTGAGTCCGAGACACTGCATGCGACCGCGCAGGATTCCAAGAACGATGTCCTTGCCACGGGCGCCGTGCTGGCGTGCGCAATTGTTTCGCAGGTGACGCACATCAATCTTGACGCATGGGTCGGCCTTGCTGTTGGCGCCTATATTGGCTGGAGCGGCTTTGAACTCATCAAGGATACGGTGAGCCCACTTTTGGGCCAGTCGCCCGATCCTAAGCTGGTCAAGCACATTCGAGACAAGATCATGAGCTATCCCGGCGTTTTGGGCGTTCACGATCTGATGGTTCACGATTACGGCCCGGGCAGGAAGTTCGCAAGCGCTCACGCCGAGATGGCAGCCGAGGCCAGCCCTCTGGAAAGCCATGACACGCTCGATAACATCGAGCAAGCGTTTAGGAACGAAGACGGCATGATTGTCACGCTTCATTACGATCCCATTGTGACCGACGACCCCAAGGTGGCGAGCATGCGCTTGCGCATTAACGCCATGGCCCAACAGATCGATAGCCGCCTCTCGATTCATGACCTGCGCTGTGTGCCGGGTCCTACGCACACCAACGTGATCTTTGACTGCGTGCGACCCTCGGATATGGGCATGGACGCCGAGGACCTGAAGCACGCGTTGGCCCAGAGGGTCGAATCGGAATACCCCAAGTCGATTGCCAAGATTACGATCGACGAAGACTACGTAGGACATACCCGCGAGTAGGGCTGTGCCGGCAAAGCAAGTTATACAGAAGGGGAGAGCATGAAGCGTCTATATCTACTCCGCCACGGCCAGACGGAATTCAACGTCAAAAAGCTGGTCCAGGGCCGCTGCGACTCACCGCTCACCGACTTAGGCCGTCAGCAAGCCGGGATGGCAGCTACATGGATCAAATCTCACAACGTCGTTCCCGACAAAGTGGTCTCTTCACCCTTAGGCCGAGCCATGGACACAGCTCGGCTCGTCGCAACCGAACTCCTTGGCCCGGACGCAGCAGTCGAGCCCTGCGAAGGCATCATCGAGCGCTGCTACGGCTCCTTCGAGGAAGGTCCCCACGACGCATTGCCTACCGACGTCTGGGATCCGGGCGAGGATTTGGTCCCCTTTGGAGGAGAAGGGAGCCGCGCGCTGCAAGAACGCATGGTAGGCACCCTCACCAATATCATGGGCGCCGATGGTATCGAAACCCTCCTAGCAGTAAGCCACGGCAGCGCCAGTCGCCAATTCATCAAGTGTGCAGCCCCAGAGGGCTTCGAGCTCCCAACAAAACTCCCCAACTGCGCCATCATGATCTTCGATTTTGACGATACGCGAGAAGAGGACGATACGCCCCAATGCAAGTTCACCTTGCAACAAATTGTGGATCCCCAACAAAGTAATTAGCTGAGCGAGCAGAGTTAAGCAGACATCAACGTGTCGTCTCCCGAGCTTGGCAGAGGGGCGGCGAAATATATTAAGTTTGTCGCGAGTTCCGCACGCAAAGGAAAGCACTTAATGTGCTTTCCGTCTTGCGCAGGACTGTAGAGCAGCAAACTTAATATATTTCGCCGCCCCTCTGCCAAGCCCAAGCGACTCCACGCACTTTACCTGCGTAAACAATGTGAGTGAAATATGAATCTCGATGGATACGCCCGCAGCCGTGTATACTAAACAGCTGTGTGTAACCAGGGGAGTATTCTGGCTGGACAAAATGCCTGCTTAATAGGGTTGTCAGGTAGTCCGGACGCAATACAAGGCTGGGGAGCACGTCGTGTAAGTAGTGGTCCTCTAGGGGCGTACGCTCGGTGGTGTACGCATTGTCCCAAGACCACGCGAGAGTTGGGATCATATCTTGATCAGCATGATTCTCGGCCGCAAGATTGGCATGACCCAGGTTTGGGACGAGGACGACAACGTCGTTCCCGTCACGGTCATCCAGGCTGGCCCCTGCGCTGTCTCGCAGGTTAAAACTCAGGCAACCGACGGCTATGACGCCGTCCAGATCGGTTTCGGCGACATCAAGGCCAAGAACGTGAACAAGCCCATGGCTGGTCACTTCGCCAAGGCTGGCGTCGAGCCTGTCCGTTTCCTTCGTGAGGTCCGCGTCGAGAACGGCGAGGAGCACAAGGTCGGCGAGGTCGTCACCGTCGCTGATTTCGCTGATGTCGAGAAGGTCGACGTCATCGGTACCTCCAAGGGTAAGGGCTTCCAGGGTCGCATCAAGCGCTGGGGTCAGCGCCGCGGTCCTATGACGCATGGTTCTCACTTCCAGCGTCACCCCGGTTCTATCGGCCAGTGCGCCTATCCTGCGCGCGTCCTCAAGGGCGTCAAGATGGCCGGTCACATGGGTAACGAGCGCGTTACCGTCAAGAACCTTTCCGTTGTCCGCATCGATGCCGAGCAGAACCTCATCTTGGTCAAGGGCGCTGTCCCGGGTGCCAAGAATGGTCTCGTCGCCATCCGTATGGCCTAAGGGCCCAGCCCATTTAGCCCAGCGTCATACCAAGGAGAACACTTAAATGGCAAAGTTTGAAGTAAAGAACAGCGAGGGCAAGAAGGTCGCCGAGGCCGAGCTCGCCGCTGAGGTGTACGGCATCGAGCCGAACATCCACGTTATGCACCACATCGTCAAGTGCCAGATGGCCTCTTGGCGTCAGGGCACCCAGTCCGCTAAGGGCCGCTCTGAGGTTTCCGGTGGCGGCAAGAAGCCTTGGCGTCAGAAGGGCACCGGCCGTGCCCGCCAGGGTTCCATCCGTGCTGCCCAGTGGCGTCACGGTGGCGTTGTCTTCGCCCCCAAGCCCCGTTCCTACGCTAAGCGTATGAACAACAAGGAGGTCAAGCTGGCTATGCGCTCCGCGCTGTCCGCCAAGCTGGCCGATGGCGAGCTCGTGCTCGTCGACGACTACGGCTTCGAGAAGCCTTCCACCAAGGCTGCCGTTGCCATGCTCAAGGCTCTCGGCCTTGAGGGCAAGCGTCTGACCATCATCGTTCGCGATGAGGACGTCAACGCCTACCTGTCGTTCCGCAACATTCCCAAGACGTTCATCATCACCGCTGACGAGGCCAACACCTACGATCTCGTCAACAACAACGCTGTGCTGATGCCCGCCGACATCGCCGCTCACTTCGGGGAGGTGCTTGCATAAATGACCGCCCACGAGATCATCATCCGTCCGATCGTGTCCGAGCGTTCCTTCTCCGGCATGGAGCTGAACAAGTACACGTTCGAGGTCGCCAAGGATGCTAATAAGTATCAGATCAAGGACGCTGTCGAGGAGATCTTCGGCGTCAAGGTCGTTCGCGTGAACACCCTGACGGTCAAGCCCAAGACCAAGCGCGTGCGCTATGTCGCCGGCAAGACCCGTTCTTGGAAGAAGGCCATCGTCACGCTGGCCGAGGGCGACACCATCGAGGTCTTTGGCAACCAGGCCTAAGACTCGCTGCTGTTGAGTGAGCTCATGCCTCCCAAATAGGGGAGGCGGGAGCTCAAGGTTTTGGGCGTATAAAATGGACACGCCCGGAACCGTGTATACGTCCGGTGTCATCGCACCCGAGGCAGAACCTCGAATCCCTGTCTGCGATGGCTAACGGATTCCTATTGAAAGGGATTGTAATGGCTGTAAAGCACCTTAAGCCGACCTCCGCTGGTAGGCGTTGGCAGACGATCTCCGACTTCTCCGAGATCACCTGCACCAAGCCCGAGAAGTCTCTTCTCGAGCCCCTGCCCAAGAAGGCCGGTCGTAACAACAACGGCCGCATCACCACCCGCCACCAGGGCGGCGGCGTGAAGCGTCGTTACCGCGTGATCGACTTCAAGCGCAACAAGGACGGTGTGCCCGCCAAGGTTGCCACGATCGAGTACGATCCGAACCGTTCCGCTCGCATCGCTCTGCTGCACTATGCTGACGGTGAGAAGCGCTACATCCTGGCCCCCAAGGGCCTCGAGGTCGGTCAGACCATCATGTCCGGTTCTGACGCCGACATCAAGCCGGGCAACGCTCTGCCCCTCGCCGACATCCCCGTCGGTACGCTCATCCACGCCGTCGAGTTCCAGCCTGGCAAGGGCGCTGCTATCGCCCGTTCCGCCGGTAACTCCTGCCAGCTGATGGGTAAGGAGGGCAAGTACGCCATCGTCCGTATGCCTTCCTCCGAGATGCGCCGCATCCTCGTTACCTGCCGCGCCACCGTCGGTGAGGTCGGCAACGCCGATCACTCCAACATCGTCATCGGCAAGGCCGGCCGTAAGCGTCACATGAACGTGCGCCCGACCGTCCGCGGTACCGTCATGAACCCTGTCGACCACCCGCACGGCGGTGGCGAGGGCAAGAACCACACCTCTGGTCGTCCCTCTGTTACCCCCTGGGGTAAGCCGACGAAGGGCCTTCGTACGCGCAAGAAGAAGAAGGTCTCGAACCAGCACATCATTCGTCGCCGTAAGAAGTAATTTCGGATACCGAGTTTTAGGAGAAAGCACTTATGAGCAGAAGTCTCAAAAAGGGCCCGTTCGTGGAGACTCGCCTTCTCTCGCGTATCACCGCGATGAACGAGGCTGGCAAGAAGGACGTCGTGAAGACCTGGTCCCGCGCGTCCACCATCTTCCCCGAGATGGTTGGTCACACCATCGCCGTCCACGACGGCCGCAAGCATGTGCCCGTGTATGTTACCGAGTCCATGGTTGGTCACAAGCTCGGCGAGTTCGCGCCGACTCGTACGTTCCGTGGCCACAAGGCCAAATAGGGGGTTAACCGTAAATGGCAACTAAGTCTATTGAAACTGAGGCCACCGAGGTTCGCGCCGTCGCTAAGTACGTGCGTGTTTCCCCCAGCAAGGCCCGCCTGGTGGTTGATCTGATCCGCCGCAAGCCTGTCGCTCAGGCCTTCGACATCCTCCACTTCTGCGACCGCGCCGTCGCCGTGGATGTCGAGAAGGTTCTCCGTTCCGCCGTTGCGAACGCCGAGAACAACAACGGTCTGCGTGCCGACAACCTGGTTGTCGCCGCTGCCTATGTTGACGAGGGTCCGACGCTTAAGCGCATCCGTCCCCGCGCCAAGGGTTCCGCTTCTCGCATTCTGAAGCGTACTTCCCACATCACCGTCGTCGTTGCTCCTCGAAAGGAGGCGTAAAGCTGTATGGGTCAGAAAGTCTACCCCACCGGCTTCCGTCTTGGCATCACCGAGAACTGGCGCTCCCGCTGGTTCGCAGAGAAGGATTACGCTAAGACCCTCGGTAACGATCTCGAGATCCGCAAGTACCTCGAGAAGCGTCTTTCCCGCGCAGCTGTCTCCCGCGTCGAGATCGAGCGCGCTGGCGACAAGGTGAAGGTCATCATCCTCACCGCTCGCCCCGGCGTTGTCATCGGTAAGAAGGGTGCCGAGATCGATACCCTCCGCACCGAGCTCGAGAAGGTCGCTGGCGTCTCCAAGGGCCAGCTTTTCGTCGACGTTGTCGAGATCAAGCGCCCCGAGCTCGACGCCAACCTCGTTGCTCAGTCTATCGCCGAGCAGCTCGAGGGCCGCGTTGCCTTCCGTCGCGCTATGCGCAAGGCTGTCCAGTCTGCCCGCAAGGCCGGCGCTAAGGGCATCCGTATCCAGTGCTCCGGTCGTCTCGGCGGTGCCGAGATGGGCCGTCGTGAGTGGTACCGCGAGGGTCGCGTGCCTCTGCACACCCTCCGTGCCAAGATCGACTACGGCACGGCTGTCGCCAGCACCACCATGGGCGCTTGCGGCGTGAAGGTCTGGATCTACCTGGGCGAGAAGCTCCCGGGCCAGCCCGTTCCCAACCCTGCACTCGAGGGCTCTTCCCGTCCTCGTCGTCGTAACTCCGAGAGGAGGGGTCAGTAGTGCTTGCCCCTAAGCGTATTCTTCACCGCAAGGTGCAGCGTGGCTCCATGAAGGGCCAGGCCAAGGGTAATACCGAGCTGCATTTCGGCGAGTTTGGTATCCAGGCTCTCGAGGCCCATTGGATCACCAACCGTCAGATCGAGGCCGCTCGTATTGCCATGACCCGCTACATGAAGCGTGGCGGTCGTGTGTACATCACGATCTTCCCCGATAAGCCCATCACCAAGAAGCCTGCCGAGACTCGCATGGGTTCTGGTAAGGGTAACCCCGAGGAGTGGGTGGCCGTCGTCAAGCCCGGCCGCATCATGTTCGAGGTCAAGGGCGTGCCCGAGGAGGTCGCTCGCGAGGCTCTGCGTCTTGCACAGCACAAGCTTCCCATCAAGACCAAGATTGTTGCTGCCAAGAACGCTGAGCAGCGCATCGAGAAGGAGATGGCTGAGGAGGCCGCTCTCGAGGCCAAGTGGGCTGCTGAGGACGCCGCCGCCGCCAAGGAGGAGAACTAATGAAGCCCGCAGAGATTCGTGAGCTCTCGGACGCTCAGCTCGTTGAGAAGCTGAAGGAAATGCGCGCCGAGCTCTTTAACCTTCGTTTCCAGATGGCCACCAGCCAGCTGGACAACACCGCTCGCGTCAACACCGTGAAGAAGGACATCGCTCGCGTCCTCACGGAGCAGCGCGCCCGCGAGATCGCAGCGGAGAAGTCCGCTGTCGCCGAGTAGGACCTAAGGAGAGAACATGACTGATTCGCGTAACTCGCGTAAGGTCCGTACGGGTGTCGTTACCTCCGTCTCCGGTGCCAAGACCATCGTCGTCACCATCACCGAGCGCAAGCGTCACCCCAAGTACGGCAAGATGATGACCAGCTCCAAGAAGCTGCACGCTCACGACGAGGAGTGCACGGCTGGCGTGGGCGATACCGTCCGCGTTATGGAGACCCGTCCTATGTCCAAGATGAAGCGTTGGCGCCTCATCGAGGTCGTCGAGCGCGCTAAATAAGCAGTCGCTCTTACGACTTGTACGTTTCCGAAGATGTGCGTATGCCTGGCTTGCATACCACGGGCCGTATAAAGGCTGCGCACCTCTCTTCGGTTCTTAGTTCGGAGGAACATCTACCATGATTCAGATGCAAACCATGCTGAACGTCGCCGACAACTCCGGCGCTCGCAAGATTCGCTGCATCAAGGTGCTTGGCGGTTCCAAGCGTCGTTATGCAGGCATCGGCGATGTGTTCATCGGTGCTGTCCAGGAGGCTACCCCTGGCGCCAACGTCAAGAAGAAGGACGTTGTCCGTTGCGTCGTCGTTCGCACCGTTAAGGAGATCCGCCGCAAGGATGGCTCCTACATTCGCTTTGATGAGAACGCCTGCGTTGTCATCAACAACGATGGTTCGCCCGTCGGCACCCGTATCTTCGGGCCCGTCGCTCGCGAGCTTCGTGACAAGAAGTACATGAAGATCGTCTCGCTCGCTCCCGAGACCCTGTAGTTAGGGGAGATATATGTATATCAAGAAGGGCGATAAGGTCCAGGTTCTTTCTGGTAAGGATCGCGGCAAGCAGGGCGTTGTCCTGCGTGCTCTCCCCGCCGAGAACAAGGTCGTTGTCGAGGGCGTTTCGGTCGTCAAGAAGGCCGTCAAGCCCAACGCTGCCAACCAGCAGGGCGGCATCGTTTCGCAGGAGGCTCCCATCGACGCCTCCAACGTCAATCTCGTTTGCCCCGAGTGCGGTAAGGTTACCCGCGTCGGTCACGAGAAGGACGGCAAGAACAAGCTGCGCGTCTGCAAGAAGTGCGGCCACAAGTTCTAAGCTGCCCGCAACATCAAGTTGCTAGCAAAGGCCCGGATGCCACGGCACCCGGGCCTTTTTCTATCCCTACTCATTCGGGACAGACTTAAATGAGTGGCCGTTGATTGGCAGTCATTGGGGACAGACTTAAATGACTAGTCGTTGGGGACGTTCTTAAACGGCTAGTTGATGGGGACAGTCTTTAGATTTGTATATCTGGCCATCTGGGATAGGCTTCAACGAAAGCGGCACTTAGGGACTGTCCCTAGGTGTCGGCACATAGGGGCGTTCCCTTTTTGCCGGCAGTTTGGGACGATCCTTTGATGTCTGATGCCCCCAGAGGGGTGAAGTAATACAGCTGGGTCTGTCTTTTAGGGCTTTGGTGTTCCGCCCCTTTATGTTTCACAAGAATCGTCGCATGCGCATTTACGCGCATAGCCTTGCGCGATAATGCGCATAGCCGCGCAAACATCTGCCAACTATGGCTAAATAATGACCGATAAGCAAATAAATACGCAAACACGAGCAGATACGCGCGCAATTGTGCGACTATAGGGTTGTTAGAAATGAAGGACTTCCGATGACTCAGGAGGCACATCATGGCAGATTCCAAACAGGCTCCGCTCGACGCCGAGGCAGCCGCAAAGGCGGCGTTTGCCTCGGTCCAGAATCAGCCGTTCCCAAACGACATCTTTACGGCTCCCGAGCTTTGCTGGGCAGTGATCGGGTGCGGTGTTATCGCCAACCAAATGGCCCAGTCCCTCGCGCTGGCCGGCCGCAAGCTTGCGGGCGTCGCCAACCGCACGCTGTCAAAGGCTCAAGCTTTTGCCGAGCAGTATGGCATCGAGAAGGTCTATGAAACGGCCGAGGACCTCTATGCCGACCCTAACATCGACGCGATCTATATCACCACGCCGCATAACACGCATATCACCTACCTGCGCGCCGCTCTGGCAGCTGGCAAGCACGTGCTCTGCGAGAAGGCCATTACCCTCAACACCGCCGAACTCGACGAGGCACGTGCCATTGCCGGTGAGCATAACGTGGTCCTCATGGACGCCACCACGGTGCTCCACATGCCCTTGTATCAGGAGCTGCGTCGTCGTATGGATGCCGGTGAGTTTGGTCGCATGAACCTCGCCCAACTCAACTTTGGTAGCTACAAGGAGTACGGCGACCTGACCAACCGCTTTTACAATCGCAACCTTGCTGGCGGTGCCATGCTCGACATTGGCGTCTATGCCCTGTCCGTTATGCGCCTGTTTATGGCAAGTCAGCCCGCTGAGGTCGTTTCGCTGGGCAACACCTGTGAGACCGGTGTCGACGTAGCGGGCGGTATCGTCTGCCGTAATGCCGAGCGGCAATTGGGTGTTGTGAGCCTTACGCTCCACTCCAAGCAGCCCAAACGCTCGGTTATCAGCTTTGACAAGTGCTATATCGAGGTCAACGAGTATCCGCGTGCCGATCACGCGACCATCGTGTGGACTGCGGACGGCCACCGCGAGGAGGTCCATGCCGGCACCGAGGCTTACGCCCTGTGCTACGAGATGGCCGACCTCGAGAAGGCCGTTGCCGGCGACGACTCCAAGCGCGAGCTGCTGGATTATGCTTCTGATGTTATGGAGCTTATGACCAAGCTCCGCGCCGACTGGGGAGTCGTGTACCCCGAGGAGGAGTAAGCGATGCTAGCGGAAGATAGGCTCAATGCGATTGTGTCGATGGTGCAGCAGGCTGGCTCGGTTACCGTGCCAGAGCTTGCTGACGCCCTGGGCGTGACGGCGTCTACCATTCGGCGCGACCTGCAGACGCTCGACCGAGCGCACCGCATCGCCAAGGTCCACGGTGGAGCGACGAGTCTTGAGCGCGCGCACGTGACGCGCGACCTAACGCTCAACGAGCGCAGCGACCTCCATAACGACGACAAAGAGCGTATCTGCGCCCGTGCGGCGGCGCTTGTGGAGCCCGAGAGCTTTGTATACATCGACTCGGGCTCGACGACGCTCAAGCTCATCGAGCATCTTCCACACCTTGAAGGTGTCACCTATGTGACCGATTCCGTGCTTCACGCTCAGCACCTTGCTTTGCGCGGCATGCGCACCGTGGTGTTGGGTGGCGAGCTCAAGCCCGAGACCGAGGCACTCGTTGGCCCCGATGCCTTGGCAACCCTGGACCGCTACAACTTCAACTGCGGCTTTTGGGGTTCTAACGGCATTGCCGCCGAGCAGGGCTTCACGGCGCCCGATATCGAGGAAGCGCAAGTAAAGCGTATCTCGATGCGCCATACGGCCAAACGTTTCGTAATCTCGGACGCCAGTAAATTTGGCATGGTGGCGCCCGTCAAGTTCGCGGACTTCCGCGACGCAACGATTATTACCGCAGGCGAGGTTCCCGCCAAGTACCGGGCAATGGACAACGTCGTCACGGTCTAGCAAGTAGGGGCAGGCTAAGGCCAAAACCAACACGAAGGTGCCTGTCCCCATTGTGGTGGTTAGTAACGAAAACCGAGTAGTTTTCTCAATAGAAAAGCGGCAACGTCCATCACGGGCGTTGCCACTTTCGTTGTCTGCCGGTTTGTCTAAGTCTGTAACAACTAGACCGTTAAAAGTGGGTTAGGTGTTACAGATTGAGATACTTCCGAACCGCGCCGTCCCTTTGTCTCAATCTGTAACATCTGGGATGGATTTTGCCGAGTTACTGTTACAGATTGAGATTTTCCCTTGAGGGAGATTCGAATGTCTCGATCTGTAACAGATAGACCGGAAAATGGGTTCTAACTGTTACAGATCGAGACGTTTTGGGACCGCGGCTGAGCCATAGCGGCTAAACCGCCACAAAGGTGCCTGTCCCCATTGTGGTGGTTTAGGGCTCCCAGGGGCAGGGGGCTTCGATGTGGATGTACTCGCCGGTTACGGGATGCGTGAAGGACACGCTGTGGGCGTGGAGCATCAGGCCGCAGGGGCGCGGCGTTCCGTACAGGTCGTCGCCAACCAGGGGGTGATGCTCGCTGGCCAGGTGCACACGGATCTGGTGTTTGCGGCCGGTGAGCAGCTCGACATCGATATAGGAACGCGCGGGCAGGCCTCGGCGGCTCTTAAGGCGCTTGAGCACCTTGACGCGCGTCTGAGACGGCTTGCCGCTGGCGCCAACGCGCATCTTGCGGCTATCGTGGCGGTCGCGGGCGATGGGCTTGTCGATGAGCTTCTCGTCCCAGTCGATCTTGCCCTCGGCCAGCGCCAGATAGTGCTTTTCGAAGGCGTGGTCGATGACCATTTGGTCAAAGGCGGGCTGCGTCTGTTTGTCGAGCGAAAACAACACCACGCCGGTGGTGTTGCGGTCCAGGCGGTTGAGCGGCTGCATGTCGGTCGCGGCAAAGCCGTCACCCATCGCCAGCAGCAGGTCGCTGGCGTAGTCGGTGAGCGTGCGCTCGCCGGTGCCGTCGCCGTGGACGATCATGCCGGCGGGCTTGTCGATGGCCATGAGCCAGGCGTCGCAGTAAAGGACTTGAGGTTCTTCGTTCACGTGTAAGCCTTTCGGTTAGCTAATTCCCACAAACATGCAGCCCGAGGTGGCGCCGCGCAGGCGGGCGGCGGGCTTGCGGCCGGCCTGTGCTGCTTCGACGGCACGACGGACGCGGGCGACGGCACGGCCCACCTCATCTGTCTCGAGCAGCGTTCCGTCTACCATGAGACGACGCACGCCGGCATCGAGCAGCTGAGGAACCTGCGGCGTGAGGTCGATGGGGTAGGCGTCGTACAGGCGAGAGCGGCCATGGATGTCGGTGCGTACGGGCATGACCTTGCCGTCGATATTCTTGAGTGACAGCTTGCGGGCGCGCAGGCGGCAGTTAGCGCAATCGTGGATGCAGCCATTGGCCACCTGCAGGATGCAGTGCTCACTCGTCATAACGCGCGGGCGGCCGAACACAGTGATGCCCAGAGCCGCGGGCGCGGCGGCGCCGAGCGAGACAATCTCGTCGAGCGTGATCTCGGGCGAGAGCCAAAACGCACCGGCTCCGCGCTCGGCAAGCGCCTCCATGCAGGGCGTGTTGTGCACCGGCAGACAAGAGCGAATCTCGGCCGTGGCGCCAACCTGGGCGGCCAGGGCAAGCTCAGAGATGTTGCCAATAGCGACCGTGGCGCCGGCAACAACCCACGGGTCGACGCGTACGTGGTCAACGGCGCGGCAGACCTCGTCGAGCACGGGTACGATGCCCTGCTCAAATGCATCGGCGGGGGAGAGCTCGGCCGCATCGAGCGTGTCGGTGGTCATGTAGATGCGCGTTGCACCCTCGGCGCGAGCGGCCTCGGCGGCCTCGAGCGAGGTGACGGTGGCGCAGATCTGCGGCTCATCGCGGTAGTGCTCGGGCGCGGGGCGGGAATCACTGGTTACAATCGCCGGCAGCTCGAGCGTTTTCGCGCGCTCCTCGTACGGTGCCAGAATGGCCTCTTCCAGCGCCTTACAAGCGGCGGCGCGCACCTTGTGTACGGCAGAAAAGCCCATACCGCAGCCGGCGTCGAGCGAAACGTCAAAGCTTGCGGCCTCAAAGGGAGAGGAGCCCATGCGCCCGACGTGCTCAACCAGATCGGATGCCTCGACGGCGCGGGTCTTGGCAGCCTCGACGGTAAAGCCCGTGGCCGTGGCCGTAAGCGAAGGATCGTCACAGCAGGTGAGCGTAACGGTAAACGGCTCGCCTAGACGCGCCACAACGGACACGTCTACAGAGCGGCGGCGCAGCACATCGCGTTTGAGCGCAGCGCCGGCAGCGTCAATGGCGCGCTGGCTTCGAATCACGCGCACGCGGCAGCCCTCGGGCATGCTGCGGGGCACGCGGCATTCGATGATGTCGCCGGCGGCGGCATCATCAGCGGCAATGGTGGTCAGGAACTGGTCAAATTCGTTATCGTGGCGAAGCTCCAGCAGGTCGCCCTTGCCCACGGGCTCAAACAGCTCAATGCGGGCGATGGCAGCGCGGCGACGGCGGTCGTCGGGTTTGAGCCCGCGCACATCGCGGTTGGCCAGACGGCTGCCCAGCACCGTGCCTACGATCTGGCCGCGGTTGTTGGATCGCTCGTAACTCATCATCTCGTCGCCCGAGGTGCCGTCCTGATAGGCGTGCGTAAAGTCGCGGTTAAAGCAACGCTTGAGCTGGCGCTGGCGGGCGGCCTCCTCGTCCTTGGCCACGGTGGCTCCGGCCAGCATATCGTCAATTTCGTGACGGTACACATCGACGATGGAGTACACGTAATCGGGCGCCTTCATGCGGCCCTCGAGCTTGAGCGATGCGGCGCCGGCGTCATACAGACGGCGAACAAGCTGCGAAGTGTTGGTGTCGCGCGGGCACAGCGCGCGCTCGCGACCGGCAGGGGAGAGCGAGCGGCCGTTCTCGTCGATCAGCTCGTAAGGCAGGCGACAGGGCTGAGCGCACATACCGCGGTTGGCCGAGCGGCCCGCCATGGCAAAGCTCGACAGCAGGCACAGACCCGAGTAGCAAAAGCAGATGGCGCCGTGGCTAAAGACCTCGAGGTCCACATCGGGCGCGGCGTTGTGAATGGCGGCGATCTCGTCGATGGAGAGCTCGCGCGAGAGAGTCACGCGGTCGGCGCCCTGCTCGCGGCACCAGATAGTTCCGCGGTCGTCGTGGATGTTCGCCTGGGTCGAGATATGCGTCTCGATGCCGGGCATGGTGCGCTTGACTTCAAAGAACAGGCCCCAGTCCTGGATGATAAAGGCGTCGGCGCCCAGCGTGGAGCAGCGATGGATGAGCTGCAGTGCATCGCCCATCTCGGACTGCTTGATGACGATGTTGACCGTGACGTAGACGCGCGACCCGGCTAGATGCGCGGCGCGGCAGGCTTGCTCAAAGGCCTCGTCGGTAAAGTTGGTGGCCTTGCGGCGGGCGTTAAAGCTGCCCATGCCGCAGTAGATGGCGTCTGCCCCGGCGGCGAGTGCGGCGGCAAAAGGCTCGGGCCCTCCGGCGGGGGCCAAAAGCTCGGGCCTGCGGTTAGTGGTTCGGCTGGCGGTTGCGGTCATATCCTGCCTTTCAAAATGCTCAGATATTCAAAAGTATAGTGGCGTCGCTGCGGTGGGCGACGCCCGCAGCCTAAGCAGGACAAAGTCTTCAGCAGCTTGGACTGGCTGCTCCACATGAGAACCGTTCAGCGGTTCGGAGAAACCGTTGGGCGATAAAATATTCTCGCAAGCTGATAATATTCTTGCATCGCACGGAAACCTTGAGTACTATCCCAATCAAGCGCGGTGTTCAGACCGAATTGTGCCTCCCGGTGCGAACGCCGCGCTCACGCTCTCTATCTGATCGTAAGGAGAAAAACATGAGCAAGACCGTCGTGTCTTCCGATAACGCACCGGCCGCCATCGGCCCGTATTCCCCCGGTATCCAGGCCGGCAACATGGTGTTCCTGTCCGGCCAGCTGGGCATCGACCCCGCGACCGGCAAGATGCCCGAGGGCGTCGAGGCCCAGGCCAAGCAGTCCCTCGCCAATGTCGAGGCCCTGCTGACCGCTGCCGGCGCCACCTTTGCCGATGTCGTCAAGACCACGGTCTACCTGGCCGACATCGCCGACTTCGCCGCCGTGAACGAGATCTACGCCTCCAAGTTCGAGGCCCCGTTTCCCGCGCGCAGCGCCTTCCAGGTTGCCGCCCTTCCGGCTGGCGGTCTGGTCGAGATCGAGGTCGTCGCCGCCCTCTAAGGTGTTGGCAACAACTAAACATGACATGCAAAAAGACCCTGCAGCGCGTGCGAGCTGCAGAGTCTTTTGTTAAGTGACGAATCGCTTGTGGAGCCGCGCTCCATTTTGCTCGTTAGCCCTCCTTGCGAACTTTTTGCAGGTAGCGGTAGACGCTGGGCTCCGAGATGCCCAACGCGGTGGCGGCGCAGGCCACGGCGCCCTTGAGCATGAACACCCCGTTGCCGTTGAGGTGGCGAATGACGTCCACGCGGTCGCTTTGACCAAGCGACGTCACATCCAGCCCGCGAGCGCTCAGCAGCTCGGCAATGCTGCGGTCGATGAGCTCCTGTGTGGACTCCGAAAGGCTTTCGACCTCGATAGAGGCGGGCTCCGTGCGCGTCGGCGCCGCGTCGAAGCACGCCATGAGCTGCTGTGCCATGGCGTTGATGGAGCGCACGGTCGAGAGGTCGGTGTTGACGCAGAGCATGCCGACGATCTCGTCATTCTCGCGGATAAAGTACGTCGCTGACTCCAATGTCTTGCCACCGGCACCGCGGCCCTCGTAGCCCGTAATAAACGGCAGGTCGCGATACTTGGCGTCGTGCATGATCTTGAGCGCCAGATCGGTGGCGGGACCGCCGACCTTGCGGCCGCTCACGATACCGTTGCGGATATCGACGATGGCGTGGTCGGGATCCGAGAAATCGTGCAGGACGATTTCGCTGTTCTTACCGAGTACCTGCTCCAGGAAATCGACCATCGGCAAAAAGCGACGTACGGTCTCGTTCACGGGCAACTCCTTTGGGTTCTATCGAAGTGTTCATAACAATTTTTTATCATGGTAACACGCTGCCCATCATCTCGTATATCCGCAGGTACATTGCGTAATGCAGACGAACGGTAGGAATTTAGCGGTAAACGGTTGACCAAAAGAAATGTTAGATGTTATTTTGACCAGACACTTTCCTGACCTGCGGAAATGCGTAATTTCAGCTGAAGAATAGTCTGATAACAAAAAATTATTATTGAGAATGAGAATCATCTTTAATACGATATGCAATGAAGGCACAACCTCAACCCCGCACTGCGTCACAATAGAGCGTCAGATGCGAAAACAACTACTTCGAGGATTGGTGGTCAAATGACCCAGGAGACGGTTACGAACGGTACTGAAGCCCTGTTCACTCGCGAAGGCATGCCTCCCGTTAAGGAAATGATCCCGTGTGCCCTTCAGCACGTACTGGCATCGTTTGCCGGCATCATTACCCCGGCGGTCATCATGGCCGGCGTCTACGGCTTTAATAGCCAGCAGAGTACCGACATCATCCAGGTCGCGCTCATTCTTTCGGCGATCGACACGGCCCTTCAGGCCTTCGCTCCCTTCCGTCGCATCGGCGGCGGCCTGCCCATCGTCATGGGCGTTTCGTTCGCGTTCCTGCCGGCCCTGCAGGCCATGGGTGCCTCGGGCTTTAGCTTTGGTGCGCTGCTGGGTGGCGAGATCGTCGGCGGCGCCGTCGCGGTCCTCTTTGGTCTGGCCTACAGCAAGATCAAGTGGCTGTTCCCGCCCGTCGTGACCGGTACGGTCATCTTCTCCATCGGCGTTTCGCTGTATCCCACGGCCGTCAAGTATATGGCCGGCGGTATGGGTACGCCGCTGTGGGGCACCCCGCAGGCCTGGTGCGTCGCTCTTATCACCTTCGCCGTGGTCTTTGCGCTCGCCAACTTTGGCAAGGGCACGCTCAAGCTGGGATCCGTGTTCTTTGGCATGATCGTTGGCATGATCGTCTCCATCCCCTTTGGCATGATCGACTTCTCCAGCGTCGCCACCGCTCAGGTCTTCGCTCTTCCCAAGCTCATGCCCTACGCGCTCAAGTTTGATCCCGAGGTCTGCATTACCCTCGCCGTCGTGTTCCCCATGGTTGCCATCCAAGTTATCGGTGACGTCTCCGCCGCCTGCCTGGGCTCCATCGACCGTATGCCCACCGAGCGCGAGCTCTCCGGCGCTATCGTGTCCCAGGGCCTCACCTCTATGGTCGGCGGTCTGCTGGGCGGTCTTCCCACCAGCGCCCTTGGCCAGAACGTGGGCATCATCTGCTCCAACAAGGTCGTCAACAAGTGGGTCTTTGTGATCATTGCGGCCGTCTTTGCCATCGCCGGTCTGTTCCCGCAGCTCTCTGCCGTCCTTTCCGCTATCCCGCAGCCCGTCATCGGCGGCGCGACCGTCGGCGTCTTTGGCACCATCACCATGAACGGCGTGCGCATGTTCACCCGCGAGGGCCTCACGCAGCGCACCACCACCATCGTCGGCACCTCCGTCGTCTTTGGCCTGGGTATCTGGATGGCCAGCGGTTGCCTTGCCGGCGAGGGTATGCCCGCCTGGGTGTCCACCGTCATCGGCTCCAATGCCGTAACCCCCACCGCCATCATGGCCATTGTCCTTAACCTGATCCTTCCGCAGACGCCGGTCGTGGCTCAGCACATCGATGCTGCCAAGGACGCTGCCGTGGATCTGGTCTTGCCCGAGAGCAAGAAGTAACCAATTCGGTGCTATTCGTCGGCGGACGCATCGCCTCGTCCGCCGACGCCATGCGGCACCAAGCCGCACTTCAAAGGGTTTGTCCCTTTGGTGAAGCGTTGACGGGAGAGGGCCCGTTTCCGGTGTAGGCCGGCGCTTCGCACTCCGCCATGTCAGAGGTGTCAAACCCCGCCTCTGATGTTGAAGGGAGCATCCATGCTTCTGGTCGCTAACGGTTCCGTCTTTACCCGCAACGCTCAGACCCCGTTTATTCCAAACGGTGCGGTCGCCATTGACGGAGATACGATCGTCGAAGTGGGCCCCGAGCGCGAGCTCAAGGCCAAGTACCCGGATGCCGAGTACGTCGATGCCCAGGGCAACCTCATCATGCCCGGACTTATCAACTGCCACACCCACATCTACTCGGGTCTGGCCCGCGGCCTTGCCATTAAGGGCTGCAACCCCACCAACTTCTTGGAGAATCTCGAGCAGCAGTGGTGGAAGATCGACGACAACCTGACGCTCGACGGCACCAAGGCCAGCGCCTATGCTACGATTTTGGACTCCATCCGTGATGGCGTCACCACGATCTTCGATCACCATGCGAGCTTCTGCGAGATCCCGGGAAGCCTCTTTACCATTAAGGATGCAGCTCAGGAGCTGGGCATGCGTTCGTGCCTGTGCTACGAGGTTTCCGATCGCCGTGGCCAGGAAAAATGCGACCAGGCCATTGCCGAGAACGCCGAATTTGCCCAGTGGGCCGCCAAGGAGCGTCGCGATAACGACAACCACATGATCGCTGCCATGTTTGGCGGGCATGCCACCTTTACGCTGTCGGACGAGACCATGGACAAGATGGCCGAGGCCAACAACGGCCTGACCGGCTTCCACATCCATGTGTGCGAGGGCATGAATGACGTGTGGGACTCCCGCCTCAACCGCGGTGGCATCAGCCCCGTCGAGCGCCTGCTGCAGCACAACCTGCTTGGTCCCGACACCATGCTGGGCCACTGCATCCACGTGACGCCTGCCGAGATGGATATCGTCAAGGAGTCCGGCACCTGGCTGGTCAACAACCCCGAATCCAATATGGGCAACGCCGTGGGCTGCGCCCCCGTGCTCGAGTTCTTCCGCCGCGGCATCCCCGTGTGCATGGGTACCGACGCCTACACCCACGATATGCTCGAGAGCCTTAAGGTCTTCCTGATCATTCAGCGCCACAACGCTGCCATGCCCAACGTGGGCTGGTGCGAGGCCATGACTATGCTGTTTGAGAACAACGCCAAGATGGCGAGCAAGTACTTCGATCGCAAGCTTGGTGTGCTCGAGGCCGGCGCTGCCGCCGACGTTATCGTTATGGACTACAAGCCCTTTACGCCGCTGAGCGAGGAGAACATCGACGGCCACATGCTCTTTGGCATGATGGGCAAAAACTGCCGCACCACCATCATCAACGGCCGCGTCCTGTACAAGGATCGCGAGTTCGTTGGCATTGATGAGGACAAGATCAACGCGTGGACCATGGCTGAGTCCAAGAAGCTCTGGAGCACGCTCAACGAACGCACCTACTAATTACAAGTAGATTCACGCGCGTCGGATGTTTCGCCGCGTTCGACGCGCGTATAGGCGGCCTCCGCGGGGTCGCCGGCGCTGTGCTAGCGCTACACCGTATTTGCGCCCGTCGCGCGGTCTCGCCGGGCGTTACAGAGAGGAGCTCATTATGAGCGACATCATGAGGCCGATCCCGTTTTCGCAGCTGATGAACTGGATCATCGAGGAGCACAAGACTCAGGGCGCCGTCTTTGGCGTGCGCAAGATGGTCACGACCAACCAGGAGGGCGCGCTTCCCATTTTTGACGAGCGCATCGAGACTCCGTTTGGCCCGGCCGCCGGTCCCAATACGCAGCTGGCCCAGAACATCGTGGCATCCTACGTGGCCGGTTCCCGCTTCTTTGAGCTCAAGACCGTTCAGGTTATGGACGGCGAGGAGCTCTCCAAGTGTGTGAACAAGCCCTGCATCGTGGCGCAGGACGAGTGCTACAACTGCGAGTGGTCGACCGAGCTCGAGGTTCCGCAGGCCTTTGCCGAGTACGTGAAGGCATGGTTTGCCTGCCACCTGATCGCTCGCGAGTACGGCCTGGGCAGCCCGGATGGTTTTGTCTTCAACATGTCCGTGGGTTATGACCTCGAGGGCATCAAGAGCCCCAAGGTCGATGCGTACATTGAGGGCATGAAGGACGCCAGCGGCTCCGAGGTTTGGAACGAGTGCCGCACGTGGGCGCTCGCTAACCTGGACAAGTTTGAGAATGTCGATGCCGCGTTTGTCGAGTCCATCCCGGCGCGCGTCTCCAACTCCATTACCGAGTCCACGCTGCATGGCTGCCCGCCGGCGGAGATCGAGCGCATCGCGACCTATCTGATTACCGAGAAGGGTCTCAACACCTACATCAAGTGCAACCCCACGCTGCTGGGCTATGAGTTTGCTCGCCAGCGCCTCAACGAGCTGGGCTTCGACTACATCGTCTTCGATGACACGCACTTCCGCGAGGATCTGCAGTGGGTCGACGCTGTGCCCATGTTTGAGCGTCTGATTGCCCTGTGTGCCGAGCGCGGCCTGGAGTTTGGCGTCAAGCTGACCAACACGTTCCCCGTCGACGTGACGAGGAACGAGCTGCCCTCCACCGAGATGTACATGTCCGGCCGTTCGCTGTTCTCGCTGACCATCGAGGCCGCCCGTCGCATTACCGAGCAGTTCGATGGTAAGCTGCGTATCAGCTACTCCGGAGGCGCCACGGTCTACAACATCCGCGCCCTGTACGATGCCGGCATTTGGCCCGTCACCCTGGCGACCGACGTACTCAAGCCTGGTGGCTACGAGCGCTTTAGCCAGATGGCTGGCGAGTTTACCGACCTGGATGGCAAGCCGTTCGCGGGCGTCTCTCTCGAGGCCGTGACTGCGATCCAGACCGACTCGCTCACCAACCCGCTCTACAAGAAGCCGCTGCGCCCGCTGCCCGACCGCAAGGTCGCCGGCAAGAGCCCGCTTTCCGACTGCTTTACCACGCCGTGCCGCACGAGCTGCCCCATCCAGCAGGATATTCCCGCCTATCTGGCGGCTGTTGACGAGGGCCGCTACGAGGACGCACTCAACATCATCATCGAGCGCAACGCCCTGCCGTTCATCACCGGTACCATCTGCCCGCATCCCTGCGGCCGTGCCTGCGAGCGTGCGTTCTACGAGCCCGAGGGCGCCCAGATCCGCGCCAGCAAGCTCAAGGCCGCCCGCGAGGCCATGACCGCCGTGCTGCCCAAGCTGCGCGCCCAGGCCATCGCAAACGACGGCGAGCGCAACGTTGCCGTTATCGGCGGCGGCCCGGCCGGCCTGGCGACCGCGTTCTTCCTGACGCGTGCCGGCGTGCCCGTCACTATCTTCGAGGCCCGCGATTCGCTCGGTGGCGTGGTCCGTCACGTGATTCCCGAGTTCCGCATCGCGAGCGACGATATCTCCCACGATGCCGAGCTCTGCCTGGCCTTTGGCGCCAAGGTGCAGCTCAACGCTCGCGTTGATTCCATTGACGAGCTCAAGGCCCAGGGCTTTACCGACGTGGTCGTGGCCACCGGTGCCTGGATGCCCGGCTCTGCGGGCCTAGGCGAGGGTGCCGAGCTCGACGTGCTGGAGTTCCTCGAGGCCGCCAAGAAGGGCGAGAAACTCGAGCTGGGCGAGGACGTCGTGGTCATTGGCGCCGGTAACACCGCCATGGACGCGGCCCGCGTGGCCAAGCGTCTGGCTGGTGTGAAGAACGTGCGCCTGGTGTATCGCCGCACCAAGAAGCAGATGCCCGCCGACGAGGAAGAGCTTGATCTTGCTCTTGCCGACGGCGTTGAGTTCTGCGAGCTGCTGGCTCCCAAGGCACTCAACGGCGCCGTGCTGACCTGCGATGTTATGGAGCTTGGCGAGCCGGATGCAAGCGGCCGTCGCAGCCCCGTTGCCACGGGCGAGACCGTTGAGCTTCCCGCCACCACGGTGATCTGCGCCGTGGGTGAGGGTATCGATGCCAGCCTGTATGATGCCGCGGGCGTCGAGCACGACCGTCGTGGCCGTCTTGCCGCCACCTCCACCGGTGTCGAGGGCGTCTGGGCTGCGGGCGACTGTCGTCGCGGTCCGGCCACCGTGGTCGAGGCTATTGCCGACGCCGCCGAAGTCGCCCGCGCCATCGCTGGCGTGGACTTTAACAAGTACGCCGACTGCAACGAGCAGGCCGGTCGCGAGGACACCTGCTACGAGCGCAAGGGGTCGCTGTGCCGCGACAAGCGCAACTGCACCAAGACCCGCTGCCTGGGCTGCGGTTCGGTGTGCGAGGTCTGCTGCGACGTGTGCCCCAACCGCGCCAACGTTGCCATCAAGGTGCCGGGCCTGGCCAAGCATCAGGTCGTTCATGTCGACGGCATGTGCAACGAGTGCGGCAACTGCGCCGTGTTCTGCCCCTACCAGGAGGGTCGTCCCTACAAGGACAAACTCACCCTGTTCTGGAGCGAGCAGGACATGGAGAACTCCGAGAACGAGGGCTTCCTGGCCGTGGGCGAGGACCACTTTAAGGTCCGCGTCGCCGGCACGGTCCGCACCGTATCGGTCGATGCCGTCAACACCGGCCTTCCCGAGGCCGTCCGCCTGACCATCAAGGCCGTGCGCGACAACTATTCGTATCTCCTTAAGAAATAAGGGACCCCTTATGGCCAAATCCATTCAACATAACGTGGCCTACGTTGCCTGCGGAAGCGGTTGTGCCTCCGCAGGCGGCGACGCCCGCTGCAGTGAAGGCTGCATTGGCTGTGGCGCCTGCGTCACGGCCTGCCCCCACGGCGCCATTGCACTGGTCGATGGCATCGCCCGCGTTGATCGCTCAAAGTGCACGGGTTGTGGCCTGTGCGGCATGGCGTGCCCGCAGCGCGTGATCGCCTTCGTCCCCGGCTACCAGAATATCCTGGTGCGCTGCAACAACACCGATAAGGGCGCCATCGCCCGCAAGATCTGCGACACGAGCTGCATCGGTTGCGGCATGTGCGCCAAAAAGTGCCCCGCCGGCGCTATCCGCATCGAGGACAACTGCGCCCATATCGACGGCGCGGACTGCCTGTCGTGTGGCATGTGCGCCGTCGTCTGCCCGCATGGCGCTATCCACGACCGCACCGGCATCGCCGCCGGCGTGTAGAAGGGAATCACCATGGCACAGGAATTCACTTTTACCGTTAACGGCGTTGAGCGCACGACGACCCAAAACAAACCGCTGCTGCGCTACCTGCGCGACGACCTGCACATTCACTCCGCCAAGGACGGCTGCTCCGAGGGCGCCTGCGGTACCTGCACCATTCACGTGGACGGTGCGGCCGTCAAGGCGTGCGTACTGACCACCGCGCTTGCCGCCGGCCGCAACATCGTGACCGTCGAGGGCCTGCCCGAGGACGTGCGCGAGGCCTTCGTGTACGCCTTTGGCGCCGTGGGCGCCGTGCAGTGCGGCTTTTGCATCCCCGGCATGGTCATGGCGGGTGCAGCGCTCATCGCCGAGGACCCCGAGCCCACCGAGGAGCAGATCAAGTACGCCATCCGCGGCAATGTCTGCCGTTGCACCGGCTACAAGAAGATTATCGAGGGCATCTCGCTGGCAGCTGCGGTGCTCCGTGGCGAAAAGCAGATCGACGAGGATCTGGAGCGCGGCGATGACTACGGCGTGGGCAAGCGCGCCTTCCGTATCGACGTGCGCAAGAAGGTGCTCGGCGAGGGCAAGTATCCCGACGACATCGACGAGCTCGATCAGCCGGGCCTGACCTATGCCAGCGCCGTTCGCTCCAAATATCCGCGCGCCCGCGTGCTCTCCATCGACACCTCCAAGGCCGAGGCCCTGCCCGGTGTGGTGGGCATCCTGCGAGCCGAGGACGTGCCGGTCAACCAGGTCGGCCACCTTATCCAGGACTGGGACGTCATGATCGCCCAGGGCGATATCACCCGCTGCGTGGGCGACGCCATCGTTTTGGTAGTCGCCGAGGACGAGGCGACGCTCGAGAAGGCCAAGAAGCTCGTAAAGATCGATTACGAGCCGCTGGAGCCCGTGCGCAACATCGCCGAGGCCAAGGCCGCCGACGCCCCGCGCCTGCATGACAGTTTCTTTGCTTTTGGCAACACGGTGGAGCTCAAGGACAACGTGTGCCAGAGCCGTCACGTGACGCGCGGCGACGCCGCCAAGGCGCTAGCGGAGAGCGCATTCACCGTGACGCAGCGCTTTACCACGCCCTTTACCGAGCACGCCTTCTTGGAGCCCGAGTGCGCCGTCGCCTTCCCGTACAAGAACGGCGTCAAGGTGCAGTCGACCGACCAGGGCGCCTACGATACGCGCAAAGAGTGTGCCCACATGTTTGGCTGGGACAACGAGCCCGAGCGCGTGGTCGTCGAGACCATGCTCGTGGGTGGCGGCTTTGGCGGCAAGGAGGACGTGTCCATCCAGCACCTGGCCGCGCTCGCCGCATATAAGTTCCAGCGTCCTGTGAAGTGTAAGCTCACGCGTGCCGAGTCGCTCGCTTTCCATCCCAAGCGTCACGCCATGGACGGCACCTTTACACTGGGCTGCGACGCCGAGGGCAACTTTACCGGCCTGGATTGCGAGATCAACTTTGATACCGGTGCCTACGCGTCGCTGTGCGGCCCGGTGCTCGAGCGCGCCTGTACGCATGCCGTCGGCCCCTACAAGTACCAGAACACCGACATTCGCGGCTTTGGTTACTACACCAACAACCCGCCTGCCGGCGCGTACCGCGGCTTTGGCGTCTGCCAGTCCGAGTTTGCGCTCGAGAGCCTGATCGACCTGCTGGCAGAGAAGGTCGGCCTGGATCCGTGGGAGATTCGCTACCGCAACGCCATCGAGCCGGGCGAGGTTCTGCCCAACGGCCAGATTGCCGATTGCTCCACGGCGCTTAAAGAGACGCTGCTCGAGGTCAAGGATGCCTACTACGCGCATCCCGGACACGCCGGCATTGCCTGCGCCATGAAGAACGCCGGCGTGGGCGTGGGCCTGCCCGATGCCGGTCGCTGCAAGATTCGCGTCGAGGATGGCCGCGCCGTGGTCTACGCCGCCACGTCCGACATCGGCCAGGGCTGCAACACGGTCTTTTTGCAGGACGTTGCCGAGGCCTGCGGTCTGCCGCTGAGCTGCATTGCTAATGGCGAGTGCTCCACCGAAAACGCTCCCGACTCCGGCACCACGTCTGGCTCGCGTCAGACGGTCGTGACCGGCGAGGCCGTGCGCGGTGCCGCCTTCCTGCTGCGCGATGCCATGCTTGACATCGAGGCCGGCAAGCCCGCACCCGATACTCCCGTGAGCGCGCATGGCGACGGCGTCAAGATTGAGTACGACGACGGTCGCGCCTATCAGCTGCGCACGCAGGAGCTCATCGCCGGCCAGGGTATGCATCCTCAGGATCCCGCGGCTGCCATCAAGGCGCTCGAGGGATGCGAGTTTGGCTACGTGTACCTGGAGCCGACCGACAAGCTGGGCGCCGACGTTCCCAACCCCAAGAGCCACATCTGCTACGGGTTTGCCACGCATGTGGTCATTCTGGATGATGACGGCCGCGTGAGCGAGGTCTATGCCGCGCACGATTCCGGCAAGGTGGCCAACCCCATCTCCATCCAGGGTCAGATCGAAGGCGGCGTGCTCATGGGTATGGGCTATGCGCTTACCGAGGACTGGCCGCTCAAGGACTGCGTACCCCAGGCAAGGTACGGTACGCTCGGGCTGTTCCGTGCGCCCGAGATTCCGAATATCCACGCCATCTACGTGGAGAAGGACGAGCTGTTGCCCGTGGCATACGGCGGCAAGGGCATCGGTGAGATTGCAACGATTCCCACGGCGCCCGCCGTACAGAACGCCTATCGCGCATTCGACGGCAAGCTGCGTCCGGATCTGCCCATGGTGGATACGCCGTACAGCCGCGCCCGTCACCGCGGGTAGGGTAGAGCGTGGACGGCCATTGTTGACGGGCCGTTCGCGCTCAACATCAACTACATACGCTGCGCCTTTGGCCCCGGCTCCATCGCGAGCCGGGGCCCTTTGTTTGGAGTGGAAACTGCGTCCCGGATTTGGCGCTCAGAACGGGACACGCTTTCCGGATGGCATGTTTGGCGGAAACTACGGCCCAGTTTTTGGCTCCAGAACGGGATACATTTTCCGGAACGGTCCACGTGCGGTGGTGTACCGACCCTTTTGCGTGCGCCGCTTGTCGAATTACGTTATAGCTAGCTATATTATAGGAAGGTATAATATAGCTAGCTATAACGTAAAGGAAGGATGGCCCTATGTTTATCGGAAGAACGGCGGAAATGTCCGAGCTCAATCGACTGTATGGCACGGGCTCCTTTGAGATGCCTGTGATTTACGGCCGCCGTCGCGTGGGCAAAACGCGTCTTATCACAGAGTTTATCCAAGGCAAGAAGGCTATTTACTTTCAAGCTCGTCGCACCAATGCAGAGGCAAACCTGCATGGCTTTAGCCAGGCGATACTTGCGGGCTCCGTTGGTGTTGCTGGCGTGTCGTTTCGTAGTTTTGACGAGGCGTTCGATGCATTGGCTACCATGGCTCGTACGGAACGTTTGATTGTCGTGATCGACGAGTATCCTTATCTCGCCCAATCGAATCCCGAGATCAGCTCGTTGCTGCAAGACAAGATCGATCACTTGTACAAAGAGACCAAGCTTATGCTTATCCTGTGCGGGTCGTCGCTTTCGTTTATGGAAGAGCAGGTGTTGGGCTACGAGAGTCCGCTATACGGTAGGCGTACGGCCCAGTTTAAGATCATGCCGCTCGATTTTATGACGACCCTCGGCCTGTGGCAGAGCATGGGTCGCGAAGACGCTGCAGTTTGCTATGGCATGACGGGTGGCATTCCTGCATATATCGAGAAAGTCGATCCTGCCGCACCGCTCAAGGACAACATCAAACGTCTTTTTCTTACTCCTACGGGCTATCTCTTTGAGGAGCCGAGTAACCTGCTATTGCAGGAGTGCCGCAATCCCGAGCAATATGATGCGATCGTGCAAGCAATTGCCCAGGGGCGCTCGAAGATCTCGGAGATTGCGAGCTCTACGGGAATCCCTGCGAGCAACGTAAAGAGCTATGTGGATAAGCTGGCGTCGCTTGGGATTGTCGAGCGCGAGCTGCCCCTAAACGAGACGAGCAATAAGCGAGCCGTGTATCTGCTGAGCGACCAGATGTTTAGGTTCTGGTACAAGTTTGTTCCGCAGAACATCGGGCTGATTCAAAACGATATGGCCGAGATGGCGTATGAGCGCATTGAGCCGCACGTATCGGATTATATGGGTACGGTCTTTGAGATTATATGCAGACAATACGTGTACGAACTCGCGCGGGCGGGCCAGCTTGATGTGGTTCCGGCAAGCGTTGGGCGCTGGTGGGGGACGGATAATCGCACGCATACGCAGGAAGAAATCGACTTGATTGTTGACGATGGCGAGGGCACTGCGCTGTTTGCGGAATGCAAATGGCGCAATGAACCGGTGGGCGAAGACGTGCTGCAAAAGCTCGTGCATCGAAGCGAGCTCTTTAGGCGGCAGCACAAAAGCTATGCGATCTTCTCGAAGCGAGGCTTTACGCAAGGATGTCAGGAAGCTGCGGCGAGCAGGGGAGATGCCAAGCTGATTTCGTTTGCCGAGATGTGCGAGCGGAGATAACCAAGCACGCTCTGATGTGATGCTCGGAATGGGTCGCGCTAAGGATGCCAAGCGTAAAACCTTCAATGAAAATGGCGTAAAAACTACATCTGTCATGGCGTAAAAACTACATTGAAAGTAGCGTAAAATCAGCATTGAGAATGGCGTAATTTCGCATATCGCGTGATAGAGAGGGACGGCCGTCTATGGATGCACCAAAGAGATTGACCCAAAAGGGATATAGGCCCCGGCTCATAGAGGAGCGCCTCGACACCCTTATGCGGGCGTTTGGCTGTGTGGAGATCAACGGCCCCAAATGGTGCGGCAAGACCTGGACGGCGCTCTCTCGCTCGGCGAGCGTCTCCAGGCTCGATGAGCCTGCGCAGCGTGCGGCGGCAGAGGTCGACCCAAGCCTGGCGCTCATCGGCGATGCGCCACACCTGGTCGATGAATGGCAGGAGGTGCTCGAGGTTTGGGATGCCGCCCGGCGTTTCGTGGACGCGAGCGGCAACGAACGGGGGACACTTTTGCTCACGGGCTCGACCGCGCTCAAAAGCGAGGAGCGCAGCCATGTTCGTCATTCCGGCACGGGTAGGATCGCCCGTCTGTCAATGCGCCCCATGGCCCTGTGTGAGTCGGGCGACGGCGAGCCGCTCGTGTCACTGGCAAGCCTCTTTAAGGGCGAGGATTTTGCCCCTCAGCGTCGCGAGAGCACGGTGGATGACGTCGCCCGCTGGTGCTGCAGGGGCGGTTGGCCTGCAAATCTTGGGCTTTCGGAAGATCTTGCGCGAGAGACGGCAAGCCAGTACGTGCACTCGGTGCTCGACGTCAACGTGCTGGACGAGGGCATGTCGCCCGAGCTTGCACACGGCCTTTTGCGAGCTCTTGCCATGAACGAGAGCCAGGCTGTCACGTACAAGACGCTCGTAAAGGACGCCTCGTACGGTGAGGCGGGCCCCGACGAGAGGACCATCGCTGCGTACTTGGACCTCTTCAACAGGCTCAAGCTGACCGAGGACCTGTGCGGATGGGAGCCGCCCATGCGCTCGAAGGCCCGCGTTCGCGTGCGCCCCAAGCGCTACTTCTGTGACCCGTCACTTGCGGCGGCGTTGCTGGGGGCTACCCCTGAGCGGCTGCTTGGCGATATGCAAACGCTGGGGATGCTCTTTGAGAATCTCGTCCTGCGCGACGTGCGCGTGTTCCTTTCCACCTACGGCGGTGTCGACAACAGTGTCCATTATTTCCGAGATGAGAAGGGCCTTGAGGTCGATCTGATCGTTGAGCACGACGGGCGCTGGGGAGCCATCGAGGTCAAGCTGAGTGATGCGAAAGCAGACGATGGAGCGAGAAATCTCAAGGCGCTGGAGAGGAAAGTGCTCTCCAATCCTGCCGCCCAGAATGCCGCGCCGGCGTTTTTGGCGGTCGTGGTTGGAAAGGGGAGCATTGCCTACACACGCGACGACGGCGTGGCGGTGATTCCCATGGCGGCACTTGGGGCGTAGTGGTTTTGCGGGCGTGCCGTGCTTCCTTTACCGAAAATCCATTTGGTAAACCAGATGCTCGCGGATAGAATAAAGTTGACGGCAGCCCAAGGGTGATAGCTGGGCAGCGCCGTTGCTTGGTCAAGAGGTCAGTGCCTTAATGGCAGCGACTTGTTATGCTTCGAATGCTGCTTGAGTGCCTCGGAAAGTTCGATAAGCGCCGTGAAGAGCGAGACCAAAGCAACCAAGAGCTCTACGAGCTCTGATGGGCCCGGGATGACCGCTGATTCAAGTCACCGGGCCTAAATCTTTTTCATGCATTTGAATAGAGCGGGCAACTCTCTTGGGGCCGTCTGCATGGCGTGTGCCTGGCGCATGGTATTGCGCCCAGCTTTCATGTCCGCGCGGCCACCTATCCTTACGGCAATGTAGCCGCTTATGTAACAAGCGGCAAGCAACGGAGAAAGGCCCTAACCGTGTCAGCTGAAAAGACGCCGTGTATCTCGGCTATCGATACGACGAACTTTGCGTGCCAGATTGTGCTGGACTTTGAGTTTGCGCCGGTGCCAAAGCAGCGCCAGCGCCGTGGGCTGCGCAACGAGATTATCGAGGTCGGCGCCGTCAAGCTCGACTATCACGGCAACGTTATGGGCGAGTTTTCGCAGTGTGTGCAGACGGAATTTACCGAAGGCGTTGCGTTCCCTGTCCGCGAGCTTACGGGGATATCGGCCGTGGACACCGCGATGGCCGATCCGCTCTACGTGGTGATCAAAAGGCTCTGCGATTGGATCGGTCGCTACTCCGCCCAGATAGTTTGCTGGAGCGGGGCGGATCGTCGACAGCTTTTGACCGAGTGCCAGGCAAAGCACATTGATCTTTCCGCATTTCCTACGGACTGGGCCGACCTGCAGGCGTTTTACACCTCGATCATGGACGTGGGCAGCCACGGGTGCGTCTCTTTGAGTGACGCGGCGACGTGGCTTGGCATCGAGTTCGACGAGCCGACGGGTCACGCCCACAGCGCCCTTGCCGATGCGCGCGTGACCGCCAAGCTGCTCAAGCAGGTGATGGACGGGGACTACCGCGTGAGCCCGCGCGCCCAGGAAGTCCGCCAGCGGTGGGGGATGGGCGAGCGAGCTCAGACGCGCCTTTCTAGCAAGTGCCCCGAGCTGGGCGACCTGCTGCTGAAGCTGAAGGCGGCGGGAAGGTAGGGGCGTTAGCTGTCTGCATGGCGCGTGCCTGTCGCGTATCGTTACTCTTCCTGCTGCTTGGTAGGCAAGATGTAGACGTTCTCGGCGTCCACGGCGATCTGCGCGGGGCGGTTGTAGAGGGTGTCGATCTCCTTTACGCTCTGCTTGAACGGCGTGACGTCGGGCGTCTTTGCCTGATGGAGCTTTTCGAGGAGTTTCTCGGATTGCTTGTCGTTGAACTTTCCGATGCTCTCTCCTGCGCCTTCGAGCGCCTCGTCGATGAGTGTATGGTCGCCCACGGGGGTCTTTGCGATGGCGTGACCGAGCAATTTGCCCGCGGACGCGATACCGCCCAGCAGTGCCGCATCGACGGTGTCGACAGCCCCCGCTTCGAGTGCGTTGTAGCAGTCGGTGTAGAGCTCGCGGTACGCGATCGAATCAGCCTCGATTTTCGCAGTGGCGTCCGCGAGCTTTGCGGGCTCGAAGTTCTGGGCGAGCATGGGTTCGAGGAACAGCGAGAACGCGTGGATGTAGGTGGCGAGCTGGCAGTCTTTGAGGTAGTCGAGCACCTTGTCGAGGCGTCTGCCCAAGCCGTCTCGCACCTCGATGAACCCTTTCTTTTTCAGATCCGCCTGTGCCTGCGAGCGGAAGAGTTCCATGTCCTGCGCGGACGACTGCTTGATGTCGAGCACCTTCATATGGGCGTTTGCCATGTAGGTGGCGTTGCCGTAGTTGAGGCCGTAACCGTTGAGGATGTCTGCGAGCGTCTTGAGGTTGCCACGCATGTTGGCCTTGTCGCGCTGACGCATGTACTCGAACATTTCGTCGACGGACTCCTGGATGGAGTCGAGCTTTTGGTTTATCTGCGCGATTGCGGCTGCCATGAATAGCGATGTTGGATCGTAAGGCACCTGCGTGACGCTCGTGGCGATGTCGCCCTCGACTACGTGGAAGCGCGCCTGCCCAAGGCCCTTGGCGGCGTCGCGGTAGCCCCCTGTGAGACCGCTGCCGTCCTTGAACGTGTTGAGTTTCGACGGATCGAGCGGGCTACCATATTTGTCAGTCGCCTGGAGCAGCGTGGGCACACTCACCGTGTTGGTGACGGTGCGAAACATCGAGCGGAGCGAGGCGAACGCCACGCCGAGTTGGGGAATTCGCTCGAGCGGTAGCTTGATGGCGCCGGAGACGTCCACCCGCTTCTGAGTGAGCGCGAGGTGGATTTTGGTCGATGCGAGCTGTTTTGCCACGAGCTCCTCTCGGCCGTCGTTCGCCGAGGGTTTGGTCTCGTTGTCTGCCATAGCGCGCTCCTTGCTTACGTTGATAGTCGTGGGCATTATCTCATCGCCTGGTGGCTTGCTAGAGCGGGGTAGAGGCCGAGCGTCTGGCGAAACTCGTTAACTGATTGCATTTCAGCGGATTGGGTTGATTATAAGAGAAGGACGGCTATCCATCTGCCCTTCCCAGTTGAGTTCGCTTTGAGCTACTGTTCGTGCCTATGCTGCTTGGGCTCAAGCCTTCTCGCTGCCGTGAAGCAGGCCGTGGCCGCCATGGCCAATGCGATGCTGGCCATCCAAGTGGAGTCGCCGGTTGCAGCGAGCTTTGGTTCATCGGCTGTCGTGCGTCCCGACTTTTTTGTAGCCGCCTCGTCGGCGTCCTTTTCAGGAGTGGCAGGATCACTTTTGTTGTCGCCGGGTGAATCTACGTCGGTCTTTCCGCCCGCCTGCTCCCCTTGGGCCTTCCCCTCCACGGTGAAGGACGCATCGGTCGCCGTCCCGTCCTTCCAGACGGCCGTGACGGTGTGTCCGCCGCCGGCGAGCGTGTCCAGGTAGGACGGCCTGAGCTCGATAATCGTGCTGCCCCTGGTTGCGGTGTAGTTCTCGGCGGAGACCTCAGTTCCGTCCACGAGGAGACGCGTGAACTCATCGAGAGGACCGCTGAAGCGGAAGGTCAGACCGGCCTCGCCGTCCTTTGCATACGCCTGCCCGTCGCCCTTGGTGGCGGCATACAGCGGAGCGGTCACGTCGAAGGTGACGTCCCCCGCGTCGTCGACATCAAAGGTCTGAACGCCGGTCTTGCCGTTACGCTCGGCGTAGGCGGAGCTGTAGACGAAGGTCTCGTGGCCCGTCTTGTCGAGGACCGCGAGGGCTTGGATTTCAAACGAGCCCATCGAGAGCGACGTGGGGAACTCGATTTCGATATAGCCCCTTGCCGCATCGTAGCTGCAGCTCAACGTTTTGCGGGTCTTTAAAGAGTTCGGGTCCTCGACATAGCCGGGGTCGCCGAGGATCGGGGAGACAGACCTTACGCCGTCCGCGTCGCCTACATTGCAATAGATACGGAGGATCCCGCCGACGGGGACCCTCTTCGCGGAGATGGAAACGTTCGAGACCGTGGGCGGGTTCCGGTCGATCGCGCTGCCGGTCACCTCGAAGCACAGCTCGCTCGGGTCGCCAACCGAGAAAGTCGCGCCCGAAATGCCGTTGGCCCTGGCGTAGGAACTCTCGTACACATCGGTCTCGAACCCTAGGCCATCGGTGACCGAAAGGCCGATCAGCCTGTGCCTTCCGATCCTATTGCTGTCGAATGTGAGGTCAAACCCGTCGATAGACGAGCCTCCGTGATAATAGGCTGACGAAACAGAGCAGCCGTCGTCCGAATTCTCCCAGCCCTGCCGCAGTATGGGGGAAACGGAGCGAACGCCGTCGGCATCGGAGACGGTCCAAGAGATGTGGAAGTCGGCACCGGTTGCGACCTCCCTGCTCGAGAGCGACACGGAGGACACGGTCGGCGGGTTTTGGTCCTCGGGTCCCTCGGTCACCTCATACTCGAGGGGGTCGGTGGTGAAGGTCGGACAGTCGAGCCCCTTCTCCTCGGCATACGTCGTGTCGTAGACATCGGTAACCCATCCAAGACTATCGGTCACGCCGAGGCCGATGATCCGGTACCTGCAGGGCCGGTCGCTCGGGGAGGTGGAGATATCGAAGCCCGCGGTCGTGTTGCCGGTCGACGAGAAGGCGAGACGGGAACTGATTCCATGGTCTCCGGTATCGTTTTCGACAAGGACTTCGACTATGGGCGTGACGGACCGTACCCCGTCAGGGTCATCGACGCTATAGCCGACATGCAGCGTGGAGCCGGCCGTGACTGTCGTCGCGGATATCGTCACGTTGGAGATGCTGGGCGGGTTCGGGTCCGACGCGGCTAGGGCGGTTGAGGGCAAAGCAAGCGCTACGGTGGCGGACAGCGAGGCGAGCAGGCTAAGCGCGAAGCGCCTGGAGAATTTCAAGGAGGTCATTGGTGGTGCCGATCTTCCATAATTGTTGCAGCGATACCAGTATATCTTTGGCCCATGCTAGCCAGATGTTCTTTCCGCGAACGGCTCGTTAGTTTAGAGACGGCATATGGACGCCTGTCTCGTCCACGTTTCTCGTAAGGGCGATTATAAGGACATGAAGAGACTTTCTCGGAACAATCAATTGGGGATATCAAAGAAATGCTGGACGCCTCCTGATCGCTCAATGCCTTTGAGGTGAAATGCGGCGCATCGGCTACGTTGTTGAGATCATTTATCGAGCGATACGTCATTCCAGCTGAGGCCACCGTCATGAGGCTTCTGTTCCTACACCCCCCCGCAATCCCGCGCGCGGCACCCAACAGCGCGTACTCCCTCTCGCTCCACTGGCACAGCTCGGCAGTCTCGACGGCGTCGCGACACAGGTCCAGAAACACCTCAGCTCCCTCGCAGAAGCACTCGCGGGCAAAGTCACCCGAACCGCTTGCGACGCACGTGCCGTCGGCAAACAGCTTCCAGCTAGACAGCTCGCGCGAGTCGTCTCCAAGCAGCTTGATCTGCAGTACGTGCGGGTCGCCGGCGGTGTAGAGCTCTTTCTCGAGCGCCTGCACGGTAAAGCGCATCTGGTGGGGGAGACTGCTCTTGACCATGGCCGAGGCATAGCCGTTCGGCTTGTCCAGAAGATGCATTCGTTTTGGCTTGGCGGCTAGGTTGTGGAAGTTGCGCTCACTGCGCACAGAGAAATTGTCCATACGGACTCCTTTCATCGATGTTGGCAGGGCCACCGTGCCTCTTGGCCGGTTGGCGTCGGGATCGTGGAGCCAACTCTCTACCCCGACTCTGGATAAAACGCGCCCGCTGCTTGCGGGCACGATGGAGTCTATCAGCACGCGCGGACAAAGATCAACCCCGTGCGGCAATGAGCGCACGGGGTTGATCTGGTCTACGACCCTCAATTTTTGGCATTTGTTATTCGTCGTCTCCGTCGTTGGGATCGCCCTTGAGGGTGTTGATGTCCAGGTACTGGTTATCGTCCTCTTTTTGCTGGGTCTCCGACTCCGCTTGGGTGGGGCCGCGGAACAGCTGGAATCCCTCAAACGCAATGACGCCGAGCAGGGCAATGATAATGGCGATAAAGGCAACCTTGACTGCCTGCGGAAATTCCGAGAAACGCAGCGCCTTTTCCTCGGCGTAATAATCGGCGAAGCGCTCTTCGCCCGTGCTTTTGGTATATGCCGGCGCGGACGCGGCCTCCGGGCCATATTCCGGTGCAGGCGTGGCAGCGTACTGATCGTTGAGATAATCGCTCGATGCGGTGCCATAATCCTCGGTCTCGATGCGACCGGTGCCAGCATAGCCATCGGAATAATCGGAATATGCCGCACCGCCCTCATAGTCCGCGGCGCTCGTGTTGGCGGCAAAAAGCGGGTTAACTGGAACATCGAGCGCCGGCATGCCGGTAGAGGTCTCATCCAGATCGGTTGCAGCCCAGGAATCATGGCCAACCTGATGGGCAACGGGCTCATCGAGCCGTGTGACCGGAGGCTTGCGTGCCGCAGGAACGGGCAACTGCTGGGCGCTGTACATAACGGTGCTGTCGGCCGATTTGCCCTGCGTCGCCGCAGCGAGAAATGCCGCCGTCTCGGACGGGTCGCTTGCGGGGCGGGGAGCGGTCGTGGGCGCCGAAGTGGGTGCGGGCGTAGGCGCGGGCGTCGAAACAGGCGACTGCGCAGGAGTCGGCGCAGATGCGGACTTAGGCGCAAGTGCGGGATTGGGGCTTGACGGGCGAGCCCCACCGCCCATGAGTTCGTCGGCGGTCCACGGGCGATCATCCATCACGTCGTCAAGGCTCAGTGAAAACAGGTCGTCTTCACTCTCATCGAACATGCGGTGCACATGTCCACCAATTGCCGGAATCAATCCGCGACCGGTGCATGATGCCTTGCTCAACGCCATTCTGTTCCATCCTTTCGAAATACCAATGACATCGATTATATGGAACTTCCCAAGCTGCTCGGTCTTGGATTCGTGCTTTCCAGAACTCGCGCCCAAAAGGGGAGGGGCAATCCAGGCGAGTGCCTACTTGTCGCCGGCCGCCGCCTTGGCCTCATTGAGGTAGCTATAGAAGCTGTACTTTGAGATGCCAAAGAACTCGCAGGCGCGCTCGCTCGACTTGGAAATGAGGAAGGCGCCGCGACGGTCGAGGTAGCCAATGGCACGAATGCGCTCGTCTTTGGTCATGAGTGCCGCGGGCTTGCCCACAAACTGCTCACACTCGTGCAGCAGGTCCTCGAGCAGGTCGCCGATGTTCTTGGTAATGGGCTCGGGCTCGGTATAGCCCGAGCCGCCGGTGCCGGTAAAGGCGTCGAGCGAACGCTCAAAAGCTTTCATGAGCGTAATGTCAAAGTTGATGCCCAAAATGCCGACGGGCTTGCCCTCGTCGTTGCGGATAAAGATGGTAGAGGACTTGAGCAGCTTGCCATCGGTGGTTTTGGTGAGGTATGGCTCGCGGTCGTGCACGTCGGTGGTGCCCTCGTGCATGGACTCAAACACGATATGGCTGGGGCCGTCACCCAGTTTGCGCCCGCTGACGTGGCCGTTTTCGATCACTACGATGGAGTGGTCCACGTCCTCGGTCTCCAGATCGTGGACGACGACTTCGCAGTTGGGGCCAAATTGGAGCGCCAGACCGTGTGCGAGGCGCTTGTAAAACTCAATCTGTGCGGGGGTCATGGGTACCTTCCTAAAAATTAGTTTGGGCTCACTGTGCCATAAACCACACCTGTTCGCAAATAACGAAAGCGTCGCTGCGTTGTGTGACCGTTCGGCGGCGAAAAAGTACCGATTACGGCAACAAACAATTCGTTAGGTATGCCAGTCAAAAAGTGTGATAGAACATTACTAACAAACTTTTTGTTTGGCATCCACATAAAAGTTCAGCCGTGTGAATGGGATCGGGCTGAAACGCGTATGCGGGGGCCGGCAAGAGAGGACTTAAGGAGTTCACCGTATGGCCGATAAGATCCAGTGGGCGGGCAACACGATGCCCAAGAGCGATGACAAGCACTTGGGAATCATGAGCCTCGACCACGTGAAGAAGGCCCGCGCCTTCCACCAGTCGTTCCCCCAGTACACCGTCACTCCGCTTGCCCGCCTGGACGGCCAGGCCGCGCGCCTGGGCCTGTCCAACCTGTGCGTTAAGGACGAGAGCTATCGCTTTGGCCTCAACGCCTTTAAGGTCCTGGGCGGCTCGTTTGCCATGGCCAACTACATTGCCGACGAGACCGGCAAGGACGTTGCCGAGTGCACCTTCGATTACCTGACCTCCGATCAGCTTGCCAAGGACTTTGGCCAGGCCACCTTCTTTACCGCCACCGACGGCAACCATGGCCGCGGCGTGGCATGGGCTGCCAACAAGCTCGGCCAGAAGGCCGTCGTGCACATGCCCAAGGGTTCCACCAAGCCCCGCTTCGATAACATCGCCGCCGAGGGCGCCACGGTGACCATCGAAGAGGTCAACTACGACGAGTGCGTGCGCATGGCCGCCGCCGAGGCCGACGCCTGCGAGCGCGGCGTCATCGTTCAGGACACCGCCTGGGAGGGCTACGAGAAGATCCCGTCCTGGATCATGGAGGGTTACGGCACCATGGCTTCTGAGGCTGCCGAGCAGCTGCGCGAGATGGCCATCAACCGCCCGACGCACGTGTTTGTCCAGGCTGGCGTGGGTTCGCTCGCCGGCGCCGTGGTGGGCTACTTCACCAATCTGTATCCCGATAACCCGCCCACCTTTGTCGTGGTCGAGTGCGCTCCTGCCGCCTGCCTGTACAAGGGCGCTGCCGCCGGCGACGGCGACCCGCGCATCGTGGACGGCGACATGCCCTCCATCATGGCCGGCCTGTGCTGCGGCGAGCCCAACATCCTGGGCTGGGATATCCTGCGCAACCACGTCACTGCCTTTGTGTCCTGCCCCGACTGGGTCACCGCTCGCGGCATGCGCACCCTGGGCGCTCCCGAGAAGGGCGACCCGCGCGTCATCTCCGGCGAGTCCGGCGCTGTGACCACCGGCCTGGTCGAGACTCTCATGCTCGATCCCGAGTACGCCGAGCTCAAGGAACTCATCGGCCTGGACAAGACGAGCTCTGTGCTCTGCTTCTCCACCGAGGGCGATACGGATCCCGACCAGTATCGCCGCATTGTTTGGGAAGGCGAATATCCCACTTGCTAATCGTTGGGGCGGAGTAAATAGGTATCGCTCCGCCACCTCACAGGTAGATTCCTTCGTTTGAAAGGTTATGAACAATGGCTAAAGAACTCGATTTCGACGCAATCAAGGCTGCTGCTGAGTCCCACCGTGCTGATATGACGCGTTTTCTTCGCGCAATGATTAGCCATCCCTCTGAGTCCTGCGAGGAGGGTGAGGTTGTCGCTTGCATCAAGGCCGAGATGGAGAGCCTTGGCTATGACGAGGTCAAGGTCGACGGCCTGGGCAACGTCATGGGCTTTATGGGCGAGGGCGACAAGATCATCGCCATCGACTCCCACATCGACACCGTCGGCATCGGCAACATCGAGAACTGGGATGCCGATCCCTACGAGGGCTACGAGACCGACGAGATCATCTACGGCCGCGGCGGCTCCGACCAGGAGGGTGGCATGGCTTCCGCTACCTACGCTGCCAAGATGATGAAGGACATGGGCCTCATCCCCGAGGGCTACAAGATCATGGTCGTCGGCACCGTCCAGGAAGAGGACTGCGACGGCATGTGCTGGCAGTACATCTACAACAAGGACGGCATTAAGCCCGAGTTCGTCATTTCCACCGAGCCCACCGACGGCGGCATCTATCGCGGTCACCGCGGCCGCATGGAGATCCGTGTCGACGTTCACGGCACCTCCTGCCACGGCTCCGCTCCCGACCGCGGCGACAACGCCATCTACAAGATGGCCGACATCATCGCCGACGTCCGCGCCCTCAACAACAACGGCTGCGACGAGTCGACCGACATCAAGGGTCTCGTCAAGATGCTCGACCCCAAGTACAACCCCGAGCACTTCGAGGATGCCCGCTTCCTGGGCCGCGGTACCTGCACCGTCAGCCAGATCTTCTACACCAGCCCCAGCCGTTGCGCTGTCGCTGACTCCTGCGCCATCTCCATCGACCGTCGTATGACCGCCGGTGAGACCTGGGAGTCCTGCCTGGACGAGATCCGCAACCTGCCGGCCGCCAAGAAGTACGGCGACGACGTGAAGGTCTCCATGTACATGTACGACCGTCCGTCCTGGACCGGCGAGGTCTACGAGACCGAGGCTTACTTCCCCACGTGGATCAACAAGGAGACCGCTCCGCACGTCAAGGCCCTCGTCGACGCCCACAAGGCCATGTTCGGTGACGAGCGCATCGGCTGCGAGCCCAGCATGGACAAGCGCACCGGTCGCCCGCTGTGCGACAAGTGGACCTTCTCCACGAACTGCGTTTCCATCCAGGGCCGCTACGGCATCCCCTGCGTGGGCTTTGGCCCGGGTGCCGAGTCTCAGGCTCATGCTCCCAACGAGGTCACCTACAAGGACGACCTGGTCACCGCCGCCGCTATGTATGTGGCTGCCCTGAACCTCTACGATCCGAGCCAGGCCGATGGCGACGCCACCGTGTTCCGCGCCGGTCTGACCAACAACAAGATCGACTAGTCCCATTCCTCGATTTTGTTGAGCCGGGGACAGTTTATGCCCCCGGCGCCTCCTGTTGACTTGGGGCCCGCGGTCGTTATCTCCCATGCTTCCTCAACGGTGGCGGGTCCTCGTCATGGTGCTCTGCATGTTCTAGCCACACGCGCATGCCGGAGCACATCTACTCATTGCGATCGTTTCATCTTTAGAAAGGACATTTCCATGGACGCTAAGTTTACCGAGCTCGTCGAGCAGCTGAACGGCCTCGATTTTAAGGGTATGTACGGCAGCGACTTCCTGCACACCTGGGACAAGACCACCGATGAGCTCAAGGCTCTCTACATCGTTGCCGACGCCCTGCGCGAGCTGCGCGAGAACAACGTCTCGTCCAAGATCTTCGACTCGGGTCTGGCCGTCTCCCTGTTCCGCGACAACTCCACCCGTACGCGTTTCTCCTTCTCTAAGGCCGCCAACCTGCTCGGCCTTGAGCTGCAGGACCTGGACGAGAAGAAGTCCCAGATCGCTCACGGCGAGACCGTCCGCGAGACCGCTACCATGATCTCCTTCATGGCCGACGTCATCGGCATCCGCGACGACATGTACATCGGCAAGGGCGACGCCTACATGGCCGAGGTCTCCGAGTCCGTGCAGCAGGCTTACGAGGACGGCGTTCTGGATCACCGTCCCACGCTCATCTCCCTGCAGTCCGATTCCGACCACCCCACGCAGTCCTCTGCCGACATGCTCTACCTCATCAACGAGTTTGGTGGCCTCGAGAACCTCAAGGGCAAGAAGGTTGCCGTCACCTGGGCCTATTCGCCCTCTTACGGCAAGCCGCTGTCCTGCCCGCAGTCGCTGATCAGCCTGCTGCCCCGCTTTGGCATGGACGTCACCCTGGCTCACCCCGAGGGCTACGACCTCATGCCCGAGGTCGTCGAGCGCGCCAAGGGCTATGCCGCCGAGTCCGGCACCACCTTTAAGCAGGTCAACACCATGGCCGAGGCCTTCGAGGGCGCCGACATCGTGATCCCCAAGAGCTGGGCTCCGTTTGCCGCCATGGAGAAGCGTACCAATCTGTACGCCGAGGGCGACGACGCCGGCATCGCTGCGCTCGAGAAGGAGCTGCTCGCCCAGAACGCCACCCACCAGGACTGGTGCTCCACGACCGAGCTCATGGAGAAGACTGCCAACGGCCAGGACACCATCTTTATGCACCCGCTGCCCGCCGACATCTCCGGTGTCTCCTGCGAGCACGGCGAGGTTAACGCCGACGTCTTCGACATGCACCGCGTGGGCATGTACAAGGAGGCCAGCTACAAGCCGTACGCCATCGCTGCCATGATGTTCCTGCAGAAGGTTGCCGATCCCGCCGCTACCCTCAAGGCCCTCGACGAGCGCAACACCGCCCGTTGGCTCCAGGCCTAAAGCCGGGCTGAGGTAAGCTATGTAAAGGGGGCGCTCTGCCAACCGGCGGGGTGCCCCCTTTTTGCATCGCGGGCGTGCGGGATAAGCGCTTTCGATGTGGATGCCCGCGGCGCGAGTTATGGGTACGATGGTTTCAGGGGAGGTATCACCATGAAACTTGGATGCGTCATTATGGCTTCGGGCGAGGGCAAGCGGTTTGGCTCTAACAAGATGCTTGCCGATATCTATGGCGAGCCGCTGATTGCCCGGACCATCGATTCGGTTCCCCGGGGCTTTGACGTCGTGGTTTCGACGCGTTGGCCCGAGGTCGCCCAGATTTGCGAGGACAAGCATTGCCCGTGCGTGCTGCACGATGGCGAGCTGCGCAGCGAAAGCGTCCGTGCGGGCCTTTCATGGGGAGTCGAACGCAACTGGAAAGGTTGCCTCTTTTTGCCGGGCGACCAGCCGCTCGTGAGTTCGGATTCTTTTGAGGCCATGGTTCGCACGTTTGATGAGCGTGGCCGCAAGCATCCGGTACGTCTTGCGTGCAACGGTGAGCCTTCGAGTCCGGTGCTCTTTCCGGCGGAACTGTTCGATGCGCTCATACGTCTTGAGGGCAAGGACGGCGGGGGCTCGATCCTCAAGGACCGTACCGACGTGGTGCTGGTCGAGGCGCGTGCCTACGAGCTGTGGGACGTCGATACCGTCAAGGGACAGCGCTGCATAACAGAGCATATTGCCGCCTGCTCGTATTTTGATCGCGTGGCCAACTGCATCAATCAATAAGGAGCAATTATGATCATCATCAAAAACGGCGCGCTCGTGACGCCCCAGGGGCTTCGCCGCGCCGACCTTGCCATGGAGGGCGACAAGATCGTGCGGATCGCCGCAGCGATTGAGCCGGCCGAGGGCGATACCGTCGAGGATGCCGCGGGCTGCTGGGTGTTCCCCGGCTTTATCGACGGCCACACGCACATGCAGTGCTGGACCGGCATGGATTGGACAGCCGATAGCTTTGAGACCGGCACGCGCGCGGCTGCCTGCGGCGGTACGACGACCATCGTGGACTACGCGACGGCCGATCGCGGCGTGACCATGCCCGATGCCTTGGCCGAGTGGCATCATCGCGCCGACGGCACCTGCACCGCCAACTACGCCTTTCATATGGCACTCGCCGAGTGGAATGAGCGCAACCGCGCCGATCTTTCGGCCATGCGCGAGGCGGGCGTGTCGTCGTTTAAGACCTACTTTGCCTATGACCACCTGCGCTTGGATGATGCCGAGACGCTCGAGGTGCTGGAGGAGCTCAAGCGCGTGGGCGGTATCCTGTGCGTGCATTGCGAGAACGGCACGCTCGTGAACGAGCTGCAGAAGCGCGTGTACGAGCAGGGGATTCATGGGCCCGAGGGACATGCGCTCAGCCGTCCGGATGTGTGCGAGGGTGAGGCCGTGAGCCGCCTGCTGTATCTGGCGCACTTGGCCGGCGACGCCCCGGTCAACGTGGTGCACCTTTCGACCAAGCTGGGGCTCGAGGCCATTCGCGCTGCCAAAGCGCGCGGGCAGAAGAACATCTATGTCGAGACATGCCCTCAGTATCTGATACTCGACGACACCTGCTATCTGGAGCAGGGCGAGGACGGCTTTGCGGGCGCCAAGTACGTGATGAGCCCGCCGCTGCGCCATGCCGGTGACCGTGCCGCGTTGCGCGAGGCGCTTGTGGCCGGCGAGATCGATACGATTGCAACCGACCACTGCAGCTTTAACCTGCACGGGCAAAAGGACCGCGGGCGCGACGATTTCCGCGCGATTCCCAACGGCGGGCCCGGTGTGGAGCATCGCCCCGTCGCGATCGCTACGAGCTTTGAGGGACAGCTGGGCCCCGAGGATCTGTGCCGCTTGATGAGTGAGAACCCGGCGCGCGTCTTTGGCATGTATCCGCGCAAGGGCTGTCTTGCCGAGGGTGCCGATGCCGACGTGTGCGTGTGGGATCCAAAGGCGCGCTGGACCATTAGCGCGGCGACGCAGCATCAGGCCGTGGACTACACGCCGCTCGAGGGCTTTAAGGCGCATGGTCGCGCCAAGGCTGTGTTTGTGAACGGCGTGCTGGTGGCGCGCAACGGCGAGCCCACCGGAGCCCAACCCGGCCGCTACGTGTCCCGCTAACGGGGGGAGTGCCGGGGTAGCTAATTTGGGACGGGGCTCTTTTAGCTACCCCTGGAGGCTGGTGGCGACGATGGGGCTGCCGAGGGCAGCCTCAAAGCGGTCGGCCATAGCCGGGTCGCTGAGCTTGTCGACTTGGTTGAGCATGACGCGGACATTGTCGAGGTCCAGCATCCGCAGCTCGGCATTGAGCACCATGGCGACGTGCTCTGAGGTGGCAGCGTCGGTGGGCTCGCAGCCGCAGCGCTCGCAGAAGAGCTCGGGGCGGTGGACAACCTCGGCGACGGGCTTGCCCAGCCCCGAGGCGCCGACGACCCAGACAACGTTTGCCGCGGCGGCGGGAATTACCGGCTCCCAGGCGGCATGCGCCTTGAGCGGGAGTCGCTTGCTGCCATCTGCCTCGGCCAACACATAGTCAAAGCGCTGCGCCAGCTCGTTGAGCGGCTCGGCGGGGGCGGAGAGCTTACCCGTCTCGGGGTCCAAAACACCCGCCTGGCAGATACTTCCGCGGCTCATGCCAGCGCATGCCTCGCAGGTACAGCCGGGAACATGCAGGGCCCCCGGCTTCCAAGGCGCGGCGTCCAGGTGACGGCTCGACCCGTCCCATGGCACGCCGGCGACGGGAAACATATGCGTGGTGGTGCAGAGGAGCACGCGGCCGCCAGCGCGCATGAGCTCAAGACCCAGCGTTTTGAGCAACGTCGACTTGCCGCCGCTGCCGATAATCGCGGTAATGCCCGGCTCGATCCTGAGCGCCGAGGCAAGATTGCCGCTAACCGTTTCCATCTGTTCACCGCCGTATAATACTGTGATAATAAATAATCATCAGAGTAGCGGTCGAACCGCTTTTGCTCTGCTCAAACCGTAGCACAGGGAGGTGCCCCGGGAATGCTCGTTTATGTTCGCGGCGCCGGCGATATCGCCACGGGTGTCGCCGCTCGCTTGGTGCGCGCCGGCGTGTCGGTCGTTATGGCCGATATCGCGGTTCCCACGTGCATCCGCCGCACAGTCAGTTTTTGCGAGGCTATTCGCCTGGGCGAGGTCCAGGTCGAGGGCATTCGCGCTCGCTTGGCGCAGACGCCGGCAGAGGCGCTCGAGATTACCCAAGCGGGGGATGTTGCCGTCGTGGTGGACCCTCAGGCCAAGATGCTCGATGAGCTTAAACCCGCGGCTGTGGTCGACGCGATTCTGGCCAAGCGCAACCTGGGCACCACGCGCGACATGGCGCCTACCGTCATCGCCGTGGGGCCGGGCTTTACCGCGCCGGTCGATTGCGACGCCGTGGTCGAGACCATGCGCGGGCATTTCCTGGGCCGTGTCATTACCCAGGGTTCGCCCCAACCCAACACGGGCGTGCCGGGCATTATCGCTGGCTATGGCAGAGAGCGCGTTATCCACAGCCCCGCCGCCGGCGTGTTTCGGTCCGACCGCGCGATCGGCGACATCGTGAGCGCCGGAGACGTGATTGGCTACGCGGGCGATTCGCCCATGTGCACGCAGATCGATGGCTGTCTGCGCGGGCTTTTGGCGAACGGCGTGCAGGTGACTGAGGGCTTTAAATGCGCCGATGTCGATCCGCGCGGCGATGCCAGCTATATCAACTACATTTCGGACAAGGCGACGTCGGTCGGCGGCGGCGTGCTCGAGGCACTCGCTATGCTTACCGATATCTTTAGAGGATAGAAGGCGGCAATGGAAAAGCTCGATGCTGTGAATGCGGCGCTTGTCGCCCTGCGTGCTGGCGAGACGTGCGAGCTCGTGGTCGTGGCCGGCACGGCGGGGTCGTCGCCGCGCGGCGTGGGCGCCTGGATGGCCGTCTTTGCCGACGGTAGCCAGGCGGGCACCATCGGCGGCGGCAAGATCGAGCTTTTTGCGCTGGACGAGGCGCGAGAGCTGCTGGCCGCGGGGCAATCGCGTCTGGTCCGCTACACCATGGGCGGCGAGAACTCCGATACCGGTATGATCTGCGGCGGAGCCATCTGCCTGTGCTATCTGCATCTGGATGCGATCCAGGCACCGTTGTTCCAGGAAATTGCCGACGTCTTGACGTATCGACGTATCGGCGACTTCGTCATCGACTTTGAACCGTTTGTCATTCAGGCCCTGGAGGGCGATGTGGTCGAGTACCATGGCGAGGCATCGCGCCATACCATTGCCGGCTGCCCCGAGCTTTCGCTGGTGGAGGAGGGGAGTAAGGTCACCTACACCAACGCCGCCTCCGAAATTCCCGCGGCGCACATCGAGACGCTCTGCCCCGAGGGCCTGACCTATATCTTTGGCTGCGGCCACGTGGGCGCCGCGACGGCGCGGGTGCTCACGGCGGCGGGCTTTGCCGTCGTGGCGTGCGACGACCGCCCCGGCACGCTGACCCCCGATTGGGTGCCCGGTGTCTACGATCGTCGCTTGGTCGATTACAAGAACCTGAGCGAGCTGTGCCCCATCGGTCCGCGCGACCTGGTGGTCGTCGCCACGGCGGGTCACAAGTCCGATATCGACGTGGTGATTCAGGCCATGCGCGCCAAGCCTGCCTACCTGGGCTGTCTGGGCTCGCGCCGCAAGACGGCCTTTGTGCGTGCCCGCCTGGAGCAGGAAGGCTTTACGCAGGACCAGATCGGCGAGCTGCACCTTCCGATCGGCGTTGCCATCGAGGCCGAGGACCCCGAGGAGATCGCCATCTCCATCGCCGCCGAGATGATCCACCTGCGCCGCACCAAGCTCGTCCCCCGCAAGCGCTAATCGCATCCCCACCAATAAGTTGCGGTGAAATACGGATTGTTTAAGCCTGTTAGGCCGCCCAACAGTCCCTATTTCACCGCAACTGCTTGTTGGGACCCATTTGTGCGGGGGAGTTGTGGAGTTGTGCAGGCAGACGAGGTTTTTCTGGAAATACGCTCACGATGCGCGTATAGTACCGATTGTTTTGTCGGCTCCTGCTGCGTCGAGTCCAAACCGCAAAATGCCATGAGCGGCGCGGATGCAGCCAGGAGGCACGAGGACAACCCATCGTGGCCACGCCCCGTGCTTAAAACCCCAAGAAGGAGTGAACAATGGCAGAAGAGAAGTATGTGCCGCGTCTGAAGACCAAGTACAACAACGAGGTCAAGCAGCAGCTTCAGGACAAGTTCCAGTACGAGAACGTCATGATGATCCCCAAGTTTGAGAAGATCGTCGTGAACATGGGTGTCGGCGAGGCCGCTACCGATTCCAAGGCCATCGACGGTGCCGTGCGCGACCTGCGCGCCATCACCGGACAGCAGCCGATGATCACCCGTGCCCGTAAGTCCATCGCTACCTTCCGCCTGCGCGCTGGTATGCCGATCGGCTGCAAGGTTACCCTGCGTGGCGACCGTATGTGGGAGTTCTTCGATCGTCTGACCTCCGTCGCGATCCCCCGTATCCGCGACTTCCGCGGCATTTCCGCCAAGAGCTTCGACGGCCGTGGTAACTTCTCCATGGGCGTCACCGAGCAGCTCATCTTCCCCGAGATCGACTTCGATTCCGTCGATCACCAGCGTGGTATGGACATCACTTTCGTGACCACCGCCAACACCGATGAGGAGGCCAAGGCCCTTCTGGACGCCTTCGGTTTCCCGTTCAAGAAATAGGTTCACCTGCCCTATAAGCGCCGTTCCCACAAGGGGGCGGCGCTTGGGGCGAACAATACTCTATGTGAGGAGGATATAAGTGGCTAAGACATCGATGATCGTCAAGTGCAATCGCAAGCAGAAGTTCTCTACTCGTGAGTACACGCGCTGCCAGCGCTGCGGCCGTCCGCACTCTGTGTACCGCAAGTTCGGCCTGTGCCGCGTCTGCTTCCGCGAGCTTGCACTCAAGGGCGAGCTTCCCGGCGTTAAGAAGGCCAGCTGGTAAGTCACTACCAGCGTTTCAAGCATCAGTTTGGAACAGGGAAAACGCGCTAAAAAGGCTTTGCCGTTAAGGGCGGCGAAGAACCAAGAGCACGTGTTCATCAAGAACGAAGGAGAATCTGTATGAACCTTACAGACCCGATCGCAGATATGCTTACGCGCATCCGTAACGCTAACTCTGTGAACAAGGCCACGGTCTCCATGCCGAGCAGCAAGAAGCTCGTCGAGATCGCTCGTGTTCTGCACGAGGAGGGCTACATCGAGGGCTACGATGTCGAGGACACCGTTCCCCAGAAGACTCTGCACATCACGCTTAAGTATGGTCCCAAGAAGGCTAAGGTCATCAACGGCATCCGCCGCATTTCCAAGCCGGGCCTGCGTAAGTACACCGGCGTTGCCGACATGCCCCGCGTCCGCGGTGGCCTTGGTACCGCCATTATTTCCACCAGCCATGGCGTCATGACCGACCGCGATGCTCGCAAGCACAACGTCGGCGGCGAGATCATCGCTTACGTCTGGTAATTCGCTCGGTAGGTAGAAGGAAAGGAGATCACCGTGTCTCGTATCGGTAATAAGCCTGTCCAGATTCCCGCCGGAGTCGAAGTGGCAGTCAACGGCAACAACGTTGTCGTCAAGGGCCCCAAGGGCCAGCTCGAGCTCGATGTCTTTGAGAAGCTCGCTATCAACGTCGAGGACAACGTCCTCACCGTTTCCCGTCCCGACGACGAGCGTGAGACCCGTGCCCGCCACGGCCTCACCCGCGCCCTCATCCACAACATGGTTGTTGGCGTTTCCGAGGGCTTCGAGAAGAAGCTCGAGCTCGCCGGCGTCGGTTACCGCGTGCAGCAGAAGGGCAAGAACCTCGAGTTCTCCCTGGGCTTCTCGCACCCCGTGATCGTCGAGGCTCCCGAGGGCATCACCTTCGAGGTTCCCGACAACACCCACGTGAACGTCAAGGGTATCAACAAGCAGCAGGTCGGTCAGATTGCCGCTGAGATCCGCGGCCATCGTCCTCCCGAGCCTTACAAGGGCAAGGGTATCCACTACGTTGGCGAGCACATCCGCCGCAAGCTGGGTAAGGCCGCCAAGTAGTCGTAACCGACTCACTCGCATAAGACCAGCACCCCGTCAGGTGCTGGCAAGATCAACCTTTTTAGGAGTTTACGTATGAACAAGCATAAGGCGAAGCTGGAAGGCCTCAAGCGTCGTCAGCGTCGTGTTCGCGGCAAGGTCTCGGGTACCTCCGAGCGTCCGCGTCTTCGCGTGACCCGTACTAACGCCAACATCTATGCCCAGATCATCGACGACAGCAAGGGCTCCAGCCTGACGCTCGTCTCTGCCTCGACCCTCGAGGCCGAGTTCAAGGGCACCCACACCTCGAACAAGGAGGCTGCGGAGAAGGTCGGTCAGCTCGTTGGCAAGCGCGCCATCGAGGCCGGCATCACCAAGGTCGCCTTCGATCGCGGTGGCCGTATCTACCATGGCCGCGTCAAGGCCCTCGCCGACGGTGCTCGTGCCGCCGGTCTCGAGTTCTAGGAGGTATGTAGCACATGGCTCGTAATCAGAAGCAGCAGCGCGAGGCCTCCGAGTTCGAGGAGCGCGTCGTTTACATCAACCGCGTGTCGAAGACCGTCAAGGGTGGTCGTCGCATGAGCCTCGTCGCTCTCGTCGTCGTTGGCGACGGTAAGGGCAACGTCGGCGTTGGCATGGGCAAGTCCGCTGAGGTGCCCATGGCCATCTCCAAGGCATCTCTCGATGCCAAGAAGAACATGTTCCACGTGCCGGTGACCGAGCAGGGCACCATCCCGCACGAGGTTCTCGGCCACTTTGGTGCCGGCCGCATCATCATCAAGCCCGCTGTCGAGGGTACCGGCGTTATCGCCGGCGGCGCTGTGCGTCCCCTCTTTGAGCTTGCTGGCATCAAGAACGTCCTGTCCAAGTCCCTCGGTACCGACAACGGCCTCAACATCATCAAGGCTGCCGTCGAGGGCCTCAAGGAGCTCTCCAGCCCTGAGGACGTCGCGGCTCGCCGTGGCCTGACGGTCTCCGAGATGTTCGTCGGTAAGGAGAACTAAGCATGGCTGACACCATCAAGATCAAGCAGGTCCGCAGCACCAACGGTTGCAAGCAGGACCAGGTCCGTACTGTCCGTGCCCTCGGTCTCCACAGGATCCGCGAGGTTCGCGAGATTGCTGACAACGAGTCCGTCCGCGGCATGATCTTCAAGGTCAAGCACCTTGTCGAGATTGTAGAGGAGTAGCAAATGCAGCTTCACGATCTTACTCCCGCGCCCGGTTCCACCAAGAACCGCAAGCGCGTCGGCCGTGGCAATTCTTCGGGTCACGGCACCACTTCTGGCCGCGGTCAGAAGGGCCAGGGTTCCCGCTCTGGCGGCACCAAGGGTGCCGGCTTCGAGGGTGGCCAGACTCCGCTGGCTATGCGCCTGCCCAAGCTTCCGGGCTTCCGTAACCCCCGTCGTATCGAGTACACCGCTGTTAACGTTGAGCGTCTCGAGCGTAAGTTCGAGGACGGCGCTGTGATCGACGGTGCCGCTCTTAAGGCCGCTCGCATCACCAAGAGCGAGTTCGAGCCCGTCAAGGTGCTCGGCAATGGTGAGCTCACCAAGAAGTTCACGGTCAAGGTCGACAAGGTCAGCGCTTCTGCGCAGGCCAAGATCGAGGCCGCCGGCGGAAAGGTCGAGCTGCCGTGCTAAATGGTCTTAAGAATGCTTTCCGCATCAAAGAATTGCGCGAAAAGATTCTTTTTACCATAGCTATGCTCGTCGTGTACCGCATTGGTGCGCACGTTCCTGTGCCCGGCATTCCCTTCCAGGGGATGCTGGGCCTTTTCTCGACCGATAACAATTCGGTCGCCGCAGGTGCTATGGCCCTCCTGAATCTTTTCTCTGGCGGCGCGTTGAGCTATGTGTCGGTGTTTTCGCTGGGCATCATGCCTTACATCACCAGCTCGATCATCCTCCAGATGCTCCAGGCCGTTGTGCCTTCCCTGCATGAGCTTGCCCGCGAGGGCGAGGTCGGTCAGACCAAGATTACGCAGTATTCGCGTTACCTCACCCTGGCTCTGGCAATCCTCAACTCCGTGGGTTACCTCTTCCTCTTTAAGAGCTTCGGCATCAGCTTTAATGGTGCCGGCGCTCCCGAGATCATCTTCGACCTCATGATCGTCGGCACGCTCACCGCGGGCGCCATGCTGATCATGTGGATTGGTGAGCTCATCACCCAGCGCGGTATCGGCAATGGCATGTCGCTGATCATCTTTGCGAACATCATGGCCGGTCTGCCGCAGGCTATCTTCTCCAGCACCGAGGGCAATGCCGGTGGCATCATCACCATGGTGATCATCTGCGCCATCATCCTGCTGGTTATCCCGCTGATTGTTTTCCTTGAGCGCGGCCAGCGCCGCATCCCGGTCTCCTACGCTAAGCGCGTCGTGGGCCGTCGCATGATGGGTGGCCAGACCACCTACCTGCCCATCAAGGTCAACACCGCGGGCGTCGTGCCGATCATCTTCGCTTCGGCGCTGCTGTACTTCCCGGCCCAGATTGCCGTGTTCTTCCCCGGCATCGGCTGGATCCAGGCAGTTGCCTCTGCGCTTTCGCGCGGCTGGCTCAACTGGGTGCTTAACGTTGTCCTCATCGTGTTTTTCGCGTACTTCTACACCTCCATGGTGTTCAACCCCGATGACACGGCCGACAACCTTAAGAAGCAGGGCGGCTTTATTCCGGGCGTCCGTCCGGGCAGGGCTACCGCGGCCTACATCAAGAACGCGCTCAACAAGATTACGCTTCCCAGCGCTGTCTTTTTGGCGCTCATCGCCATCGTGCCTTCGATCATCTTCTCTTTCACGGGTAACCATCTGATCCAGGCATTTGGCGGCACGTCCATCCTCATCATGGTCGGCGTCGTGCTCGACACGGTCGATAAGCTCGAAGGCCAGATCAAGATGTATGATTACGATGGATTCTTTAAATAGGCTAGAGGAGGATTGCTCATGAACCTCGTATTGCTCGGAGCTCCGGGTGCCGGTAAGGGCACCGTCGCACAGGAGCTCGTCGCCGAGTTTGGCGTCGCCCACATTTCCACGGGCGACCTGCTGCGTGCTGCCGTCAAGGGTGGCACCGAGCTTGGTATTCAGGCTAAGAAGTACATGGACGCCGGCGAGCTCGTTCCCGACCAGCTCGTGATCGACCTTGTCAAGGAGCGCCTTGCCGCCGATGACGCCCAGCAGGGCTTCATTCTCGATGGCTTCCCGCGCAACACCGCTCAGGCTGTGACGCTCGATTCCGAGCTCTCCGCCATGGGTCGCGAGATTGACTGCGCCCTTCTGGTCGACGTGGCCCCCGAGGTCATCATCGACCGTCTGTCTTCGCGTCGCACCTGCCGCGCCTGCGGTTACACCGGCACCGCTGCCGATGCTACCTGCCCCAAGTGTGGTGGCGAGATGTATCAGCGCGACGACGACAAGCCCGAGACCATTAAGAACCGTCTCGACGTCTACGAGAAGTCCACGAGCCCGCTCGTCGACTACTATCGTGGCCAGGGTCTGCTCAAGTCGGTCAACGGTGACCAGGCTCGCGAGACCGTGTACGGGGATGTCAAAGAGGCTCTCGGTCTATGATCAAGATTAAGTCTGCAACGCAAATCGAGCAGATGAAGAAGGCAGGAGCGCTATCTAAGATGGCGCTCCGCCACGTTGGAGCCATGGTGCGTCCCGGCGTTTCGACTTTTGAGCTCGATCAGCTCGCGGAGCAGATTATCCGCATGCATGGCGGCACCCCGGCCTTTAAGGGTTACGGCGGGTTCCCGGGGACCATTTGCGCATCGATCAACGATGCCGTGGTCCACGGTATTCCCAACCCCGACATGATCCTGCGCGATGGCGATATCATCTCCATCGATACGGGAGCCGTTGTCGACGGTTGGGTCGGCGATAACGCTTGGACGTTTTTCGTCGGCACCCCCACGCCCGAAGCCAAGGCTTTGTGCGAGGTCACGCGTGATTGCCTTAAGGCTGCCATCGAGCAGGCTGTTCCCGGTAACCATATCGGGGACGTCGGTTATGCCGTTCAGTCCCTCGCCGAGTCTCACGGTTACGGCGTGCTTCGTGATTATGTGGGCCATGGCATTGGCCGCGTGATGCACGAGGACCCCAACGTTCCTAACTATGGAAAGAAGGGGAGGGGCGTTCGCCTCCAGGCCGGCATGGTCATTGCCATCGAGCCGATGGTCACGATGGGTTCCAACCATGTGAGCACGGGCTCCGACGGTTGGATTGTTACGACCAACGACCACCTGCCCGCCGCGCACTACGAGAACACCGTCGCCATTACCAATGACGGGCCGGTGATTCTCACCACGGATGCCCAAGGTGCTTGGTGTTCGCTCCAAGGCGGAGAAATGTAACAAGTTCCACTTAGTTGTGGAGCCATTACGAAGTTATTACGATGCGTGCATACGTGTTGTAGAATACTCAATCGCTGTCGTTTTCTAGAGAAAGATGATTGCTTGTGAAGAAGGAAGACGCAATTGAGCTCGAGGGTACGGTAAAGGAACCGCTGCCCAACGCCATGTTTAAGGTCGAGCTCGAGAACGGTCATTCGGTTCTGTGCAACATTTCTGGCAAGATCCGAATGAATTACATCCGTATTCTCCCCGGTGACAGGGTTGTCGTGGAGCTTTCCCCGTACGACCTGACCCGCGGCCGCATCACCTATCGCTACAAATAGCGGCACGCATACACGCACTCCATTTCCGACTGCAGGCTTAGCTCAACCTACGGTCGGATTGTGTGTGAAGACCAGCCATAGTTTTAAACGCCTGCGGCTGGGCGAGTAGATAGTAGGGAAGTAGTTTGAGCGCTACCGAAAGGAAGAACGATGAAGGTACGTCCTTCGGTCAAGAAGATGTGCGATAAGTGCAAAATCATTAGGCGCCATGGCAAGGTCCTCGTCATTTGCGAGAACCCCCGTCATAAGCAGCGTCAGGGTTAAGAGAGGAGACTACGTTGGCCCGTATTAATGGTGTCGACCTCCCGCGTGAGAAGCGCGTTGAGATCGGTCTGACCTACATTTACGGCATCGGCCGCACCACTGCGACGAAGATTTGCGTCGAGTGCAACGTTAACGTGGATACGCGCGTTAAGGACCTCACCGAGGATGAGGTTAACGCCATCCGCGATTATATCGATAAGAACCAGATCATGGTTGAGGGCGACCTCCGCCGTGAGCGCAACCAGAACGTCAAGCGCCTTATGGACATCGGCTGCAACCGCGGCCTTCGTCACCGCAAGGGCCTCCCGGTCCGCGGCCAGCGCACCCACACTAACGCTCGTACCCGCAAGGGCCCGAAGCGTCAGATCGGTGCTAAGAAGAAGAAATAAGGAGCGCTAGATAGATGGCTACTGCTAAGAAGAACGTTCGCGCTGCCCGTCTGAAGCGCGCGGACCGTAAGAACATTTCCGTGGGCCAGGCTCACATTCGTTCTACGTTCAACAACACGATCGTTTCGATCACCGATCCCCAGGGCAACGTCATTTCCTGGAAGTCGGCTGGCCAGGTGGGCTTCAAGGGCTCCCGTAAGTCCACGCCGTTCGCTGCCCAGATGGCTGCCGAGGCTGCTGCCAAGCAGGCCATGGAGCACGGTATGAAGAAGGTTTCCGTCTTCGTCAAGGGCCCCGGCTCCGGTCGTGAGACCGCCATCCGCTCCCTCCAGGCTGCTGGCCTCGAGGTCTCGAGCATCCAGGACAAGACCCCCATTCCGCACAACGGCTGCCGCCCCAAGAAGCGTCGCCGCGTGTAACTGAAAGGATCGTATCAATATGGCAATCGACAGGACTCCTGTTCTTAAGCGCTGCCGTCAGCTCGGGATCGATCCCGCTGAGCTCGGTTACAGCAGCAAGAAGGAATCTATCCGTCAGCCCAAGCGCCGTCGCAAGGAATCTGAGTACGGCATGCAGCTGCGCGAGAAGCAGAAGGTCAAGTTCATCTATGGCGTTCTGGAGAAGCAGTTCCACGGCTACTTCAACAAGGCCCGCAAGATGAACGGCGTCACCGGTGAGAACCTCATGATCATCCTTGAGTCTCGCCTCGACAACGTCGTCTTCCGTCTTGGCTTCGCCCGCACCCGCAAAGAGGCTCGTCAGTCCGTCCGTCATGGTCACTTCACCGTGAACGGCAAGCGCGTGGACATCCCGTCCTACCGCGTCAAGGCCGGCGACGTCGTCGCTGTCGGCGAGAAGTTCCGTGACCTCCTCCCCATCAAGGAGGCCCTGATTTCCTCCGAGCGCTTTGAGGTTCCTGGCTGGCTCGAGGTCGATATCGAGAAGCTGTCTGGTAACGTGCTCGCTCTGCCGACGCGTGAGCAGATCAGCGGTGATATCAACGAGCAGCTCATCGTCGAGCTCTACTCTAAGTAGTCCATCCGGGCTGCTGAGGCTGGAGGTAATACATGTCAGAATTCATTAGGCCTCAGGTTCAGGTCGAAGAGATCAACGAGACGTCTGCTCGTGTCTCCGTCGAGCCGCTCGAGCGTGGCTACGGCGATACGCTGGGTAACTCCCTTCGTCGCGTTCTTCTGTCCTCGCTCGAGGGTGCCGCCGTCGAGGCTATTCAGATCGATGGCGCGCAGCACGAGTTCATGACCATCCCTAACATGGTCGAGGATGTCACCGACATCGTCCTGAATGTCAAGGGTCTTGTCTTCAGGGCTCTCGGCACGACCGACGAGGCGACCGCCACCATTTCGGTTGACGGCCCCTGCGAGGTCACCGGTGCGGACTTCTTTATTCCGTCCGAGTTTGAGCTGGTCAACCCCGAGCAGCACATCGCTACGCTCACCGAGGGTGGCCATCTCACCATGAGCATGCGCATCGGCTATGGCCGCGGCTATGTTTCTGGCGAGGCCAACAAACGCGACAACGATCCCATCGGTGTGATCCACGTCGACTCGCTGTACTCGCCGGTTTCCCGTTGCGCCAAGCTCGTTGAGGCTTGCCGTGTCGGTCAGCACACCGACTACGACCGCCTTGTCCTCGAGATCGAGACCAACGGCTCCATCGCCCCGCGCGACGCCGTGGTCCAGGCTGCCAATATCATTAACCAGCATATGGCTGCCTTTATGAACCTTGCCGAGACCCCCGAGGTCGAGGAGGAGGCTTCGATCTTCGCTCCCGAGGTCACCAACGACAACGCTGAGCTGGACAAGCAGATCGAGGATCTGGACCTTTCCGTCCGTTCTTACAACTGCCTTAAGCGCGCCAGCATTCACTCGGTCCGTCAGCTCGTTGAGTTCTCGGAGAACGATCTGCTCAACATCCGTAACTTCGGTGTTAAGTCGATCGAGGAAGTGAAGGACAAGCTTGAGTCCATGGGCCTGAGCCTGAAGGCTTAATGCTTCGCATATTTGAGGAGAAACTAGACCATGCGTCATAACGTTAAGAAGGGCCTGAAGCTCGGCACCGATGCGAGCCACACCAAGGCCATGAAGAAGAGCCTTGCTAAGGCCCTCTTCGAGAACGACCGCATCAAGACCACCGAGACCCGCGCTAAGGCGCTGCGTTCGGTCGTCGATCCGATCATCACCTGGGCCAAGAAGGGCGACCTGCACTCTCGTCGTCTGGCTATCGCCAAGCTCGGCGATAAGCAGCTCGTTGCCGAGATCTTCGACAAGGCTGCTCAGGGCATGTGGCAGGACCGCAACGGCGGTTACACCCGCATCATGAAGCTCGGTAACCGCAAGGGCGACAACGCTCCCATCGTTATCATGGAGCTCGTCACCGAGCCTTGCACGCCTAAGGCTAAGAAGGCTGCTCCGGCCCCCAAGAAGGCCGCTGCTCCCAAGAAGGTCGAGGCTGCCGAGGAGGCTTCTGCTGAGGAGACCGCTGAGTAGACAATCCGTCTGCATAGGCTATATTCGAGGGGTACGTTCGCGTACCCCTCTTTTTTTGTCGCGATACCGTTGCTTGTTTGTTGGGAGCGCCCATGACTGCGCCGTCTGATTTCAATTCGATTTCCGAGCTTGACGCCACGCTCGTATTTCGCGTGGCCTATGATGGCTCGTCGTATAGCGGATTTGCCGAGCAGCCGGGAGAGACGACGGTTGCGGGTGAGCTACGTCGAGCTATTGAGACGCTCCTGCGCCGTCCGATCGACCTGACGTGTGCGGGACGTACCGATGCCGGCGTGCATGCGGTGGCACAGTTTATCAGCGTGCCCGTAACGGACGCTGAGTTGGCTTTGACGCGCCGTAGGTGGCTGAGGGCTATGGATGCCCTCCTGCCCAAAGATATCGCCATCAACGAGGTCTACAAGGCCCGTAAAGGCTTTTCTGCACGTTTTGACGCGCGTTCCCGTACGTATACGTACCGTATTGCCGATCGAGATGCGCGCCCCGTGCTGTCCCGCGGTGCGGTGTGGTGGCATCGCTATCCCTTGGATGTTGAGGCTATGTCTGCTGCCTGCCCCGCGCTGCTGGGCGAGCAGGACTTTAAAAGCTTTTGCAAGGTTGCTTCTGCCGTGGGCAAACCTACGCACCGCTGCGTAATGCGCGCCGAGTTTGGCCATGAGGTTGCGTTTGGCGAGGACATCCTGACGTTTACCATCGAGGGCAATGCGTTTCTGCATTCGATGGTCCGTACGATCGTTGGCACGCTTGTCGCGATTGGCATGCATCGCCGTGAACCCGAGTGGATACGCGAGGTCATCGATGCTTGCGACCGTACCGCTGCGGGCCCCACGGCTCCTGCCTGCGGCCTTACGTTTATGGGCGTGGATTACGATCCCGCCGAGCTTGTCGTGCTCGACTAGGGGAGGGCTCGGCGCGTCGTGCGTCGGCACCTGTCATCTGTGGGCTGCGCGTGTGCAACATCTGTTCTTGGCGTGCAATACAACCGGTGTCTCATTGCTTTTATTGCCGGGGTGTACCATGAACGACAGTTTGATTCACTGCTGTCGAGAGGACGGATAACTTGGTTCGACGTGGCTCGCATCCGCGACTTTCGGTGATCCTTGTGGTAGAAGGTTCGCCCAGCTATGCGATGCGTGCGCTCGAGAGTATCCAGAACCAAGACCTCTACGATTTGCAGATTGTCGTTGTCTGTCGCGATGCTGCGCCCGGTGTGCGCCATTCGCTTCAAGTTGCTGCCGACAGGGACATTCATATTGATTTGATTGACGTCGAGGACGCGAAGCGCGGCGCTTGTCTTCGTGCCGGTTTTGCTGCCTCGCGCGGCTCTCAAATCATCGCTATGAACGCCGATGAGTGGTTTGCTCCGCAGTCCCTTTCCAAGATGGTCAATATCGCGTGCGATTCTACGGCAGACATAGTGCTCCCCACGGTGTCGCTCGACCGCTATGATGCACATCGAGAGCGCCATTCGCGCGTCTTGGATGCTGCTCATATTTCCATTGATAGCAAATCTTCGATGGTGGCCGGGCTGCCTCAGTTGATTTTAGGCGGCCTAGTCGTTCAGACCTCTGGTGTGATGTACAGCCGCTCGCTGTTTGAGGCATGCCTTTTGTGCGACAAGGTGTTTCGCACAGTTGGGTTTATGGCATGCGCGCTTTCGCAGACACGATGCGTGTCCGGCTGCGGCGATGCTTGTTTCCACACGGCGGCACCTAAACTTACAGATGCCTTTGATCCCACCATGTATGCCAAGGTATCCGATGACACTCGAGCGCTCGACGAGCTTGCGGACTCACTCTCGGAAGCAGACAGCGGTGGTCGGCTCAAGCTGGCAAGCCAAAAGTTCTACTTTGCCGGACTGGTCGCCTGCATCGAGAATTTGTGTCTGAGCCCGCATGGGGTGTCGTCAATCGAGCGTTCCGCCCGCATGCGTGATATGCTCGATGCGCCTCGAACCCGTCAGATGGTCGCCGCGCTCAAGGATAACCATCGGGGACTCGGTTTGTTGTTTGGGCCGATCGCCAGCGCCAAGCCCGCGCGCTGCGTGATGTGTACGCATCTGGCAGCTTTTCTTAACCGGACGGGCGCAAAAACCGCCTAAACGGCTCATTTCGAAACAAATTTGCATAGAATTGTTTCGAAATGCGTTCTTATACACAAAAGCCTTCAAATAGCGTTAAACTATTCAGTCACTGATTGATTGTCTCCGCCATCTTTTGGAGAGAGGGTTTGTATGGCTAAAAAACGCAATGGGCGCCAGGATGCCATTAGAGATATTGTGCGCAATAAGGACGTCCGCACGCAGCGCGTGCTGGTCGATGAGCTCCGCGCTATGGGCTTTGATTGCACGCAGGCGACTGTCTCTCGCGATATTGCCGATATGGGGCTGCGTAAGCTCCCCGAGGGTATCTATGTTCTGGCAGAGGACCTGCACCTGCAGCGTATGGTTTCCGAGCTCGTAACGGGCGTTCTGCGCACCGATAATCTGGTTATGATCAAGGCTCAGCCTGGTACGGCTTCCGGCATCGCCGCCGCCGTTGATGCGGCAGAGTTGCCCGATGTGCTTGGCTCGCTTGCCGGCAACGATACGATTTTGGTTATTGCCCAGACGGCCGAGGACGGCGAGCGTCTCGAGGCGCTGATCAATAAGCTGAGCAATTCTCGCAAGTAGGCGTGCGGGTCGTGCGCTCGGCACTGTGTGCGTGACATGGTGGCTTGTAAGGGGGTATCGACGTTGGTCGGTACCCCCTATATTGTTTGCCGGTATAAAGGCCGTCCACCAGGTCGCTTTAAACTAAAAGGCCCCCGAGCACTTTAATAAGCTGCTCGGGGGCCTTGTTGCTAATGGCCGGATGAATTTCTAGCCAACCGTATCGTCAGGCGTGGGCGAGGGGTCGGGAGTGGGTGTAGGCGTAGGCGTAGGCGTGCCGCCATCGCCGCCGGTCGAACCACCAGTGGAGCCGCCCGTCGAGCCACCGGTCGTACCGGTGCCGCCGGTGGTGTCGCCGCCTGTGGTCTCGGTGGTCGTGGTCGTCGTTGTCGTCGTTGTGGTTTCCTCTTCGTCCTCGTTCTCGTCCTTGTCGTCGTTCTCCGTCTTCTTGGTGTTGTTGGTGCCGTAGAACTTCCAGACGCTGTTGTTCTTGTAGGTGGGCGCCGTTCCGGTCGCAAACTCCTCGCGCTCGGTACCGGTCAGAACGGTGTTCATAAACCGCTTAAAGACAGGCAGGTTGGTGCTGTCGCCCAGCAGGTCTGTGCCGTATTTTTGGATAGGGATCTCGCCCGCGGAATAGCCGGTCCACAGAGCGCACGCCAGCTGCGGGGTATAGCCGCAGAACCACAGGTTGGTGGTGTTGTCGGTGGTGCCCGTCTTGCCGGCATAGGGCTGGTTGACGCTCAGGGCACCGGCAGCACCCGTACCGCCGCCCTGCATGACGCCGGACAGAACATCGGTGACCGCGGCGGCCTCGCCCTCGGTAAGCACCTGTGAGGGATTGTCGGTGTGCTGGTACAGCACCGAACCGGTACGAGAGTCAATCTCGGTGATGGCGATCGGCTGGCGATAGTAGCCGCCGTTGGCAAACGTCGCGTAGGCGGCGGCCATCTCGAGCGGCGAGATCGAGCCGGTGCCGAGCGTCATGACGGGAACGTCCTCGATGTTGTCCTTGGCGGGATCGATGCCGAGCTTTTTGACGAGCGAGATGATCTTGCTGTTGCCGACGGCTTCCGCCACCTGGATGTAGCCGGTGTTGGAGGAGTATGCCGTCGCCTGCTTAAGCGTGATGTTGCCATAGCTATGGTTGGCGTAGTTTTGGACCTCGGTCGTGGTGCCCTTGGCCTTGAGCGGCGAGTTGCAGTTGAGGGTGACGTTGGGGTTCATGCCGTTTTGGATGGCAGTTGCCAGTGTAAAGGCCTTGAAGGTGGAGCCGACGGGACGCTTGGCCGTGGCATGGTTTACGTGGTTCTCGTCGGCGTTGTAGTCGTAGCCGCCCACCATGCACTTGATGTAGCCGGTCTTGGGGTCGACGACGACCATGCCCATGTCCAGGCCGTCGAGTGAGAGCGTGTCGAGCTGCTCGCGGACGGCATTCTCTGCCACCTGCTGCATCGTGGGGTCGATGGTGGTCTTGACGGTCAGGCCGCCCTTAAAGAGCACGTCGGTCGAGAACTCCTGCTCCAGCAGCTGCTTAACATAGGCGACAAAGTAGGGCTGCGAGTATACGTCGACGCCGCTGCCCGAAATCTCGGTCACGTTGAGGGTGATGGGCTCGGCCTGTGCGGCATCGTGCTCCTCCTGGGTGATGTGGCCCAGGCGCAGCATGTTGTCGAGGACCTTGTTGCGGCGAGACAGTGCCAGGTCGGGATTGACCGTGGGGTCGTACTGCGAAGGCGAGTTGGGAAGGCCGATGAGCAGCGCGGCTTCGCTCAGGGTGAGGTCGGCGGCGCTCTTGGATAGGTAGGTCTCGGCGGCGGCCTCGATACCGTAGGCGCCGTGGCCGTAATAGATGGTGTTGAGGTACATCATGAGGATCTCGTCTTTGGAGTACATGTCCTCCATCTTTACGGCGATGTAGGCCTCGCGCACCTTACGCTCGATGGTCGAGTCGAACTGCTCCTCCTGCAGGATGGTGTTGCGCACCAGCTGCTGGGTGATAGTCGAGGCGCCTTCGTGCCCGCCGCCGAGGGTTGCCACCGCAGCACGCGCGATACCCCACAGGTCGATACCGCCGTGCTCGTAGAAGCGCTCGTCCTCGACGTCAACGGTGCCCTGCAGCACGTAGGGGGAGACCTCGTCCTTGGTGATGGACTTGCGGTTTTGCGTGTAGAAGCTTGCGATCTTGTTGCCGTTGCAGTCGACGATCTCGGTGGGCTCGCTCACCAGATACGCGTTGGCGTCGGTGTAGTCGGGCAGATCGGACAGCCAGCGGTTGACGTTGCCGACCATGCCGATGCCAAACGCCACGCCCGCGATAAGCAAAAAGCCCAAAAACGAGAGCAGGATTATGGGCAGGGCATGCGTCTTTGAACGGCTGCGTCCCTGTCGTTGGCGAGGACCCATATATTGACCTCCAGGTATGTCGTGCCGGACGGCGGATGTGCCGTCGGGGCAGGATGGACATAAGTTATTACACGATAAACCAAACGGGGCGCGCGAGGCCTCGTGTATGCTGGAAGACGGCATTTTTCAGAGTGAATGCATACCTTGGTAAGGAGTTTGCCGATGGCGATTCGGGCGATGGGGCCGAGCGGACAATACGAGACTGGATTGGATGCTGCCGGTGTGGCGCTGCCCGAGCTGCTGGCGCCGGCGGGCGGGCTCGACCAGATGCTTGCGGCCATCGCCGCGGGTGCCGATGCCATCTATGCGGGGTTGGGCGGCTTTAACGCCCGCGTGAGCGCGCATGGCTTTACGGATGACGAGTTTGCGCGCGGCTGCGCCGTGGCGCATGCCCATGGCGTGCGCGTGTACGTGACGCTCAACGTGTTCGTGTTTGACGATGAGTTGTCCGACGCGGTGGCACTGGGAGCTCATGCACTGGAGTTGGGCGCCGATGCTCTGATTGTCGCCGATGCCGGGTTGGCCTGCGCGCTGCGCGCGGCGATTCCCGGGGTCGAGATTCACCTGTCCACGCAGGCGGGCGCTCATAGCGAAGGCGCCGTGCGGCTTGCCGCCGATGAGCTGGGGGTCGAGCGCGTGACGACGGCACGCGAGCTGACGGTCGACGAGATTGCGGCGCTATGTGCCACGGGCGTGCCCATCGAGGTATTCTGCCACGGTGCGATTTGCATCGGCTATTCGGGGGCGTGCGAGTTCTCGGCCCTGCGGCGTGGGCGCTCGGCGATGCGCGGCGACTGCACGCAGCCGTGCCGTCTGGCGTACGACCTAGTGGACGAGGCGGGACAGAGCGTTGTTGCCGTCGAGGGAGATCGCCTGCTGTGCCCGCGCGACTATCTGGGTATTGCACATCTGCCTGAGCTTGTAGATGCCGGCGTGGCGTCGCTCAAGATCGAGGGGCGCATGAAGAACCCCGATTACGTATTCAACGTGGTACGGGTGTGGCGCCGGGCGCTCGATATGCTGCGCGACGGCGCGTGGGACTCCGGTGCCGTGGAAGAGCTTGAGCGCGAGCTGGGAAGGTCGTTTAACCGTGGGTTTACCGATGCGTACCTGCGAGGGCGTTCGGGTGCCGGGCTGATGAGCTTTGAGCGCGCAATTAACCAGGGCGTGCGCGTGGGGCGCTTGGTCGCTGTGGGCCACGAAGAGGTGACCGTTGAGCTCGACGCCGCTGTGGCGGCGGGTGACACGCTCGAGATTCGGTTCTATCCGGGTGTCGACACGCGTCCCGATGTGCCCAAGCGCTGGCCGCAGGTGCCCTGCCCGGTGGATGCCGCAGCGGGGAAGCGCGTCGTCGTGCATTGCAAGCGTAAGGTGGACGCGGGCTGCGAGGTATACCTGATTCGCAGCGCCGGCGTGTTGGATCAGACGGCGGCGGTGTTGGAGCGCATGCGGGCCGAGGCGGATGCGATTGCGCCCGTTGCGCGTGCCGTTGAGGTGCTGCCCTTTGAGGGCGTTGCGGTGGATGGTGGTGCGTCGACGGAGTTGGTGGAGTGCGCGGTTCCCGCTCGCATGGTTTTTGCTTGGCAGCTGATGGATGCCGACCCGCGCGGAGAACTCGATTTGTCCGACGCCGTTGTGGTGCTTGACGAAGTGTGCCGCACGGGTGACGCTGACCGGACCCGCTCACTGATGCAGCGTGCCGGGTGCGTCGTCTGCCGCAACCTGGGACAGGTGGTGATCGCTCGCGAGCTGGGCGTGACATTTGACGTGGCGGCGCCGGTGTTCTGCGCGAATCGGGCCACGCTTACCTGGCTGCGCGGACTCGGTGCGGGGCGGGTGTACTTGCCGGCCGAGTTGCTCGGCAATGATGCGGAGCGTATTGCCGAACTGGCTGCTGAACCCGGCGTCTTTGGTCCGGTCGACGCCGACCGTCCCGAGCTTATGGTGTGCGAGCACTGCCTGCTGACCGCCGAGGGCGTCTGCGCCACCGATGCGACGGGACAGGTCCGTTGCCGCGACTGCTTGCGTCGTCGGCAGGTGCGCTATCTGGTTGAGCGTGACGGTACACGTCTGCCAGTTGCCATTGACGCATGCGGCAGGACGAGGATTTTCCTGTCGTAGGTGCCGCGTCGCGTCAGTTTGTTATCATAAGAGAGTTTATGGACTTCCAGCACCGCCGTTTTCGGCGAGGGTGCTATAGCAAAAGGAGGATACCCAATGCTGTCTGTTGACGAGCAAATGCGTATCATCACCTCGGGCGCCGCGCAGATCGTTCCCGAGGCCGACCTTCGCAAGAAGCTTGAGAAGGGCGAGCCCCTCAACATCAAGCTCGGCGTCGACCCCACCAGCCCCGACCTGCACCTGGGCCATGCCGTGCCGCTGCGCAAGATGCGCCAGTTCCAGGACCTGGGCCACAACGTCACCCTCATCATCGGCAACGGTACCGCGTTGATTGGTGACCCCTCGGGCAAGAACTCCACGCGTCCGCAGCTTTCGCAGGAGCAGATCGAGGCCAACGCCGAGACCTACGTGAGCCAGGCCATGAAGATCCTGGACCCCGAGAAGACCACCATCGTGCACAACGGCGATTGGATCCTTTCGATGGATCTGGCCGGCCTGCTGCAGGTGTGCTCCAAGTTCACCGTTGCCCGCATTCTTGAGCGCGATGACTTTACCAAGCGCTACCAGTCCCAGACGCCGATCGCCCTGCACGAGTTCCTGTATCCCGTGATGCAGGCATACGATTCGGTCATGATTAAGGCTGACGTGGAGATGGGCGGCACCGACCAGCTTTTCAACCTGCTCGCCGGCCGTGAGCTCATGGAGAAGATGGGCATGGAGCCCCAGATCGCGCTCACCATGCCGCTGCTCGAGGGCACCGATGGCGTTCGTAAGATGTCCAAGTCCTACGGTAACTACATCGGCCTGACCGACGCGCCCAAGGACATGTTCGGCAAGACCATGTCCATCCCCGACGAGATGATCGGCAAGTACTACCGCCTGGCGAGCTCGCTCACCCCGGCCGAGGTCGACAAGATCGACGCTGCCCTGGCCGATGGTTCTGCCGACCCCTACGAGCTCAAGCGCGCTCTGGGCCGCGACCTGTGCGACACCTACCACGGCGTCGGTGCCGGCGACGAGGCTCAGGCCGAGTTCGACCGCGTGTTCAAGGAGGGCCAGCTCGCCGACTTCCCCGAGAAGCATGTCGAGCTGACCGTTAACGACGAGGGCCAGATCTACCTCGCCGGCTTGCTCAAGGACCTGGGTCTTTCGGCGAGCGCCGGCCAGGCTCGTCGCGATATCGACGGCGGCGGCGTCAAGATCAACGGCAAGGCCGTGGCTCCCAAGAGCTATAACATCGATCCCAGCGCCCTCAAGCTGGGCGACACCCTCTCCGTAGGCAAGCGCAAGGGCTTCAAGCTGATCTAACGAGCGAGTTGACCTCACAAGTGCAACAAGGCCGCAGCCGGGATTCCCGACTGCGGCCTTTTTTGGTTACGACGATCCCTTGGGGACGGAGGGATCATTTGGCGGTGCCGTTAAGCGGAAGGGGTGTTAGCGGGGCTTCCTTTTGGGCATACAATGGCTATTGGTTTGCTGCGGTGAAGGTCTGTCCGCTCCGCAGCTTTTTTCTACGGTTAAAGGAGTATGTATGTCCGTTGAGGTCATGAGGTCTGTGATCGATGCTGCCGAGGGGCGCGTGCCCGTCGACACGCTGTTTACCAATGCGCAGATCGTCGACGTGTATGGCCAGCGTGTGGCGCCCGGTAGCGTTGCCGTCAAGGACGGTGTGATCGTCGGCGTGCTCTACGATGGTCGCGACGATGCCGCTGGCACCTACGAGGCAACTGAGGTCATCGACTGCCAGGGTCGCTATCTCGCTCCCGGTTTTATTGACGGGCATCTGCATATCGAGTCTTCGAACATCCGTCCCGCCGAGTATGCTCGCATGGCCGCGACGCGCGGTACTACCACCGCCATTGCCGACAGCCACGAGATTGCCAATGTTGCCGGTCTCGACGGCTTGCGCTTTATGATCGAGGACGGCCGCCGCGCACCCATCTCCATCAAGTACATGATGCCTTCGTGCGTGCCCGCGCTGCCCGACGAGCAGGCCGGTGCCGTTATTTCGGCTGCCGATATGCAGGCGTTTTTTGCCGAGCATCCAGGCGATGTCTTTGGTCTGGGCGAAATGATGAACCTGCCGGGCGTCTTTATGGCCGACCCCGAGACCTGTGCTCGCATCGATGCTGCCAACCAGACGCCGTCCAAGCAGGTTGACGGCCACGCGCCGCTCGTTGCTGGTAAGGACCTCAACGCCTATGCCGCAGCAGGTATTATCGCCGACCACGAGTCGACGATTCCCGAGGAGGCGCTCGACAAGCTGTCTCGCGGTATGTACGTGATGCTGCGCGAAGGCACGTGCAGCCATGACCTGACCAACCTGTCTCCGATGCTGCTGGAGAATCCTGCCCGTGCCCGCCGCTGCTGCTTTGCGACCGACGACCGCGCTCCCTCCGACGCGCTTTCGACCGGTATGATTGACAATGCCTGCCGCGTGGCTGTCGAGGCCGGTATCGACCCCGTGGTTGCCATCTCTATGGCGTCCCTGTCCACGGCCGAGGCGTTTGGCCTGGACCACGGTTGCCGCGACCCGCACGAACTGCGTGGCGCCATCGCCCCGGGCAAGCGTGCCGACCTGCTGGTACTCAACGACCTGACGTTTGCCACGGCTCCGCATCGCGTATATGCCTCCGGTGCTCTGGTGGCGCAGGACGGCACCTTTGTGGGCGAGATTGCACCCGAGATGGCCGAGGTTGCGGCCCTTGCCGATGAGCTGCGCGCTTCCGTTAAACTGCCGAAGCTATCGCTCGACGTGTTCGACTATGCCTTTAAGCCGGGCGAGGCCGTGATCGACGTGGTGCCGGGTAAGGCCATCACGGGTATGGCTCGCCCCGAGAGTGCCGAGGGCCTGCGCCGCATTATGCTGATCGAGCGCCACGGCCGCGGCGTGTCGCTGCAGGCCGAGGGCGCCGATGGCGACGGCCCCGCTGGCCTGGGCCTGGTCGGCAAGCATATCGGTCGCGGCTGGGTGCGCGGCTTTACCATCACGGGCGGTGCCATCGCCTCGACGATCGGCCACGACTCGCACAACGTGTGCGTGGTGGGCGACAGCGCGGCTGATATGATGGCTGCCGTCGAGGCCGTGGGCCAGGGCGGCCACGTGCTGGTGCGCAACGGCAAGGTCGTGGCGCGTATTCCGCTGGCGCTCGGTGGCCTTATGAGCGAAGGCGCGGCCGAGGACGTTGCTGCGCAGCACGACGACTTTATGGTCAAGGCGCGCGCCATGGGTATTGAGCCGCCGCTCGACCCCATCATGGGCATCATCTTCCTGCCCCTGCCGGTCATCCCGACGCTCCGCATCCGCCCCGAGGGCATGTTCGACGTTACAACCTTCACCTATGCCGACTAGTCATCGGGGACGTTCTTAAACGACTAATCGTCGGGGACACTCTTTGGCGGGCTGCCTGACGTCGCGACCGTGGGGCCTCTGGTGCGCGTGAGCTATTTGCTAGGTCCTTGTAGCGTTTGCGCCCGCGGAGTCTTATCTGAGCTCCCTTTGGGTACGTTGGAATCGGATATACGTCCGATTCCAACAAGCCCGAAGGGAGCTTTTCTATGTTTAAACTGATTGCATCCGATATGGACGGCACGTTGCTTGACGAAAACGGCCAGGTGCCTCCCGAGACCTACGAACTGATTCTGGCGCTACACGAGCATGGCGTGCATTTCGCCGCATCGTCAGGTCGTCGCTACGATCGCCTGTGCGAGTTCTTTGCGCCCGTTCGCGACAAGATGGACTTTGTCGCCGCCAACGGCGCCCAGGTCTTCGCCGACGGCAAAATGGTAGACCGTGAGGTGTATTCACACCTGGCGATTCGAAGGCTCGCCCAGGCTGTCGCGACGTTTCCCAATCTGCATCTTGCGCTCTTTGACCGAACCAAGTCCTTCCTGCTCGATGACGAGTGCAAGTTCGTGCGCGAGGTCGATAAGGACCTTCCCAATGCCGAGCGCATTTGGGAGCTGCCCGATCCCAGCGTAAATATCATCAAGGCGAGTATCTTTTGCGATGACTGTGCCGTTATGGACAGTGCCTACGTACTGCAGCGCGAGCTTGGCCAGCTCTTTACCTTTGCGCCTTCTGGAAACGCATGGATCGATGCCATGCAGCCCGGTGTGTCGAAAGCCTCGGGAATCGAGCAGCTCATGGAGCACTATGGCGTCGAACGCGACGAGGTCATGGCGTTTGGCGACTCGATGAACGACTACGAGATCATTCGCTTTGTCGGCACGGGCTGCGCGATGGAAAACGCGCGTCCCGCGCTCAAAGCGGTGGCCGATCGCGTGGTGGGTTGTAATCGCGACCACGCCGTCCAGCAGGAGCTCCGTCGCGTGCTGGAGAGTCTCGCTTAATCCGGCAGATGGGGACGTTCCTTTTCTGCCGGCAGTGGGGGACAGTCCTTGCAGCTTTTTCGCGAAGACTGTCCCCAACGACTAGTCGTTTAAGAACGTCCCCAATGACTACCCAACGACTAAGCGAGGGCGGCCATGATGGTGCGGGCGACGCCGTCGTGGTCGTTGTCGTATTCGGTGATGGCGTCGGCGGCCTCGCGGTCTTCGGACTCGGCGTTGATCATGGCCATGCCGTGGCCCGCTGCCTGTAGCATGGGGATGTCGTTGATGTTGTCGCCGAACGCCCAGGCGTCGGCGAGACGCTCGCCCAGGTGCTCGCATAACCACGTGAGGGCCGTCCCCTTGGTGGCGCCCTCACCCATGACCTCGATATTCATGGCGTACGAACGCGTGACCTCAATGCCTCCGAGCGTGTCGAGCTCTGCTGCGATGGCGTCGCGATCGGCCGGGTCGTGCCAGTACATGGCGATGCGTTCGAGCGTCTCGACCTCGTCGATCTTGCTGTCGATATCCATGTCGATCGGTGTTCGTGTGCGCTTGAGCGAAGCCGCGATGTGGGGGTCGCCGCCACAGAACTCATCCAGACGCCCGTATAGCGAGCGGGGGAGGAAGCACTGCCCATCCGCGAAGATATCGAAGGTCACATCGTGGCCGGCGGCAATGCGATGGATGCGGTGGGCAATGCCACGGTCGAGCGGACGGCTCAAGATGCACGTGGCGCGCGAGGCGTCGGTGGGCGTATCCTCGTCGAGCTGCCAGACGCTGGCGCCGTTGGCACAGACCGCGTAGTGTACGGCGGGGTGGGCGAGGATGGGCTCAAAGATGCCCGACAGCGGACGCCCCGTGCAGGGCACAAACTCAATCCCACGTCGAGCGAGTTCGTCGAGCATTGCCCAGGTGGCGTCGCTCATCTGCTTATCACTCGTCAGCAGCGTTCCATCCATATCGGAAAACACAATCATTCGCTGTAATCCTTTCTACTGGCATAAAAAGCGTGGCCGAGGGCTTGGGTCCCTGGCCACGCTCGAGTTCTATAACGGTCCGCGTCCTAGCGGTCGGCGAGCGGCTTGTACTCCAGCGGCTCGATCACCGGACGATAGGCGGGGCGGATGATACGGTGCGCGCAGAAGAGCTCTTCCATGCGGTGCGCCGACCAGCCGGCCATGCGGGCGACGGCGAATAGCGGCGTAAGGAGCGTCTCGGGCACGCCGAGCATCTTGTAGATAAAGCCCGTGTACAGGTCGATGTTGGCGCAGATGGGCTTGGTCATGCCGTGGTCGCGCATGACCTGGGGTGCCAGGCGCTCGATACGCTCGATGAGTGCGAACTCTTCGCCCAAGTCCTTCTTGGCTGCCAGTGAGCGCGCGTAACGGCGGCAGACCTCGGCGCGCGGGTCGCTGAGCGTATAGACGGCGTGGCCCATGCCGTAGATGAGGCCCGTGCCGTCGAAGGCCTGCTTGTCGAGGATCTTGCCCAGGTAGGCCGTGACCTCGTCCTCGTCCTCCCAGTTGGAGACATGCGCGCGGATGTCCTCGTGCATAGACACGACCTTGGCATTGGCGCCGCCGTGGCGCGGGCCCTTGAGCGAGCCGATAGCCGCGGCGTAGGCGGAATACGGGTCGGTGGCCGAGGAGGACAGCACACGGCAGGCGAACGTGGAGTTGTTGCCGCCGCCGTGCTCGGCATGCAGCATGAGCATCACGTCGAGCAGCATGGCTTCGTCGCGGGTGAATGCCATGCCGCCGCGCAACACCTGCAGGATGGTCTCGGCGGTGGAGAGGCCGGGTGTGGGGTGCGGTACATGAACCTCGGAGCCGCGGCGCTTGGCGACCGAGGCCATATGCGCGAAGGCGGCGATACGGGGGAGACGGGCGAGCATGGAGATGGCGACGTCGATTTCGTGCTCGGGTGTAATGGCGTCGGGCTCGGCGTCGAAGGCGTAGAGCAGCAGCACGGCGCGCTGAAGCACATTCATGATGCTCGACGACACCGTGGTCATGGGGAACTCGCGGACGTACTCGTCGCTCAGGTGCCTAAAAGCGCCCAGACGTTCGCAAAAACCGTCAAGCTCTTCCTTGGTGGGCAGAGAGCCCGTGATGAGCAGGTAGGCGACCTCTTCGTAGCCATAGCGATCCTCGGCCTGGGCGTTGTTGACCAGGTCCTCGATGCTATAGCCGCGCAGCGTAAGCTTGCCCTGGTCGGGCACGACTTTGCCGTCGACCTTGTTGTAGCCGTGCACGTCCGAGATGCGGGTAAGGCCCGCGACCACGCCCGAGCCGTCGGCATTGCGCAGGCCGCGCTTGACGTTGTGCTCTACGAACAGGCCCTCGTCGTATGGGGCGGTCGGCAGGCCGTGGTAGAGGTTTTCGCTTTCGGGCGAAATCTGACGGCTCGCCTCGTAATCCAGAACCAGGCGGCTCAGGTGGTCGTCGAAGCGATAGTAGATTTTCTTGGCGTCGTAGGCCATGCGCGCTCCTCTCCGGTTCGCTTTGGGGCCGCGCGCTTGGACGATATGACGTCAAGCTGCCCCGAGCGGCCTGTTCGCTACAGGCGATACATAAAGTTAAAGACGTCCTCGCGCTGGATGGACACGTTGACGCCCGAAAGCTCGCCGGCCTCGGCCAGCGCCTTCTGCAGCTCGGCGAAGTCGAGCTTGGACTCGGCGGTATCGGCCAGCATGGTCATGGTGAAGATGTCCTCGATAATGGACTGCGTGATGTCGCGGATGTCGACGTTGGCCTCGCCTAGGACACGGGTGACGCCGGCGACGATGCCGGGGCGGTTCTTGCCAAGGACGGTGATGACGATACGGGAGGACGAGATCTCGGCCATGGGAAACCCTTTCGCGTGATTGCGGCGCGCGCGGGGCGCTCCGCTACGGTACAGTGTTCATCATTGTACCTGTCTGGCGCAAAAAAGGCGCGCTCGCTGCGGCGTTACATGCCTGCAACATGAGCGTAAGGGGGAAGGCCGTACGGGGAAGAGCCGTCTGGCGCGTGTCCGGCTCGTGTTGGGTTGATTTCCGATCTCAGCCGAACACATTGAGCGGACAGGCCGTTCCCGCAGTCAGCCGAACGCCTCCGACGGCTGATTCCGAACTGGAAGCGGAGGGCATCCCCGCCCTTCGGTAGGGGATACCGCTCCGCGGCGCATGCCGCGGGCGGCGCCCCTATCGGACCACCGTGACCTCAGTTGGGATGGGCCCAGCACTGCCGCGTACTCGGTGAGCTAGAGCCAACTGTTCGTCTTCACGTCGCGTATGGCGATATTTCGGTCGTCCGGCTCGGTGATGCCGTAGCCGAACGCCTGGAGCGTCTCGATGGACTCCTGGATCCTCTGTTGGAACATGGGACCCGGATCGACCCTCGGCCCGAGGTGCCCGCGCCAAAGGCACGGCGTGGCGCGCAGCATGTTATGGATTTTGGAGATGGGCTCGATGTCGGCGTAGACGTTGAGCGTCGCCATGGCGTCCTTGTGGCCGAGGATCGATTGGAGCGCCTTGATATCGCCGCCTTGGCGGATCCACTGCGTTGCGAACGTGTGGCGAAGGCCGTGGAACGTGATCAGCTCGTCGTTGGTGCCCATGAGGCCGTTGGTCTCCGAGAACGTCTTGAACGCCCTGCGGATATAGCTTGTCGTCGCGAAGGTCGCGCCCGGCTCCGACAGGATGTAGCAGTCCCCGATCTCGACCGCCCCGGTAAGGCCGCGCAAGCGCAGCTTTCCGCAGTCGATCTCGTGGGTCTCCTTCAGGAAGGGGAGTAGGCCGACCGGGTCGATGGGGATACCCCTGGCGTCATGGGTCTTGGTGTCCTTGATGAACGAACCCATTCCCTTCGCGTACGCCACCGAGTGTCTGATCGAGATCAGGCCCGTCTCGAAATCCACATCGCACCACCGAAGGCCGCAGACCTCGCCGATTCGCATCCCCGTGTGCAGGGCGAGTACGACCGCCCTCTAATCCTCGGCGGACCAATCGAGTCCGAACTCCTTTCGGGCATCCTCTTCGCTCATGACTTCGAGAAGGTCTCCGGGTTGGCAACGAAGGGCGAGGCATAGCTGCTCGAGTGTGTTGAAGCGAATGCCGCGAATATGCCCTTTTTTAATACGGGACAGGTTCACGGGCGTGGTTCCAATCCTTTCGGCAAGTTCGTTCGAGGAAATCTTTCGCTCGGCCATGATCTTGTCGAGGCGAACAATTACGGGCATGGCGTTTCCTTACGCAATCTCGTCGGAGTCGAGGTACAGCTCTCGGGCGTACAAGAAGAGCTGGGAAAGCATGAACAGGACGATGCCGAGAACCAGAGAGGTCCAATCGAATGATGAAGCGATCTCTTGGGCGCCGACGGCCCCCTCGCCGCCAAACATCGAAACGGAGGTTTTGAGTGAGCCGGCGTAGAGGCTGGTGGCAGCTTGAACAACGAAGAGAATGCCGAGCACCTTCAAGCATGTCGCAGACCCTTTTTTGAAGGGGTCTCCGCTCTTGATTGTCCACACGAGAACGGCGCTGAGGATGGTCGTAGCGATACCGATGACGGCAGGGACCAATGTCGAGATCGCAAGGGCTGGATACGCGGGGGAGTCTGCAATTACAGGGTTGTCGAGCACTTCGATTGCTGGCTTTAAGGAGAACGCCACTTGTGCGATGGCGGTGGCGCAAAGGGTCGCAGAGGCTATCGCACATGCGATGCGGAAGGAATGAAGCCGGGGAGTGCGATTGTCGGAACTCATAATAACCTCCGAAGAATTTAAAAAACTCAGGTTACTTTTTAACAGTTTATGTTAAATTGACTTTGCCGGCAAGTAATCACAGCATGCTGCAACCGAAACCCCTCTAGATTGGAGAGGATTATGTTCAGTACTGTTAAGTCGTGTAAGCTCTTGGTTTTCCTCGGCCTCGCTCTTTGTCTGTTGCTGCCGGGAGCCCCCGCTTTTGCGGATACCCCGATGCCTCCTTCCCAGGAGAGCAGCCAGTGTGCCCTCGTTGAGCCCCTCGGGTATACGGACGACGTCGTCGATACCTACTGGAGCTACAGCTGTCCTCGCGGCGTAAGCGGGCACAGCATCTCGATGTTCAACATCTCTTACAAGACGATCTCCTACCGAAATGGCTATCGCCGATCCGCGCATCATAGGGAATCCCGCCTCGCTGCAATGTGCTCCTGTGGTGTTCTTGGCACAACTGATAAATGGCAATTTGTCTATAGCACCTACTAGATGCGAGGAAGGGCCGAGCATTTTGTTCGGCCCCTCTGTTCCGACTGGATGAGGTTAAGGTTGGCGATGAATATGCTCAAGATCTCGAAGGCAATCTTTAGGTCGCTCCTCTCCTCCAGGTCGCTCTGTGTTGTCGTTGTTGCGTTGATGGTTCTTTGTACTTTGCCCGTCTTCAGGAGCGCGGCTGGCATCGACGGACGGGTTGAATACCTCGAGTCGGGAATAACCCGTGTTGAGCAGGAATTGTCAGCATCCTATGCGGATGCGCTTGTGAATGCGGGGGAGGAGGGCGTCTATACCTCTTCATCAAGCATGCCCGCGCTTCTGTACCCTCTTGCCGCGGGGCGTCTTGTCTTGGCGCCGCTCTCTCCTCTGCTTCCGTTTCTGCAGGTATCGGATGGAGCGTACTCCTTTTATGACGGATCGAAGGAGTACTTGCTATGGGCCGCAACGGCCGTTGCCGTCTCGTTCCTTGCCGCGCGTCTTAACAAACGCGAAAAGCTCATCATCCAGGCACCGATGGGTGAGCTGGACAGGCTTGTTGCATCGAGCGTATGGGCGAGTGTTTTTGCGATGCTTGCCGTCTTTGCCATCAATCTTCCAGGGATAATCGCCGCGCTTGTGAAGAATGGCCCGGGCTCGCTGTTCTATCCGATAGGCTACATTCAATATGCGACTCCGGTTATCAAACCGGCTTGGCTGGTGTTCGCGCAGGCGGCCATCTTGCAATTCTTGGTGGCAGCGTTCATCTCGCTTGTCGTTCACCTTGCCGTGAAGATTGCCAATAACCCTACGCTTGGAATCGTGTTCGTATGTGCCCTGATGGGGGTGACGATGGTTCCCGGGTATTACGGAAGATCCATCGCTTTACGTGAGTTCGCCCTGTTGAATCCCCTTTCGTATGCGAACACCGAGTTGACCGTCGGCGCCTATAGCCCGTACCCGACAACGCAGATAGTGAATCTGCCCGGACTTTGCTTCGAGCGTGGCGCGATTACCCTCGTATGCGCAATCGGGATCGAGGTGCTGGCAATTAGCCTGCTTTGCGTTGCTGGAAAGAGCGGCTGCGCGCGCCCGATGCCCCCGATTTGTCTTGAGAGAGGTTCCTTCACCGCATCGAGAGCGGCAACTCGTTCGAGCGCTTGTGCCTCCGCCGTTGCATACGTAAGAACGATGGGGAAACTGCTCCTGCATTCTCCTGCCCTCGCCGTATGCGCGATTGCAATGTCGACGACGATGCTGGCCCCGGCTCTGGTCGAGGTGTTTCCTGACGCTGATGACGTTTCCGCTGTTCGGTATAGGGATGGGGAGCTCCGTTCAATAGATCGGTATCTAGAGCAGGACGCTGCGAATATGGATGTCGAGGGCAAAACGGCCCTGGAAGACATGCGAGATGCTCTTTCGGGTTTTGTGTACGCGCCTACGCCTGCGGAGGGGTTTCGAAGCCTTGCGACGTACGAGCGCGCTCGAGGCGAACTGGGCGCGGCAGATGCGACCCTCCTGCAATCGATCGGAATCGAGCCGGAGACTCCTTCTCGTGCGGAGGCGCGCGCCCTTCTGCTCGAGTCGATCGCGAGCTTGCCGGACCCCAAGGTTTACGAGTTAAGTACGAAGATGCCCCCATTAATCCTCCTTTCGTATTTCCAGGCAGCGCTTCCTTCCTTGTTTTGGCTGTTGCCCGTGGTTGTCACATCGCTTGCGTGTACCCACCTGCAGTGCCGTTCCCTTCTGGTTTTCCAAGTCCCCGCAACAGCGCATGTGCGTTTTCTGACGGCTGTTGCGTTGTCTCTCCTGCTTGGCTTGACGCTGCTTTTGGTGTCGATGGTTCCCGCTGCAGTTGTGTCCGCGATTAAGAACGGTGCGGGTGGATCGGAGTATCCCGTCGCTCTCATTCGAGCGGGGGCTTCGACAACGTCCATGGTGGGGGAGGCGGTGTTGCGTAGCGTTCCGTTGCTGGTCATGGCATACGGCGTGATTTCCGTCGTCGCTGCGTTGACAGCAGCGATTAGCCGCAGCCCCGTTGTCACCGGAGTGGTTTGCGCGGTTCTCTTGGTGTTGGGTTCGTTGAGCGCTCATGTTGAAAGCGCGGGCATGGGCGCCGCGCTGCTGGCTCCATTCGCCTCGTTTGATCCCGCTTCCCAGGTGGGGACGATTGGGTTCCTTGGGCGAGGGACGAACGCGATGCCTTTTGGAGAGGTCGTCGGCGCATCGGGCGCTCTGCTGGTGGTCTTGGGCGCCGTATCTCCGTTGTTGGTGCGCCTGGGTGTTCCGAAGATCGAAAGGGGATGATCTCGATGATTGACCTTCAAACGCTGACGATCTCTTATGGAAAGAAGGTGCTCGTAGATTCGGTGAACGCTGAGTTTGCCCCGGGTACGGTCTACGGTCTCGTCGCTCCGAACGGGCATGGAAAGACGACGTTGCTGCGTGCGATGGCAGGTTTGCCGGGTCCTCGCGTGGACGGGAGCATCGTTCTGGATGAGGTGCAGGGTACGGGTGCGAGAGAGGTCCGTTCTATGATCTTCTATGCACCTGGTGAGGGAACGCTGCTGTATCCCGGATTGCGTGCGGAAGATCACCTCAAGATGGTTTGCGATATGTGGCCGCATGCTCGTGATATCGAGGAGGTGGTGGAGCAAACGCAGATAGGCGAGTTCGCGAAGATGAGGATCCGCGCTCTGAGCCAGGGTATGAAGCAGCAGCTTACCTTGGCGATTGCGTATGCGACGGGTGCGCGGTACCTCCTGTTGGATGAACCCATGAACGCGCTCGATCCCAGCAGGGTGGACTTGCATTCCGGGATTCTCAGGAAGCTGGCCGATTCTGGTACGTGCATCATCATGTCATCCCACATCTTGGATTCGGTCGATAGGCTGTGCGATGAGATTCTGTTTTTGAAGGATGGGAGGCTCATTAGAAGCATTCCGCAAGATGATGCTGCGCCGAAGTCTCCTGGATCCCATTTCGCAAAGCCTGCCGGACGCGCCGAGGGTGCGCTAAGCACGTATCGGCGACTCTACGAAAAGGGCGGGTAGAAATGCAAGTTAAAAATCTATGTGGTCAATATGATGCCGTTGAACCCGCGTATCGATACCGCCCAGCCATTCGCCTCGCCCCCATCGCACGCATCTTCATTCGGTCTGTCATTATTAATCTAACGATGACTTGAGAAATGTAGGTGCTTCTAAATGTACTGTCGACTTCTTCTCAAACTAATCCTAAGAGACAGGGCCGCATGGATTTGTACGCTCGTTCTCGCTGCAGCCTTCTCCATCCCCATTGCGTTCAATTCACCCATCTACGGCCCCTTCTTTATGAAACAGGGCATGCAGAGCTTTGTCGACGCATTCAATACGCGCGCGCCCCAGGCCAGCGGCACAGACCTATCTCTAGAGCAGCAAAATGACGCGGAGCTTGCAAGATACGCGAACGCCGCCCTCGCCGCTCAAACCGACGCCGCCTTTCTCGATTCTGCCGAGAGCTACTACGCGCTCATGGGCGAAGGCTTCCAATCCGGGTCCATCGTGGGAGACCGAGAGACCAATGACGCAGCGCTCGCATATTGCCGCGCCCTGAGCAGCTCCGGCATCACGGATATCCCG
>JAHABQ010000014.1:0-40640 GCA_018376265.1 Collinsella sp.
TACTCCAACGACGAATTCTAGGCGGTGTCCCCTCCCTTTCAAGAAAGAGAAGAGGCGGGGCATGCCCCGCCTCTTACACCACATCTCTGCGCGCTACCAATGTTGTGATGGTTTAGAAGTCCCGACCACCACAAAGGTGCCTGTCCCCTTTGTGGTGGTTCTCTTTGTGGTGGTTCTGAAGAATGTCTTATGCCGAGGCCTTGGCCTTGCGGCGCTTGCGGACCGCGTGGATCACGATGTCCAGCAGCAACAGCACAATGGCCACGACTACAATAAGCACGGCAAACTCGCGCTTGCCCCAGTGGCGGCCGGCCAGCGACTTTTGCTTGTCGACGTCCTTCTTGTTGTACTTGGTGCGCACGCAATGCACCAGCAGGCGATGGTCGTTCACGCCGTAGGGCGTGCAGGTGACGAGCGTCACCTTGTCGGCGCCGGGCTCGATGGTCAGCGACTCCATCTCCTCGGGCAGCACCACCTCGGAGTCCACCATCTTGTAGGCGAGCGTCTTGTTCATGGTGTGCAGCAGCACCAGGTCGCCGGGCTCCAGCGAGTGAATGTCGTCGAACATGCTCAGGTTGCGCATGCCCGAGTGCGCGGTGAGCACGCAATGCGTCGAGGTGCCGCCAACCGGCAGGCTCGTGCCCTCCAGGTGGCCGACGCCCGCCATGAGGACTTCCTCGCTCGTGCCGTGGTAGATGGGCATGCTCACGTCGATGGAGGGGATCTCGACCCAGCTCATCATGGGGTCGCGGTCAAAGATGAGCTGCTGGGCATAGGGCTCGATCTGGTCGGCGGGAAGCTCGGTGGCCTCGCCCGCCAGCTGCTCGTTAAAGGAGCGCGCCTGAAGCAGAATGCGCTCGCGCTCTTCGGCAGACAGCGCGTCCACGGTGCTGGACACCGTGCTGATCTGATTGAACACGCCCGAGGCCTCGAGCCGGTCCAAGATCCACGGCCAGGTCATAAGGCCCACGCCAATAAGGATGATAACGATGGTGATGAGCCGATCGGCCCAGCGCGGCAGTCGCTTGCGACGGCGTTTGGACTTTGGTTGAGGTTTGGGCTGAGGGCTTGAGCCACCGTTGGCCGCGGCGTTATTGCTCTTCATATGTTTGGCGCCCTGCACCATCGCCGGTCACTCCTCTACAACTCAAGTTGTCTAAACAAATAATAGCCGATTAGCGAGCTTCCACGCCGGACAACGCAGCCTAGCAGCATTGCGCAGTGCGAGTATGGGCCCGCATTTGAGTTTTCAAAATGTCCCGAATCGGCTGAGCAATTCGGGATACAATGTCAATAGAAAACGACGCACCCCGCGTAAGTGTACGAGAGCGCGGGCGGCCTAGTTTTCAGCTTTTGTTAAATGCCCGGGATCCGACCCCCGGGCATTCTTATTTGCGCTTTCGACGCAAATGCCGTCCACCGTCCGCACCGCGCGTGCGCCTACGGACCTTAAACCGAACTTCATACGAGTCAAGAAACGCGATGACGAACGTGCCCACCGTCGCGAGGGCGGCGAGCGCGTTAAGGAATTTCAGCATTTGGGGACCTCCGATCGAGTCGTCGGCCGCCCGCGCACGGGATGCGTCGCAAGGGTATTTTACTGCGAGCACTCGCACTTACAGCTGGTAAACGCAATATTTGCAAACATCTGTTCGATATTCATACGCTTGATACATCGGGCAATGGAGCCTGGCTGCGTTATCCCAAAAAGAACGGGGCAGACTCCAGTGCGGAGTCTGCCCCGAAAAGAGAATGGCAAAGCAAGAACGTCGATGGACGAGAAAAGTGTCCGCAAGTCTCATGGCCATCACATCCCACCTGCCAAAGGGATGGGTGAGTGAGCGTTACTCCTGCTCGGACTCCTCAGCCTGCTTACGGCTGCGGATGAGGTGAGCCACGCCGATGCACAGCACCGCGCCACCAGCGATCCAAGTGAAGGTCACGCCGTTAAGACCGGTGAGCGGGAGGTTGGAGCCCTTCTTGTTCTTGACGGTGAGGGTGACGGTGCCCTGATCAAAGGTCGGAGCAACGACAAGTTCGGGGCCTTCCTTGGACGCAGTAACCGTCAGGGTATTATTTCCCTCGTCTTGATTAAGGCCATCGGCTTTAATGGTGAAGGTGAAGGCGCCCAGCGTGTTGTAGCCTCCAAGGGTGTCGGTCTCCTTGACCGTGTAGGTACCAGCATCAAGGCCCTTGATATTAATCTCGCCGTTTTCATCGGTCGTGAAATTCCAGGGATCTTTGCCGAGGGAACCGTTCTCCTGGACATACTGAGTGCCAGCGCCCTCGTCGGCACCCGTGGCCTGGATGGTGAACTTTACGCCCTCGAGCTTGGTGGCCTCGTTAGCAGAGTCCTCCTTAACGAGCTTGAGCGCGTAAGTGTAGTCACGGACGGTATCGGGCACGGACTCGCCCTTGCCGTTGCTCATGGGATTGTTGAAGTAGATGAGCTTGACGCTGTTGGGATTACCCTCGCCGCCAACCACGACATTCTTCGCCTTCTCGTGGTCAAGCTTGGCGGTGTAGGTGACGACGACATGGGAATCCTTGGTAAGCGTCTTGCCCACGGACCGAGCAGCAGCCTTAAGATCCGTAAAGGAAACAGTCAGCACCTGCCCAGTTACAGCCCCGGACTCGTCCGTAGTATTCGTGACACTCGCGGTGTAGTTGTTGACCGCCGTCACGGTTTCGTCATCAATCTTAACGGTAATAGAATTCTCATCCGCGGTCAGACCCGCGGAGAGCTCGTCGTGGAACTCATAGTAGTAGGTGTTGAACGTATCGATGTTCGCAGCCACAGTACCGGTCAGCTGGTAGTACACGGGCTGATCCATCTGGGAGTCGCCCTTGTCAGCCCAGTCGCTGTGGAGCTTGTCATTCTTGACCTTCTTCGTAACCGTGGGAATGCCAGTCTTCTCGGTCACGGTTACTCCAGTACCACCTACGACGGCGAAAATCGGCGAGGTGCCCGTCTGTTTCTTGTTGGAATAGTCTTTATTCGTACCGATGGAGTTATCATCTGTCAGGAAGAGATAGTAGCCAGCGCTCTCAGGCGTAAAAGAATCACCAGCATTGAACGCCGTACCTGACGGCTGCTCATTTTTCTTTACAATGGCGGCTATTTTATTAAGCAAGTCTCCGTTCTTAACAACGAGTTCCCTGCCGCTTTCGGACACATAGGTGCCCAACCAATCAGCAACGTCCTGAGCAGAAGGAGTTTCGGAAAGCTTCTTACCATTACTAGCATCGCTACGGATATCAGCAATAATCTGGTCCTTGGTGGTTTGCGTTATGGTATCAGCCCAATCAACATCAGATGTGACTTTACCATTTTCGCCGTCGTGAACTTTTGCCTTGAAGATTTGGTACGGAACGAAACGCGTCTTAGCGGTGCCCTTGTTGTTCTCGCTCTGCTCGATGATGATGCCATTTGCCGGAGCCGTCACCGGATCATCAGCAAACGCCATGGTCACCGGGGCCATGACGCCGCCGAAGCTCAACGCCGCTGTGAGGCCGGCGGTTACTGCCAGGCGTGCGATGTTCTTGTTCATGCTCATCTTCTTTTCCTCCGTTTTCCGGTTGGTTCTCATTCGATCGGTCATCATCTGTCTGTGTCTTAGCATCTGTTTCGCTACGTCTCGCCCCGCTCTCGGTGGGGCTGCCAGCTACTCTTTATGGCTGCCACCTCCCCGCTTGATCAGGAGCGCGACCACGATCAGTGCAGCTCCGGCGACCGCTGCGGCGACCACGGCGTACATTGCCATATCACCAGTCAAGGGCATAAAGCCTCCGGTGGTAATGCTAGGGGGTGTGCCGGTGGGCGTGTTGATGATCGACGCCTCCAGGCTGCCCGTCGACCCGTCCGCGCTGTCGGCGCGCAGGGGCGACTCGGCCGTGATGGTGAGCTTGGGCTTGGCGGCGGCCACCTGGTCGACGTCCAGGCCCTCGGCCTTGACCGTCACGGAACGCGTGCCCTCAAAGGCGGTGTAGCCCTTGGGCGCCTTGAGCTCGCGGACCTCCAGCTTGCCCGAGTCCACGCCCGAGACGGTCACGCGGCCGTCCTCACCCGTGGTAACGGTGGCCTTGCCCTCTGCATCCCACGTGCCGTCGGCCGCCAGTGTGCGACCGCGGTCGTCGGCAATGCTCAGGACCGCCCCGGCAAGCGGCTTGTCGCCGTCGCTGCCACGCTTGGTAAGTGCGAGATCCCAGGTGTAGGCGCACGCATCGTCGCTCGGCGTGCGGGTAAAGCCGGCGTCGCCGGACTGATCGGCAAAGGGAGAGCGCGGGTAGCGCAGGTAGACCTCGTTGGGGTTGCCCTTCGCGATGCCGTGGTTGCATGCGCTGTTGAGCGGCGCATTGTACACGGCGACCACGCGGGCGCCCGCGGTAAAGGCGTCGGCCCCGCCGAGCGCGGCGATGAGGTCGCCGGTGCGCACGGTGAAGGTCTTGCCGTCGGCCGCTACCTTGGTGGCGCACTGGGTCGTGATGTCGGTCCAGCCCTTCGCGGGCTCGGTGCCGACGCGCCCGTCCTTGCCGGCCGAGACGGCGTCGAAGTCGCCGTCCGCGCCCGCCGCCACGTACACGCGCATGCTCGCGGCGACCTTGGAGGGGTCGAGCCCCGCGCTCATGGTGTCGACGAACCGCACCGTATAGGTGTCGTAGGCGGTAAGACCCGCCGGGACCGTGGCAGAGAGGCGCCAGTACAGGTCGTCGGTGACCGTGGCGTCGGCGGCCTTCTGCCATGCGGCGGCGCAGTCCTCCAGCACGTGCTTGGCGACCTTGGGGGTCGCCGCCTTGGGCTTGACGGTGACGGCGCTGCCGCCCACCAGGGCCATGATCGGCGCGGTGCCGGCCTCGTTCTGGGCGATGGCGTCGTCGTCGGCGACGATGAGCCAGTAGCCGCAGGACAGCTCGGCCGCCGTGCCCGCGTTAAGGGCCACAGACTCGGCACCAGAGCTCTGGAGGGAACGAGCGAGCTGTGCGCTCAGCGCGCTCGTAAGGTGGGAATCGGTGTTGAGCCACTCGGCAGCTTCCTGCGCGGTGGTCTGGGAATTGGGCATGCCGGCGCTGTGCAGCACAGGCAGCGCGGCGTCGCGCACGGCGTCGCTTACCCAGGCGAGGTCGGTGGCGATCTTAGCGTCGCTGTCGCCGTCGACGACGTTGGCGCTAAAGATCTGGTAGGCATCGTAGCTGCTCGCCACGGTGCCGCTCACCGTGATGGAACCGGTCGAGGTCGGCGCGGCCTGCGCGGAAGCGGGGAACACAACCGCGCAGGTGCCGATCAGGAGGGCAAGCAGCGCAAACAAGATCGGGAAGGAGCAAACTTTCTTATTCACGACGCTCGCCTCCCTTCGCATTCGCCTTGCGACGAACGTGCATCCAGGCTGCAGCAGCGCAAAGCACCGCCGCGCCGGCAAGGTACGTCAGAGTGACGCCCGACATACCGGAAAGAGGCAGAGTGGTGGAGTAGGTGTTGGTGAAGGTGGGGGTGGAGTCGGTGAACGTATGCTCAGTGTCGTCGGTCACCAGATTACCATTACGATCTTGAATCTGCTTGTAGGTTGCAGAGATGTCTATCTTGCCTTTAGAGTTATCAGCCGCCTTGACCGTAATTTGATAGACCGACTGGTCATACTCGTAGTTCGTGAACGGCGTCGTCGGCCGCTGTTCACGGACGTAATAGGTGAAGGTCTTGCTTGCACCACGACCGGTAGGGTCAGATTCGAGCTTTTCGAGTTGATTGAGTTTGTACTCAATCTCGTCGAAGTCCAAGGTCTGGGACTTGGAGCCGTCAGCCTTGGTCGACTTATCGTTGACGATGCTCGTGAACTCCTTGTCGGTCGCGAGCTGAAGCGTAAACTTCTTCATCTCGCCACCCTTGACAACCTTCGTAGCCGCCGGAGTCCAGGAACCCTTGGAGTCGTACGGCGTGTATGTGTTGGTGAAAGTCTTTGAGCTTGTTAGCGCGACGTTTGCAACGTCACCTTCGGGTATTGGATAAACCGTAGCAACAGACGTAGTACCATTAGCGGCGATTGTGGTGATTGCCACACTACTGACCGTATAGTACGTGTACTCGATATCAAGCACCTTATGCGACTTTTTTTCATCCTTTACGACCTTAGGATCTATCTTGTAGATAGTCTCGTCGCAAGTCACGCCAGAAACGGGATTGTCACCGGGGTCCTCAACGAGGTAGTAGACGATCGAGTCATCGGAATAGACCTCGCCCAGATTAAAGGCAAAGTTGCCGCCGCCATCATTCGTGACCCCATTGCCAACTTTTGTGCAGCCATTGAGTCGCAGCTTGTGATCGGCAAACGAGGGATCCTGCTTGTTTGTACCCTGTTTGAGCAGCTGGAACTTGAACTCTCCGTCTTTAAGCGCACGACCCATTAGCGCCTTAGTGCCATTGAGCTTCATCTTGGGGTACACGCTCACCTGCATGGTGGAACCAGCGACAACGTCGCCGTTGGTCATGATGCCGCCGCCGTGGATGTTGGATTTGTTGCCCGTGATGAAGAGCGTGGCATTATCACGGGCAAGCCCTTGATCACCATCGGAAGGATCTGCATCGAGGCCAATCATGTACTTAGCCTGGGCGCCCTCGTACTTGCCGATGGTCGTAGGCGGCTGACCGTCGATCGTGCCCCTCCAGTTGGCAGCGCCGCCACCAAGCATCTGACCAGTTACGGCAGCGATGTAGTCGCTATTATCTGACTTGCGAATCAGGAATAGATCCTTATGGCCGTTTTGCTTGAAGGTATCAGTGATTTCGCCGCCCTTAACGGTTGTGGGCTGATCTTCATTCTTACCATTAGTACCACCCGATAGGTGGGCGCCGTTTTCATCGCGGTTTCCGAAAATCGCAATACCATTGGTATCGGTAATAGCCGTTTTGCCGGTCGGGCAGGCAGCGAAGCCACCGCCATAGCCCTCGGCCGAATTGTTAGTAATCAGCGCGTTGTAAATCTTAAGAGTCGCTGAATTAACGTTTTCATCACTGTTGCCGCCCTGGACGAACACGCCGCCACCGCCCCAGTCATTAGTGGTATTGGTCGTATTGTTGGTGATATAAGCGTGTGAACCATTCGCAACTTCAAACACACCAACGGTAGGCGCAGCAATGCGGATACCGCCACCCTCTGAGTTTTGCGCCACATTGCTGGCGATGGTTCCACCAGAGAACGTAAACGTGGAAAGAGCCTGCTTCCAAGCGCCAGCATAAATACCGCCACCGGCCTCGGCAGAATAGTTACCGGTGATGTAGCCACCGTTAATCTTCAGGCTACCGCCATTAAAAGCAGCAATACCACCACCACCGTGGCAACCGCCGCCCTTGTGCACCCAATTAGTCGAATCGGTATCTTGGTAGAACTGATACTTGTTATTGGTGATGTAGCCGCTCGTAACGTTAACGGTTGATTCGAACGCACAGATACCTGCGCCGTAGCCAGACTGGCTACCAAACGTACCGTTGCCGGAGATAATGCTGCCATCCACGTTGACCATTGAGCCCTTAGCGTACACGCCGCCGCCATTGGGAGCGTAGTTACCTGCGATAACGCCACCGGTTAGATTAAGGGTCGAAGCAGCACCCTTTTCATTAGACACCATAATGCCAGCGCCGGTGCCCGAGGTTCCCGTAGAGGCACCGCAAACGTAGCCACCGCTCATATTGACGGTAGAACCGTTCTCGGCGTAGACCAAGTTGGCAACTTTACAGCCCTGTCCTTGCGTCAGCACGCCACTTTCAAGATTGAACGTACCGCCCTTACCATTAGTGCCATAAAGATTGATGAGCTTCAATTTGTCGTTACTATTGCACGCCACGATGGCGCCGCCGATGGTAGCTTCATGTTTATAAAGAGCCTCGGTAGTGCTAATGCCATCTGGATTTACGGACGATCCGGTTACATAGTAGGTGAGATTTGTAGGAATATTAGAAGTCTCATCAGGGGCCACAGAGGCAAGGTTGCCATTTTTGCTAAATGTGTTGTCGGAGCATACATATTTGTCGCCCGTTGGATCATCCACTTCAGCTTGCTGACTATCCATGACGGTTAACGTCGCGCCCCCCGTAATGTTGAACAGGGGCTGGCTCGAGCTCTCGTGTTTAATTTTGTGACCGTTTAGATCCAGCGTGATCTTGCTGCCGTCCTTGCCAAGCTGGATTGTCCCGCCGGTATCGACATCATTCATAAGCTTGAAGCTAGCGACACCGCTTGCATTCTCCAACTTGTTTTTCAAATCGTCAGCGCTATTTATCTCGACGGGCGCCGCTTCGGTTTGCCCACCTTCCGCAGCTGCCATAACGGCGCCGTCATCCGACGACTCGCCGTCTTCGACCTGCAACTCGCCCTCAGGCTGATCCTCAGACTGACCCTGCTCAACACCATTTGAAGAGTCGGCCTCGCCGCCGTCGACCTCGTCGCTATTCTGGTTTTCGGTATCCCCGTTGGTAGTGTTGTCTACACCAGTAGACTCACTTGAGGAACCCCCCCCCATCACAGTTTCCTCGGCAGGAACCGTCTGGGCATCGTTGGCAATGGCCTGCGAGATCGGAGGCATGACGAGCGACAGTACCAGGCTCAACACGGAGGCTCCGCACAAAACGCCTGCCAGTACACGGCGCGTCGCTTTTTTACTCTGCTTAGTTTTTTCTGAATTCGCTTTCATCGATGTCTCCTCCCCAAGAGACCGCGATCTTGCTCTTTCACTATCAAACGTATTTGCGCAATCTGTAATTGCGCACGCTTGTAGTACATATTGTAACGATTGTTTGAACATCTAAGCAAAAATATCGATAGTTTTGTAGCGAATTCTCAATTCTCTTGACACTTGCTCGGATTTACCTTCGTTTATTCGCTATGAAATATCTATTTCTACTGGTAATTAAGCTAGTTATCATTTTTTTAAAAGCATTTTGTTTATTTGCACAACATTTTGCTCAAGAGCATGCGTCCTGTGAACGGTCGAAAATCGACCGTGAACGGTAGATCATTAACCGGGAGGAATAGACTACCAAGTTGATGGGAATATCTTTAACCCATCGGCAGTTGGAAGCATGATGTTCAGACAACAATATTTGAATTTTCGCACAGATTTTAGGCATCAATTCGCCCAAATCGCCTGAGGCCACCGCAAAGGAGCCTGTCCCCTTTGCGGTGGTTCTCCCCCGGCGCTATAGCAGATGTTCCTCGATAAAGATCGCGATGCCGTCTTTGTCGTTGCTGGCGGTTACAAAATCGGCGGCGGCACGGGTGGCGTCGCTGCCGTTTGCCATGGCCACGCCCACGCCGGCGTCAGCCACCATGCAGGTGTCGTTGTCCGCATCGCCAAACACGCAGATGTCCTGGAGCTCCATGTCGTTGAGCTCCGCCACGCGCACAAGGCCGCGCGTCTTGGACACGCGCGGATCCATGAACTCGTAGAGCCGCTGCGTGGTTTGCAGAGCCGCCGCTTTAACGGTGTCATCGGCAAATGTCGACGCCCGCTCAATCACCCGCGGCATCACCTCGGGCGCCATGGTAAACATCACCTTGGGCTGCGGCTCGCGCAAGAACTCGGCAAAATCGACCACCTGGTAGGGCACGCCGTCGACGCGCGACAGATGCTCGACGCACGCGTTGCTCTCGGGCACGTAGAACACGCCGTCTCGGGGGCAGACGGGTGTTGCCGGAAGGTCCGCCATGTGCTTGCAGATGCGCGCGATGGTCTCGCCCGGCAGCGGGTAGCTCAGCTCGTTGATGTCGTGCGCGCGGTCGATGACCTCGGCGCCACCGCAGCCCACCATCACGTTTACCAGGCCTTCGATGCCCCAGAGCTCGTACATGGCCTCGGTCGCGTGGGCGTCGCGCCCGGTGCACAGGCCAAAGAGCACGCCGCGCTCACGCAGGGCGCGGATCGCCGCCACGGTGCGCGGGGACACCGTGTGCTGGCTCGTGAGCAGCGTGCCGTCGATATCGCAGAAAACGGCTTTGATGTGGCTGAAGGTGGTGTCCATGGGGGCCTTTCTGGGTTGTGCGGCGGTGTTGGGTGTATTCGCGAACGGCGTACATGGTATACCAAGGCACAGGCCGTTGGGACCCGATCACCACAAAGGCGTCTGGCCCCTTTGTGGTGGCCGGACCCGAAGGGTGTCCCGGCCCGGAGCGCAAACCATCACAACATTCGACGTTTTTCGGCAAAATCACGATTTTCATCGAATGTTGTGATGGTTTTTACTGCTTTGCGGCACGATCCAAATGCCGGCGTCCAAACAGCAGCAGCGCCGCGGGAACCGCCGTCACGACCGTGCCCGCCCCTACGAGCGTCTGCTGCACGCCAAATGTCGCCGCCAGCCAGGGGGCAATCGCCAGCGGGGCCACGCCGGCGAACATGTTGCCAAAGCCCATGACCGAGTTGACGCGGCCGAGCTGCTCGAGCGGAGCCGTCGTTTGCACAATGGTGTTATGAAGCGGGTTGACAACGCCCCAGGCCACGCCCAGGACAATCTGGCCGATAAGGGCCACGCCCACGTACGGTGTCCCCACATAAATCAGACTTCCCACGCCCACGGACATGAGTGCCACGAGCAGCGTTTTGAGGCTGACGAAACGCGGTGGCAAGCGGAGCGCGACCACGGCGCCCAGCACCGCGCCCACACCGCTGGCCGACGAGAGCCAGCCCATCCATTCGACACCGACATGCAGAACATCGCGGTAGAAGAACGACTCCAGCGGGTCGAAGGCACCGTAGCCAAAGTTCGAGAGGAAGATGATGCAGAACAGCAGGGCGAGGACGCTGTTGGTAAAGACCGTCTTGATGCTGGTCGCGAAGGTGATGCGGGAAGATATGTTGGGGTCGGGGCTTTGTCCCGCACGTTCCCCTTCCTCTGCCGAATCGGCATCCGCATCCCCGGCGACATGGCTGGTCTGCGGCCTAAAGCCCCAACCGGCAATGAGCGCCAATGCGGTAAAGAGCATCATGAGCACGAACACCGCGCGCGACGACGCAGCCGCCGCGACAAAGCCGCCCAGCGTGGGACCAACGATGATACTCACGTTTGAAAACATGGCGATGGCGGAGTTGATGTCTTTGAGCTCGACAGGATCGTCGGCGAGGTAGGCTGGATAGGATGTGGCGATGGGCTGGGCAAACCCCATCACGAAGCCCAGGAGCACCGCGCCGAGTAGGACGATGCCGGTCGCGCTGCCAAAAACGAGGATCGCCGCGCCGGTTGCCAGCGTGCCCACGATGCTCAGCAAGAAATGACGGCGCGGGCCCCAGGCGTCAAGCGCCGCGCCGCCTGCAAAGGACCCCAGGATCACGAAAACGTTCATAAAAAGGACGGCCAGCGATGTCGCCACGACCGAGGCATCGTCTGCATAGGTGAGCGTTCCGATGACGCCGATAAAGTAGCTGGTCTGATAACCGGTGTAGATGAGAAAGCGCATCGCCACCAGGCGCTTGGCCTGCACGGACAGCGATGATTGAGGCTTTGAGAAAAGAGAGGCGAGCATGGAGACTCCTTGTTTCATACGAATGCGGACGGCGGGCATTCGCCACCGTCTGTCAAATCAATCTATCAGCATGAAGCATTAAGGACGCATCAAGCCCCTTCTCTCCGTTTTTCGCCCATCATGAACTACTTGGTAGATTGTAAGGCATGTCCCACACATCTACTAAAGCAAAAACCACCACAAAGGTGCCTGGCCCCTTTGTGGTGGAAGTGACGTTTGCCCAGATAAAACCTGCCAAATTAACCTGTCTTTATTTGCAGGTTTTAGGCCAGATGGTCTTGGATCAGGTCGCAGATGGCTCGGGCGTCGTTGATGTTGATGACTCGGGTCGCAAAGCCGGCGTCGAAGGCCTGACGCGCCAGGGCCTCGTTGCAGGCAAGGGCCAGCGTGTGACCGTCGACCAGGTCGAGCGAGCTCTTGCCGCGCAGACGGTCGACACCGGAGCGCGCGACGACGATATTGTCGAAGCCCTCGGTCTTGTAGCCCTCGATGATCACCACGTCGACATCGCTGTAACGCGACAGCAGCTCACGCGCGGGCATCTCGTCCTCCTCGCGCGTGTCGGCGTACTCCGCCCAGCGCGTGGCGCAGATAAGGCCCACGTGCTTGGAGCCGGCCTGGTGATGGCGCCAGGTGTCCTTAGCGGGCACATCGATATCAAAGCCGTGATGCCCATGATGCTTGAGCGAACCCACGCGCAGACCGCGGCGGGTGAGCTCGGCGATAACCTTCTCGACGAGCGTGGTCTTGCCCGAGTTTTGGTAGCCGATAAACGCGATCGCAGGGACGACCGGTGCCGGAGCTGCGGGCGCGACGGCGACGGGCGCGCTTGCAAGCGTGGCACCGTCAGCGGCCACGGCCTCAACGGCAGCGGCCTGGCGCTCGGCACGATTCCACACGCCCGAGCGGCCGCCCTCCTTGTGCAGCAGGCGCACGTCGACGATCTCCATGCCGCGATCGACGGCCTTGCACATGTCGTAGATGGTCAGACACGCGGCACTCGCGCCGGTCAGAGCCTCCATCTCGATACCCGTCTTGCCCGTCACGCCGACCGTAACCAGTACGTGAAAGCCAACCTGCCCGTCCGCGCGCGCCGGTGCCCAGCCCTCGGGCACATCCTCGGCAGGCGTTCCCGCCGAAGCGATGGGCTCGATATCGCACTTACTCTTGGTAATGAGCAACGGATGGCACATGGGAATGATGTCGCTCGTGCGTTTGATGGCCATGATGCCCGCCACGCGCGCGCAAGCGAGCACGTCACCTTTTTTGGCGCGGTCCTGCAGCACCATGGCCTGCGTCTCGGGATGCATAAGGATGGCGCCCTCGGCGATGGCGATGCGATGCGTCTCGGCCTTGTCGGACACGTCGACCATGCGTACCTCGCCCTTGGCGTCCACGTGCGTCAGCTCGTCGCGACGGGCGTCGCGGGCGGGCTCAGTGGCAGCGCTGGCAGTCGGCTGCGCGCCTGCAACGGCATCGCTGGCCGCAGCCGTGACTTTGTGGGCAGACATCGCGGCCCTGCGAGCGGCCTTGGTGGCATCGGCGTACCTGCTCTTGGCCATATGATCATCCTCCGATTTGAGACATAAATCGTTGCGTGCCCTCAATTATCGCGTGTTCCTGCGGTTTGTGGGCCACGGCATCGCGCCAAATCGAAAGCACCTGCATGTCATCACCACGGCGCAGCGCCTCGCGCACCGAATACTCGGCATCGCTGAACAGGCACGGACGCACGTTACCGTCGGCCGTCAGGCGCAGACGGTTGCAGCTCGCGCAAAAATGATTGGACATGGCGCTGATAAAGCCGACCGTTCCCGCCGCGCCCGGAAAGCGCCAATAGCGCGCGGGGCCCGCGCCGGCAGGAGCGTCGTTGATGTCGAGCGGTTCAAGCTCGCCCAGCCCCGTCGCGGCGACCCCGGCATTGATGCGCGCCCGCAGCTCGTCACTCGGCACGGTATCACTCGCGTCCCACAGCTCGGGATTGAGCGCGGGCGCGTAAGGGTCTACGGAACAATGCGAGCTCGTGTGTTCGTCGCCGATGGGCATGTATTCGATAAAGCGCAGGTGGATGGGGCGGTCAAGCGTAAGCCGCGCGAGGGCTGCCACATCCTGGTTGAGCCGGCGCACAACAACGCAGTTGACCTTAACGGGCTCAAAGCCCCAAGCCAGCGCCGCGTCGATGCCAGCCATGGTCTGTTCGAGCCGGCCCAGACGCGTGATCTTTCCAAACAGCGTAGGGTCGAGCGTGTCGAGCGAGATGTTGACGCGGTTAAGACCGGCGTCTTTGAGCTGCGGCGCCAGCTTGGGCAGCAGGGCGCCATTGGTGGTGAGCGAAATGTCCTCGATCTGCGGAATCGCGCGGATGTCGCGAATGAGCGGAATAATACGGCGGCTGACCAGCGGCTCACCACCCGTCAGGCGCACGCGGCGAATGCCCTCCCCCGCCACCAGGCGCACAAAGCGGGCGATTTCCTCGGCGCTGAGCAGCTCGTCGTGCGCACGGGGCGCCACGCCATCGGCTGGCATGCAGTAAATGCAGCGGAAATTGCACTTGTCGGTAACGGCAATGCGCAGGTAATTAATGTCGCGGCCAAAACCGTCATGTTGCACGTGCCCGCCCACGCAGCCCTCCCCTCACGCGGCGTTTTATTCTTCGGAAAACATAATACCCCACGAGAGAATCATGCCGACACCCGTACGACAGGACAGGTCGCCTCGAACAAAACGGACCTTCCGAGCCCATCCTCAACACACAGACCATCACAACAATCGATGCTTTTTCCGTTTTTGGCAAAAAACGTCGAATGTTGTGATGCTTTGCCTGCCCACGGCACCCCGCAGAAGGACCGGAACGTCCCTAAAGGCCGCCGTCCCAGTGCCGAATCACGAATTCTCGTAGGTCGTTCTGACGTTTCTGGAACGCTTCGCTTCGGTCGCACTTAAGGCCCATAGCGAGCGCGATGGCATTCATTGCCCGATGCAATTGCAGTTGATGGGCAAACTGAGTCCCGGTGAGGACGATCATCCTAAAGCCCAGCGCGCTCAGCACGGTCATACGCTCCGCATCCGACGCGCTGCGCTGTTTATCAAGATGGTCCGAACCGTTGTATTCAATCCCCGTACCGCTCGCAGGCGCATATACGTCGATCTCGAAATACCCGGCCTTTGCGAGATACTTGAATTCGTTGGGAACATCGACCCGATGGTTGAGCTCGATCTTGGCGTATCCCAGCCCACCCTGGGAACGTTTTGCTACGACCATGATTGCGGTGGCCGTCTCCATGGGCGACCGCGCGCCATCGTGCACGCGCTTGAGCGCGGCGGCCGCGCGTATAGCCCCCTGGCGAGATCGGTTCTCATTGCAATAAGCAATCAAGTCGGCAACGGTATACCTCTGCCCCATCTCGATGTAATCGCCTGTCGACAGATGATTCAAATGGTATCGGGCACAGATTTCGTAGCCATATTCCAGCTGCTCGGGCTCGCTCATCCACGAACCCGCTTGGACAAAGCACATGACCTCATCAACCACTAGAAGGCCCTCTGCCACCTCGATAAGATGGCCTGGAGGCACCGGCGCCCCAAACACGTGGCATCTAAATCCAGCCGGCGTCGAGCGCTCAAAATCGAAGTTGACGAGCGTGTCGATATGATCGAGCTCTTCTCGCGGAATACCAAGCGAAACCAGATAGTCGGTAACGATCCCAGCTGCCGTTGAAGCCCTCAGCCCTTTGGCATCGAGTCCCAATTTGGGCAGGCTCGCGGTCGGCTCCGCATCGTTAGCAAGCGAGTCCTCATCGTATAGGCTGCTTGCTCGCGAGGGCGGCTCGGACGGGCGCGCCACGTTGTGGTACAGCCAGGCAGTCTTATGGGACAGGACGATCGGCAGGTCCATGAGCCCTCCAATGGAGTCGGATAACCAACCTTATTCCCCTGCCCACGGGTCCGCACACCTTCGTGCGCAAGAAAGCGATTCCACCCGGTCGAGCGGCAGAAAAACCATCACAACATTCGATGCTTTTCCCGATTTTGGCAAAAAACGTCGAATGTTGTGATGGTTTGAGGCGAGGTGAGGGGCACGGAGGGGTCAAAGCATCGTGCTCGAACGGGTTAATCCAACTCTTTTAAGCCATGCGCCAGCTGCCAGTACTCGCCGTGCTGGGCGAGCAACTCTTCGTGCGTGCCGCGCTCGATGATGCGGCCGTGTTCGAGGACCATGATGGCGTCGGCGTCGCGGACGGTGGACAGGCGGTGCGCGATCATAAACGTGGTGCGTCCGCGCATGATGCGATCCATACCGCGCTCGATGAGCTTTTCGGTACGCGTGTCGATGCTCGAAGTGGCCTCGTCCAGGATGAGCACCGGCGGGTCGGCGACGGCCACGCGCGCGATGGCGAGCAGCTGGCGCTGGCCCTGCGACAGGTTGGCGCCGTCGGCCGTGACCGGCGTGTCGTACCCTCTAGGCAGGCGGCGGATAAACGAATCCGCGCAGGCGGCCTCGGCGGCGGCGCGCACTTCCTCGTCGGTCGCGTCGAGCTTGCCAAAGCGGATGTTCTGCGCAATGGTGCCGCTAAACAGGTGCGTGTCCTGCAGCACAATGCCGAGCGATCCGCGCAGGCTGGCCTTAGCAATGTGCTTGACGTCGATGCCGTCGTACGTGATCTCGCCGTCATCGACCTCGTAGAAGCGGTTGATGAGGTTGGTGATGGTCGTCTTTCCGGCGCCTGTCGAGCCCACAAACGCGATCTTTTGCCCCGGCTTGGCAAACAGGTTGAGATCCGTGAGCACACGGGTGCCCGGTACGTAGGAAAAGTCCACGGCATGGAAGCGCACGTCGCCGGCAAGCGGAACCAAGCCGCACGTGAGCTCGGTACCGTCGGCGGCCAACGCGCGGCCCGACTCATCAACGGCAGCCACGTCATGCAAGTGCCCGTACGCGCCCACGCCCTGACCCTCGGGGATCTTCCACGCCCACGCGGCATCGCCCGTCTGCACCAGCTCCACGCGGCCCTCGTCCACCTCGGGCTTAAGGTCCATAGCCACAAACAGGCGCTCGGCACCGGCCAACGCGTTGAGCAAGAAGTTGCCAAGCTGCGTAAACTGGTTGATGGGCATGGCCGCCTGGCGCACAAAGACCAGGTAGCTCGCGAGCGCGCCCACGTCGGCGAGCCCCTTGATGCAGAGCATGCCGCCCGCCACGGCGACGATGGCATAATTGACGTAGCCAATCACGACGGTCATGGGCACCATGGAGTTGGCATAGCTCACGGCGGCGGTGCCGGTGCGGCGAAGCTCGTCGTTGCGGCAGGTGAAGCCGGCGACATTCGCTGCCTCGCGGTTAAAGACCTTGATGACCTTTTGGCCCGAGACCATCTCCTCGACGTATCCGTCCAAGTCGCCAAGCGATGCCTGCTGGGCGGCAAAAAAGCGCTTGGAGCGGGCACCCGAGTAGCGCGCGTACAGCACAATGGCAACATCGCACGCGAGCGTGATAATCGTGAGCTGCCAGTTAAGAATGATGAGCATGGCTGTGGTGCCGATCACCTGAATGGTCGCCTGAATCACGTTGGCAAAGCTGTTGTTGAGTGCCTCGGAGACCGTGTCGACGTCGTTGGTGAAAAAGCTCATGATGTCGCCCGAGCGCGTACTGTCAAAGTAACCGAGCGGCAGCGTCTGGATGTGCGCGAACAAGTCGCCGCGAATATCGGACACCACGCGCTGGGCCGCGCGCACCATAATCTGCGAGTAACCCAAGGCCGAGAGCACGCCCGCGGCGTAGATGACGGCCGTAAAGAGAACCTGCTTGGTAAGCAGCTCCTCCCCACCCGCGGCCAGGCCGTTGACGATGGGGCGCACCATATAGGTGCCGGCAAGACTCGCGATGGCGGCGACAGAGGCGAGCACGCCCACCGCGAGCAACGAGAACTTGGCATGCCCCATGTAGGAGAGCAAGCGGCGCACAGTGCGCTTGAGGTCGGCCGGGCGTGCTTGGGCTGCGGTCTTAGGCATGACGCTCACCCCCTTCCAAGGGCGATCCGCATGCGACGGAGGAAAACGGATCATTCGCGCAACCATCGTCGCCGCCGTCGCCGGCGTCCGCGTTCCTCGCAAACTCCATCTGCGAGGCATAAATCTCCTGGTATATGTTGTCGCCCGCTAGCAGTTCCTCGTGCGTGCCCACGCCGTGGACACGACCGTCGTCCAATACCACAATGCGATCGGCATCCATGACACTCGCGATGCGCTGGGCGATGATGAGCACGGTCGTATCGGAAATCCGGGCGATGTGCTCGCGAATCTTAGCGTCGGTCGCCATATCGACCGCGCTGGTGGAGTCATCAAAAATGAGCACGCGCGGATGCTTGAGCAGCGTGCGCGCGATGCACAGGCGTTGCTTCTGGCCACCCGAGACACCGGCGCCGCCTTGGCCCAACTCGCCGTCCAGCCCGCCGATGCGATCAAGGAACTCGTCCACGCACGCCGCGCGGCAAGCCGCGAGGAGCTCATCGTCCGACGCCTGCGGATTGCCCCACTGCAGGTTCTCGCGCACGGTACCCGTAAACAGCACATTCTTTTGCAGCACAATGCCCACAGCGTCGCGCAAGGCGGCGAGGTCGTAGTCGCGCACGTCGTGTCCGCCCACAAGCACGGCGCCTTCGGTAGCGTCGTACAGGCGCGCAATCAGCTGCACAAGTGAGCTCTTGCCCGAGCCCGTGCCGCCGAGGATGCCCACCGTCGAGCCGCTCTCGATGCGAAGGTCGATATGCTCGAGCACATCCTCGGCTGCATCCGCGCGGTATTTAAAGGAAACGTCGCGAAACTCGATACTGCCGTCCGCTGGCGCCGCAATCGCGAGGTCTCCCGCGGGGTTGGCGATAAAGGGCTCCTCATCGAGCACCTCGGCGATACGGCCCACACTCGTGAGAGCGCGCGTGAGCAGCAAAAACACGTTGGAAATCATCATGAGCGAGTTCATGATCAGCAGCACGTAGCTCATAAAGCCCGTGAGCGAGCCCACGCCCAAGCGACCTTCGATGATCATGCGGCCGCCAATCCACAAGATCGAGAGCGCAGCCACGTACATCGAGAGTTGGAACACCGGCAGGTTGAGCACGGCGGTGCCAAAGGTCTTGGTCGCCGTGCCGGCGAGCTCGGTATTGACGGTGTCGAACTTGTCGCGCTCGTGCTCGGCGCGCACGTAAGCCTTCACGGCGCGTACGGCGGTAAGATCCTCTTGCACCACGCCGTTGAGGTGGTCCATCGAGGTCTGGAGTTGGCGGTAGAGCGGGCTCACGCGCACGGTAATGATACCGAGCACGATGGCGAGCATCGGCAGAATGACGGCAAAGACCGCCGCGAGCTCGCGCGAGAGCGCAAAAGCGTAGACGAGGCCCATGACCAGATTTACCGGCCCGCGCACCATGGGGCGGAAGCCGTTACCTACGGCGTTTTGAATCACGGTGATGTCGGTGGTCATGCGAGTGACGAGCGAGCTGGCGTCGTAGTTGTCCAGATTGCCAAAAGCGAGCGTCTGGATCTTGCGATACTCGACCTCACGCAAGTTAGCGCCCAGCCCCGAGGCAACGCGAGCAGACGTGCGCGCATAGCCCAAGCCAAGTGCCAGCGAAAATGCGGCGCACACCAGCATATACGCACCCTGCAACAGCATGTAGTTGATGTCGCCCGCGGGCACGCCCACATCGATGATATTTGCCATGATGACCGGGATAAACAGCTCGAGCGCCGTCTCGGCCGTCACAAAGAGCACGCCGAGTATGGCATCGCGGCGGTATGCCCCCAGATAGGAAAACAGAATCTTGAGATTGCGCACGCAGGTTCATCCCCCATCAAACGTTGTTCGCAAACCCACGTATTATGGCGCGCCGTGCGGCGGTGTCAAGTGTTCCGAAATCGGTTTCTGCAAGGCTAGCGCAGGCGCCAAGCTCGCAGGGCGCACGTCCGTATTCAATTGGAAATGAACGCGAGCGTGACTTTTTTCGCCCCACTGCCGACACAAACCTTGACTCTACAATCGTTGTAGGGTTTTCACTACACTGGTAGCTAAACGAACCAAGTCAGAAAGTGCCCCGCCCATGGAACACGACCTCACACGCGGCAATGTCCTCAAGACCATCGCGGTCTTTGCCCTGCCCTATATGCTCTCGTACTTTTTGCAGATGCTCTACGGTATGGCCGACCTGTACATGATGGGGCAGTTTAGCGGCGCTGCCGGCATCACCGCCGTGGGCAACGGCGCGCAGACGCTCTATATCATTACCGTGACGCTTGTGGGTCTGGCCATGGGAACGACGGTCATCGTCGGCCACGCCGTTGGCTCGCGCCGGTTTGACCGCGCCGGGACCGCCATCGGCAACACCATCACGCTCTTTATGGGCGTCTCGGTGGTGCTGGCCGCTGTCCTGCTCGCACTGTGCCCGCAGATCGTGACACTCATTGGCACGCCGGTCGAGGCAGTCGAAGGCACCGCCGCCTACCTGCGTATCTGCTTTATGGGCATTCCGTTTATCGCCGCATACAACATTCTTTCGGCCATCTTTCGCGGGCTGGGCGATTCGCGCTCGCCCATGTACGTGATCGGCGTGGCGTGCATCATCAACATCGCGCTCGATTTTCTGTTTATCGGCCACATGGGGCTCGGCCCCGTGGGCGCGGCGCTCGGCACGGTAACCGCGCAGACGGCCAGCGTTGCCCTCGCGCTCGTGTGGCTCAAGAGCCGCCGCACGAACATCCACGTTAAGCGCAGCGACCTGCGCCCCCAGCCCGAGGTGCTCGGCAGCATTCTTAAGATCGGCGTGCCCGTGGCCGTGCAGGACGGCTGCATCCAGGTGGCGTTTATGTTTATCACCGTCATCGCCAACCACCGAGGGCTCGTCGACGCCGCCGCCGTGGGCCTGGTCGAGAAGATGATCAGCTTTTTGTTCATTGTGCCGAGTTCCATGGGCGCCACCGTCAGCGCGCTCACGGCGCAGAATGCCGGCGCGGGCAAGGGCGACCGCGCGCGTCAGGTGCTCAAGGACGCCATGACGATCTCGGTGGTGTACGGTTGCCTGATCACGGTGCTGATGTGGCTGGTGGCGCCGGCGTTTATTGGCTTTTTTGCCAAGGACCCCGCGGTGGTCGCGGCCGGTACCGGCTATATGCACAGTTATATTTTCGATGCAATCTTTGCCGGCATCCACATTTGCTTTAGCGGCTTTTTCGCTGCATACGGCAAGAGCTACATCGGCTTTGCCCACAACGTGCTGGCCGTGGCGCTCATTCGCGTGCCGGGCGCGTGGCTGCTGTCGAACGCCTATTCCGACACGCTGTTTCCCATGGGCATCGCCTCGCCGTGCGGATCAATTCTATCGGCGGTCATCTGTGTTGTCGCGTTTACCATGCTCAACCGGCGCGGGGCTTTTGACAAGCTGGTGACGTAGCGGGGCAACGCGAGATCGCCCTGATCGACGACATCATCAGCGACGACCCCGCGACCTATGTGACGCAGATCACGGTGCCGGTTGCCCCGTCCAAATAAGAACTGCCCAGAAAACGTTCGGCTGAAGGCAGAATCTTGACGTTATAGGCCATATTTTGCCTCAAGGTCATCGAGAGCCTCAAAGGCATCACACGCCATGCCAGCAGCACGCTCCCGCTCGGCCACAGCTATACGAGCCATCAGACGAGCCTTAGCCTGTTCCTGAACCATGAAGTCATAGTCTTCAGACCGAAGTACAACAAATTTGCTATAGCCGTTTTTTGTAACAGTCACTGGACCAGGAGCCTCCCAACAAGCTCGCCAAACGCCGGGGACAGTCCCCGATATGGCGGTTTTACTCCTCCGGAATCGGAAACGCACGGATGAACTCTGCAGGCGAGAAGGTCTTGATGGTCGAGCGCACAAAAGCGGCGCGGTCACGCGTGATAATAAAGTCCACGCCGGCACGCTCGGCCATCGCACGGATACAGCCGTCCTCAAAGTCCGGCTCATCGGAATAGGCGGAGGCAAAACAAGCCTCTTGGTCGAGAGACTCTACCGAGTAGCTCTTAAGGCAGTCGCGCACTACCTCGCGCCCGCGCGCCTCGCCGGCCTGTTTGGTGAGAATGTAATACGCGTCCTTGAGAGAGCAGGCCGAAACAACGCCTTCGATAAGCCCCACGTCGACGAGCCCCTTGATCGTTTGCGCCGCTGCGTGCTCCGGCCGGCCCGGAAGCACGCAATCGAGCAGAAAATTGGTATCGAGAAATGCTCTCATAGGTAGCGCTCCCTCGCGACGCGCTTTTCATCTTCAACCGTCATCGTATCGAGCGGCGTTCCTTTTGGCATTTTGGCTACGATATCGAGATACTCCTGGTAGTCCTCATTCTCCGCGAGCATCTCACGGATCTCCTTCCAGGTGATCTTGGGATGCCACATCGTACCCACGTCGCGCTTGGGCTTGTCCGAGCCGCACGTCGGCTTTGCACCCCCGCGCTCCTGGGCAGCGTCATATTCCACTGCAACCGGGCTTTGATAGTCGAGCGGCACGATCTTGAACAACGGCTTGCTCCGCTTGAAGACCACAACCTCCTCGCCCTCATTGGCAACCTTTTCGGCCACCTGCGTAAGGTTTTGGCGCAGTTCCGAAAACGCGACGGTAACCATAACTGCTCCTCTCAACATATATCTTCACTGCTAAGTATACACGTTAATGTTAATGTTAAAGTGTATAAAACTCATCACAATGGGGCAGCCCCGTTGTGGAACCTCACTGCGGGGCCCCTTTGCTTTGTATGAATCTTCTATCGCTCCGGAACGACACCGCTCCGCAGGGTCACCCTCAGCAACCTACATGACGCAGATCATGCTGCCCGCCACCACGCCCAAATAAAAACCTCCCGGAAAGTATCAACCTTTCCGGGAGGTTTTCTAATTTGATTATCGATGTCCTAAGCCTGGGGCACCTCACCAGTAGCCAAGATCTGCTCGAGTGCATCCTCGTCCAACACGGGTACGCCTAGCTGTTCGGCTTTGGTGAGCTTGGAGCCCGCCTTGGGACCGGCAACCAGATAGCTCGTCTTCTTTGACACACTGCCCGAAACCTTGGCGCCGAGCACCTTGAGCGCCGCGCCCGCCTCGTCGCGCGTGCGGTTGACGAGCGTGCCGGTGAGCACGAAGGTCAGACCCGCGAGTGGCTGTGCATCGGCGAGCTCGCCCGCCACGCCAGCGTCAGCTGCAGCTTGCGCGTGTGCGGCGCCCAAATCGACCTCGAGCGACAGACCCGCCTGGCGCAGGCGTTCCAGCACGGCGAGATTCTCGGGCACGGCCAGGAACTGCTTGACGCTCGCCGCAATCTTGGGACCGATGCCCTCGCACTCGGCAATATCCTCTTCGCTCGCCAAGATAAGCTTGTCGATCGACAGGAATCGCTCGGCGATGACCTCGCCCACACTCTTGCCCACATGGCGGATGCCCAGGGCAAATAGCACGCGACCAAGCGGCTGGCTCTTGGACTTGTTGAGCTCGGCGATGATTTTCTCGGCCGTCTTGAGGCCCACCGGGATAGGGTCGCCCTTCTTGACGCCCTTTTTGCTGTTGGAGCTGGCATAGGTACGCCCCGTGTCTAGCCCGGCGATATCGTCGACCGTGAGCTGGTAGAAGTCGGCGACGTCGTGGATCAGGCCGGCGGCGATCATCTTGTCGACGATCTCGTCACCCAGGCCGTCAACGTCCATGCAGCCGCGGCTCACCCAGTGGAGCAGACGCTCCTTGAGCTGCGCCGGGCAGTCGATGGACACGCAACGGTAGGCAACCTCGCCGTCCTCGTGGACCACGGGACTGCCGCACACGGGACAGACCTCGGGCATGTGCCAGTCGACCGAATCGGCCGGGCGCTTGTCGAGCACCGGGCCTACAACCTCCGGGATTACGTCGCCTGCCTTGTGCACGATGATGGTGTCGCCCTCGCGCACGTTTTTGCGGCGGATCTCGTCGATGTTGTGCAGCGTGGCGCGCGCGATGGTAGAGCCGGCGACCGTCACCGGGTCGAACTCGGCGACCGGCGTGAGTACACCGGTGCGGCCCACCTGGATGCGAATTTCGCGCAAGACGGTCTGCTTTTCCTCGGGCGGGAACTTAAAGGCAATGGCCCAGCGCGGCGCACGGGCGGTAAAGCCCAGGTCGAGCTGCTGCTGAAAGCTATCGACCTTTACGACCACGCCGTCGATGTCGTAGTCCAGGTCGCCGCGGTGCTCGAGCGCCTGGGCACAGAACTCGTGGACCTCGGCCGGCGTGGCGCAACGAGCCACGTTGGGGTTGACGCTAAAGCCGGCGCTACGCAACCAATCGAGGAACTCGCGCTGGCTGTGGACGTGCAGCGGGTCGGTATCGGCGATGGCGTAGATAAAGGTGGCCAGATCGCGGCGTGCCGTGACCTTGGGGTCTTTTTGGCGCAGGCTGCCGGCGGCGGCGTTGCGCGGGTTGGCGAAGGGGTCGCGGCCCTCGGCATCGGCCTCGTCGTTCAGGCGCACAAAGCTGCCCTTGGGCATATAGACCTCGCCGCGCACCTCAATGGTGCGCTCGCAGTCGGCGCCCATGTGGACAAGCGCTGGCTCGGACAGGTGCATGGGCACATCCTTGATGGTGCGCACGTTGAGCGACACGTCCTCGCCCGTGGTGCCATCGCCACGTGTGGCCGCACGTACGAAGGTGCCGTTTTGGTAGGTAAGGGCCACGCCCAGGCCGTCGATCTTGAGCTCGCAGGTATAGGTGACGCTACCGGCGCCGAGCGCATCCTCGGTGCGTTGGAGCCACGCGTCGAGCTCGTCCAGGTCCATGGCATCGTCCATGGAATACATGCGTGCCATGTGCGTGACCGGCGTAAACTGCTCGCTCACGTAGCCACCTACGCGCTGAGTATAGCTGTCGGGCGTCACCAGGTCGGGGTAGGTCGCCTCGATTTCCTGCAGCTCAACGAGCATTTTGTCAAAGGCGGCGTCCGTGATCTCGGGCGCATCGAGCATGTAGTAGCGATAGGCGTGGTAATCGAGCTCGTGGCGCAACTCGGCCGCACGCGCTGCCGCCTGGGCACGGGCGTCGACCGGTGCGGTGGCATCCGCGCTCGCGGGCGTTTCGGTATCGATGTCCACGCCGTCACCAAACAGGCTCGATTGCTCCATAGCGGCACTCCTTCGCTCGATTTCAAACGGATACTAGAGTACCACCGGTCGCAATGAGGCCGAATAGCGGTCTCGAACCGCACCGAATCGGCAGCCGCCAGACTGGAGTGGACAGTTAGTTCAGATACGTATAAATCCTAGAGCTGAATCAGGCACGAACACCCCTGTTTCAACTAATTTGGGCTCCTCGAGACCATGTAAACGTCCCGCTCTCCCTTCCAAACACCCATTCGAGCCCCATCCCAATCAAAAATTGCTCAAAACGCATCCCAAGCTGCCCCAGATTTATACGTATCTGAACTAACTGTCCAGACCATTCCGGACCAGGCCTCTTGTCAGCCCCAAGCGATCCGTTTTCCTCCGTCCCCAACGGATCAATAAGAAAAGAGGGGCTGTCCCACACTTGGCGGGACAGCCCCTCTGGCTTCGGCATATGCGAAACGGCTCGCTAGTAGCCCTGGCCGTAGCCCTGGCCCTGACCCTGCTGGCCCAGCAGCTCCTCCAGGTACTGGCGCAGCTGCTCGTCGGTAATACCGCCGTTGCCGGTGTCGGTCGAGCTGTCGTCCTGCTGCTGGTTCTGCAACTCCTCATCGGAGCCCAGCTCAACCGTGACCTTCTTCTCGTCCTTGCCGCGCATAAGCGTGATCTCGACCTTCTCGCCCACCTCGTGGCTGCGCAGTGCGATGATCAGGCCATCGGCGCTCGTGATCTCGTCGTCGCCCAGCTTGGTGATGACGTCGCCCTCCTGAATTCCGGCCTTAGCAGCAGGACCATCCTCAACGACGCTCACCACATACGCGCCGCTATCGGTGCTCAGCTTGTTGGTGCGGGCGTTAAGCGCATTGACGCTCGAAAGTGTGGCGCCCAGATACGGATGAACCGGCGTCTTGCCGCCGATGATCTGGTCGGCAATGTTCTTGGCGTAGTTAACGGGAATAGCAAAGCCCACGCCCGAGCTGGAGCCCGAATAGCTCTCGATGAGCGAGTTAATGCCCACCAGCTCACCATTGTCGTTAACGAGCGCGCCACCGGAGTTACCCGGGTTGATGGCGGCATCGGTTTGGATCATATTGGCGTAGATGGTATTGCCGCTGGTAGAGCTCATGGCCGTGGAACGATAGAGCGCCGACACGATGCCCGTGGAGACCGACTGCTCGTTGCCGAACGGCGAACCGATCGCCATGACCCACTCGCCCACGTTGAGCTTGGAGGAATCACCGATCTCAATCGGCGTGAGCTTGGAGGCGTCGGCATCCTTGAGCTTGATGACGGCCAGGTCGCTCGAGGCATCGTTGCCCACGAACTCGGCCTCGTAGGTGGTTCCGTCGTCCATGGTCACCACGTACTGGTCGTAACCATCGACCACGTGGTTGTTGGTGAGGATGTGGCCCTCGGTATCGAGCACCACGCCCGAACCGACACTGCCCGAGCTGTCCGACTCGTCGGCAGACTGCGAAAGCGAGCCATTCTGGCTGCCGCTCGAAGTGGCGGTAATGGAAACGACGGAGGGCAGGGCCTTGGCAGAAACGGCCTCGGCCAGCGTGGTGTCCTCGGAATCGATCGTAATCTTTTGCGTCGACGAACCCGAAGCACCCGCCGTCACGGCATTCTTGCCGCCACCGATATTGAGCGTGCCGCTCATAATGAGCGCAATGACCAGCAGGGCTCCGCAGGCACAGCCGGCAAGCGCCGTAATAAAGATCGGCAGCTTTTTGGTCTTGGTCTTGACCACCGTGTGCTTGTTCACGACCTGCTGGCCACCCAGCGGCTTGCCGGTCTGCGTGTCGTAGGCCTGCACGTAGGGAATGTTACTGCCGGCAGGCGTCGACTCCACCTGCACACGCGGCTGCTGCTGGGTCTCGCCGGCGTTGCCCGCATCCTGGGGACGCTGGGAATCGTACTCGCTCATGGCTGCGATCCTTTCGTCAAATAGCCAAAGGCCCGCCAAACATGTGGCGGGCCATCATTGTTCACGTTGAGTTGTACCCCAATATGCGGGCGCAAGTGTATGAGAACGCAATCTTTTAGGAAGGCTTAAGTTCTGCCGCAGACCCGAAAGGAATCCGTACCTGCGTCAAAACCACCACAAAAGTGCCTGTCCCCTTTGTGGTGGAAATCTAGTCCTTAAACAGATAGCCCACGCCGCGGACGGTGGTGATGTGCGCCGCGATCTGCGGGCCCACCTTGGAGCGGATGCGTCGAATGTGCACGTCGACGGTGCGCGTGCCGCCGCAGTACTCAAAGCCCCATACGCGGTGCAGCAGCACCTCGCGGCTGTAGGCGCGGTTGGGGTGCGTCGCCAAAAAGCTCAGCAGCGAGTACTCCATCAGCGTCAGGTCGATGGGCTCGCCATCGAGCGTCACCTGGTAGGTAGCCAGGTTGATCTCGAGGTTATCGATGTTGAGCACATCGTCGGCGGTAACGGTCTCCTCCTCGCCCATCAAGCGCTGCGCGCGAGCCTTGAGCTCGTTGGGCGTCGCCGTGGGGCACACAAAGTCGGCATGCGCGTGATTCGGCAGGCGCAGGGTGCCAAGGGCCTCATCGTCGACGATCACCAGCATGGGGACGCCGCCGCGATCGTCAAGCCACTTGGCAATCTGATCGATGCGGTCGCTGCGAATGCCGTCGGAATCGAGGATCAGCAGGTCAAAGTCGTGCGCCGCAGTCGGCGAATCGGGGGTTGCCAGGCTCACCTCGACACCCAGGGTGGTCGTCAAGCTGCGGGCAAACTCGTGGAAGCGCGTCGTGCGCGCCATGAACAGGGCACTCTTTTCGGACATATCGGCCTCCAAAGAAATGAGCTCAATCGTACTGGAACAAGCCAGCGCGATTAGGAGTTCGCCAGGTAGTGCTTGATCTCCCACTCGGTGATCGTAGACTCAAACTTATGCCACTCGTCGCGCTTCTTTTTGAGGAAGAAGCTATGGATATGCTCGCCGAGGGCATCCTTCATAAACTGCGAGTCCTCAAACACGTCGAGCGCCTCTTTGAGCGAACGCGGCAGCGGCGTGTAGCCGGCCTCGACCATCTGGCGGTCGGTGAGCTTGAGCGTCTCGGCCGTTGCCTCGGGCGGGAGCTCCAGCTTGCGCTCGATGCCGTCCAGACCAGCCGCCAGCGTGACGGCGTTGACCAGGTACGGGTTGGCCATGGGGTCGGGGCTGCGAAGCTCGATGCGCGTGGACAGCTGCTTGCCGGGCTTGTAGACCGGGATGCGGACCATACTCGCGCGGTTGCGCAGGCCCCACGTGGCGTACTGCGGCACGGAGTCGCCGCCCGTGGTGATGCGCTTGTACGAGTTGACCGTGGGGTTGGTGATGGCGCTAATCTCGCGGGCATGCGCCAGGATGCCGGCCATGTAGTGCTTGGCGACGTCGGAAAGATGGTACTTCTCGTCGTCCTCGCCCCAAAAGACGTTGTTGCCGTCGTGGTCGAATAGCGACTGGCACAGGAACATAGCGCTGCCGTCCTCGCCCGCCAACGGCTTGGGCATAAAGGAGGCGTGGCAACCGCTCTCGTAGGCCTGCTGCTTAATGATGAGCTTGGCCGTGGTGATGGCGTCGGACATGCTCAGGGCCTCGGCGTGGCGCAGGCTCATGCCGTGCTGTGAGCGGCCGGCGGCGTGGAAGGTGTACTCCACGGGCACGGACATCTTCTCGAGCGTGAGGACTGTGTTGCGACGCAGGTCGCGAGCGGCATCGCTCACCGAAAGATCGAAGTAGCCCACGTTGTCGAGCGGCTCGGGGGTGTGCTCGTCGGGGAAATAGTAATACTCCAGCTCGGCGCCCACGTTGAGCAGATAGCCGGCCTTTTCGGCCTTGTAGAACATGCGGCGCAGGGCATCGCGCGGGTCGCCGGCGAAGGGCTTGCGGTCGGGGGTACACACGTCGCAGAACACGCGGGCGACGCCGTTGTGGCTCGGGCGCCACGGCAAAATCTGGAAGGTCGAAGCATCGGGAAACGCCAGCATGTCGGCTTCCTCGGGCGTGGCAAAGCCCTCGATGGCGGAGCCGTCAAAGCCAATACCCTCCTCAAAAGCGACCTCGAGGTCCTCGGGGCTAATGGCAAAGTTCTTGAGGCGGCCGAGAATATCGACAAACCACAGACGCACAAAGCGGATGTCACGCTGCTCTACGGAGCGGAGTACGTAATCGATGTTCTGCTGGTTCATGTCGCTCCCCTTTCTTTCGGGCGGGTTTCGACTGGTCTATATCGCAGATACTATCGCAGAAAAATGTTTCCGCAGGGTTAAAGCGTATCAAGCGCTCAAAAAACGTGCGCGAACAGGCCGTTGCGAACGAGCGGCTAGCGCGAGGTCGAAGCGCGGTGTTCGATGTGGCCGGGGACCTCGATACGCTTGGGGGCGAGCTTTGCGGCCTCGCCCACCGTGGTGGTGACGACGTCGATGCGCTCGGACAGGCGCTCGACCACGCGCTCGGCGATGGTAAGGGTGTCTTGCGCGGCCGTGGTCACACCGCCAAAGAGCACGTGGTTCCAGGGATAATCGTCAAATGTCGCGATCTTAAGACCAGCCGGCAGCGAGGGACCAAGCTGCGCCAGCGCCTCGGTCAAACGCAGGAAGACCAAGCCGTTGACGGCAATGAGGCCGAGCTTTTTGCCTGCATAGCCGCGGATGGTCTCGTCCAAGCGACCGACGCCCGTGGCGCCACCATCGGCCAAGGTGACGACCTCGCCCGCAAGGTCGCGTCGCGAAAGCTCGTCGGCAAAGGCCTCGGCACGCTCGCGACGCACGGGGCTGTCGTCGCTTGCCTCGGTGAGCAGGCACAGGCGCTCGCTGCCAGCGGCGGCCAAGGCGTCTACCAAGCCGGCGACCAGCTCACGGTTGTTAGATGTCACCAGGTCAACACCGCCGTCGGCAACGTCGCGGTCGAGCAGCACGACGGGCAGACGTCCCGCTGCCGCGGCGATCGCCTCGTCATTGCCTCCGCAGGTGTTGACGACCAGGCCGTCCACGCCAGCATCGATAAGTCTGGTGAGCGACTCCGCTTCCTTGGCGGGGTCGTTGCCACTAATGGCCGTCATGAGCGAGCAGCCGCGCGCGGCGGCGCTGGCGGAAAGCCCTTCGAGCATGGCGCTCGAGAACGGGTTGGCGATGTCGGCCAGGATCACGCCGATGAGGTTGGTGCGCGAGCTGCGCAGATTGCGCGCGGCGGCACGAGGGCGATAGCCGGTGCGCTCGATGACCTCGGCAACGCGAGCACGGGTTTCCTCGGTCATTTGCCCGGGGCGGTTGTTGAGATAGCGCGAGACCGTGGCCGGGCTCACGCCCGCCTCGGCGGCAATGTCCTTGATTCTCATCTGCGCCATAACGCACCCCGTTTCCCAATTGTCGGCGATCTGAGCCATTTTAGGCATTTTTTTAAAAATCTCGGTTGCAAAACGCTGTAGGTGAGTATACTACAACTCGAAACGAAACCGATTTCGTAAACCGATTTCGGCGAGCGTTGGCACGCAGGTGCAAAGACGCACCCTACCGTCTTGGCACCTGCGTGCCAACGCCATATCAAAGGTGTACGCACGAGTAAAAGGAGCTGCGCGACCATGGGTAAAACGGTTCTTACCTTCGGCGAGATCATGATGAGACTCTCACCCAAAGACCACCTGCGTATTGAGCAGGCAACCGAATTTGACGTCCGCTACGGCGGCGCCGAGGCCAACACCGCTCTTTCCCTGGCCTACCAGGGCGACAAGGCCGCTTACGTCTCCGTTGTCCCGGCCAACCGTCTGGGCGAGTGCGCCCTGCGTTCGCTGAAGGCCTACGACGTCGACACCACGCGCGTCGTGCGTCAGGGCGACCGCCTTGGCTCCTATGTGTTTGAGGTCGGTGCCTCGCAGCGCGGCAACGGCTGTGTCTACGACCGTAAGTTCTCTGCCATCAACATGGCCAAGCGCGACGTCTTCGACTGGAACGAGATCCTCAAGGGCATCGATGTCTTCTATTTCTCCGGCGTGACTCCCGCCGTCTCCGACGAGATGGCCGCCGCCTGCAAGGATGCGCTCACCGCCTGCCGCGCCAAGGGCATCACCACCGTGTGCGACGTCAACTATCGCGGCAAAATGTGGTCGCCCGAGAAGTCTCAGGCCACCATGAAGGAACTCCTGCCGCTCGTCGACATCTGCATCGCCAACGACGAGGACGCGCCTGCCGGCCTCGGTATGACTTGCGTCTCCGGCTCCCTTGCCCACGGCATCGAGGAGCGTGACACCTACGTCGAGATGGCTCGTCAGATCTGCGCCGAGTACGGCTGCAAGAAGGTCGCCTCGGTCGTCCGCAACATCTCCTGCGTCGAGCGCTCCATCTGGATGGGCATGCTCTTTGACGCCGAGAGCGGCGAGCACTGGTTCTCCCCTGCTCACGATGTACACGTGCTCGAGGGCGTTGCCGCCGGCGACGCTTTCAACGCCGGCCTCGTCCATGCCCTCATCAACGACTTTGACCCGCAGGCTGCCGTCAACTACGCCATCGCGGCCTCGATCCTCAAGCTCACCATCAAGGGCGATTCCAACTTGGTGACCGCAGACGAGATCGCAGCCGTGGCATCAGCCGCCGACGGTGGCACTCGCGTCGCACGCTAGTCCGTCTCCATTCCGCGGGCCGCAGCTTTCCAATCCCATACCCCTGCGGCCCGCTCCCCGATTCCTCCGGCCGGGCAAAACCACCAGTCCCATTCCGGTTTTGCCTGGCATTTCCTACATGACTGGTCGAGCAGCCGGTTTTGGAATTGCTTGAACCCCAAGCAGTGCCTCCGATAACCAATCCAAAATCGGCTCCTGACCAGCACATTTGGCAATCACGCGCCCATGCGCGCCACACATCGAAAGGAACATCATGTTCGATCAGTTCTACACCACGCTTGAGTCCCTGGGCATCGTGCCGGTCGTTGTGCTCGACAAGGTCGAGGACGCCGCTCCGCTCGCCCACGCCCTTATGGCAGCTGGCATGAAGTCCGCCGAGGTCACCTTCCGCACCGCCTGCGCCGCCGAGTGCATCGCCGCTATGGCCGAGGCCGAGCCCGAGATGTGCGTTGGCGCCGGCACTGTCCTGACCGTCGAGCAGGTTGAGCAGGCCCGCGCAGCCGGTGCCAAGTTCATCGTCTCCCCGGGTTACAACGAGGACGTCGTGAAGCACTGCATCGACATCGACCTGCCCGTCCTTCCCGGCACCGTGACCCCCTCCGAGGTCACCGCAGCCGAGAACCTGGGCCTCAAGGTCACCAAGTTCTTCCCCGCGTCCCAGTATGGCGGCCTGAACACCATCAAGGCCCTCGCCGCTCCGTTTGTCGGTCACCGCTTTATGCCTACCGGCGGCGTGAGCACCGCCAACGTCGAGGAGTACCTGAGCTCCTCCGCCATCATCGCCTGCGGTGGCACCTGGATGGTCAAGCCGGCCCTGTTTGCCGACGGCGACTTCTCCAAGGTCGAGCAGATCGCCCGCGAGGCCATGGACGTCGTCAAGAAGGTCCGCGGCTAGGTTTAGCTCTCTATCGTGAAAGGGGGCGTGCCCTAGACCTCGCCCCCTTTCTTTTAAAGCGGCTCGGAAGCGCGCCGTTTCCGTCACGGACAAGAACCGAAAACGTCTTGTATGCTGATAGAACGTGACGGAAGCGACACGCCCCCGAGCCGCTTTGCCTACTCGGTTGGCAACCGCGCTCAACTAAGTCACTTCGACAAAAGCCGAGCCACCAAAACAGCTGCGGTGCCGTCTGGAGGAATGGACCCTTGCTTCCGGTCTTTTCCTCCAAGCGGCGCCGCAGCTTTTTCGTGCCCCGATGTGCCCCAACGCAGTTGCGGTGAAATAGGGACTGTTTGCGCCACCTAGGCCGCAAAACAGTCCCTATTTCACCGCAACTTATATGGGGATTGATTAGATGGCCGAGTCTTTGGACAGCTCAAAATAGTCGGGATGCAAGGCGATAACCGGACCTTGCTCTTCGGGCATCAGGTGCAGGTGTGTCTCTGCCAGATAGCTCGCCGCGTCGGTATCGCCCCTCTTAATGGCCTCGAGAATCCGGCGATGCTGCCGACGAATCGGCTCCCAATCCAAATCCTGCGACACCATACGCAACCAGTTGTATCGCTCAAAATGCGTGTTGATGCTCTTCATCCAATCCCACAACATGTGACGACCGGCAATCTCAAAACATGTCTCATGGAACAGGTTGTCCAGATCAAAGAAACGACGCGTCTCGCTATGGTCGAGCGACTCGGACTCGGCAAGAATCTGCTCGAGCCGACACTTCTGCTCGGGTGTGGCGGCAGAGCAGCATTTAATGAGCACGCTTCTCTCGAGTTTTTCGCGCAAGAAACAGGCGTTCTCGGCGCGCTCCATGCTGATTTTTGAGACATAGGTGCCGCTTTTGGGACGCGTTTCCACCAGCTCCTGCTCACGCAGGCGCACAAAGGACTCGCGAATGGGCGTGCGCCCGATTCCCGTCTCCTTTTCCAGACCAATCGCCGAAAGGCGCGTGCCGGGCTTGAGCTCGGCATAAATGATCTTGGAGCGCAATGCGTTGTATGCCTGATCTTGCAAGCTCTGATAATGCTGGTGCTGTTCCATAAAGCCCTCGGATGAAGCTCACGGTTTGTCGAATATCATCACGTTATACTATCGCATCCCCCGCCCCCTCATAAGTTGCGGTGGAATAGTTCCTGTTCAAGGCCTTCAGCAGCAAAAACAGGAACTATTCCACCGCAACTACAGCCAACGAGTTGTTACGATTAGGTGAACGTTCACTTTTTATTGTTTTTCTCTTTGCAAATAGAATCCCGTGCGTATACTAAGGCTCAAACGAAACCGATTTCGTCAAGCGTGAGCAATAGGATGCTAAGACGCACCCTACCATCTTGGCATCCTATTGCCCACGCAATGTCATTTGCTTTCCTCCCGTCTCGCTGGCCCTTCAGTCCCATTCCGGCACAGCGAGACACTTCCTAGACAACTGACCGTGGGGCCGGCTTTTCTGCTTTAACAGCAGTACCTCCGATAACCCTCTTTTGCCGGTCCGGGTCAGTTTTTTCACACAACCGAAAGGACGGGTAGCAACATGCGACCGCTCATCATCATGAATGGCGAGAAGATCGATTGGTTCCATATCGTCATCAGGATGCTGATGTATCTGGTGGGCGTTGCAGTACTGGCACTCGGTATGAGTCTCCAGACGGCATCCGGCCTGGGCGTCGTCGCGCTCACGTGCTTTGCCACAACCCTATCCATGCTCAAGGGCAAGACGCTCGGCTTTTGGATCACCACGGCCTACGTCGCCTACATCGTGGCGCAATTAGCCATCTTGCGAAGCGAGTTCCAGCCGCGCATCCTGCTCGAGCTGTGCTTCTCAACGCTCATCGGCGGCTTCACCGACTTCTTCACGGCGGTCAACCCACTGCATCCCGCAGTACTCCCCATACAGGTTGAGACCATGCTGCTCTCCCTCGCTGTCACTGCATTTGGCGTAAGTCTCGTCGTCAACATGGGCGTTGTCCCCAACGCGCCCGACGGCCTGGTGCAGGTCATTGCCGAAAAGATTAAACGCCGCTTTGGCGACGTAAAAGTCGTGTTCGACTGCTCGCATGTCGCCGTGTCTCTCGTTCTGTCGCTCGCGCTCATGCACAACCTGGGCGGCTTTGGCGTGACCACCGCCATCTCGGCGCTGTTCTTGGCCCATGTCATCAACATCGCTAATAAGCTGTTCGCTCAGCGCTTTGTGCGCGCGGCATTCAGGGAATAGCACCACCGTAAGAACCCGCAAACAGCGCTATACGTTGCTATATCTCACTATACTTTGCTATATCTTGCTATACTTTGCTATATCTTGCTATATCTTGAGCAAAGGTGGCTCACATGCAAACAAACCCTTTTAAGCCCACAGCAGGTAAAACACCTCCCACGATTATCGGCCGCGAAGATGTGCTCGAAGAATTCAATGAGGGCCTCGTCAACGGGCCTGGTGCCCCGGGGCGCCTAATGCGCATAGCCGGCGTCCGTGGAACGGGCAAGACGGTCCTCCTTGACGAGTGCTCACGTTTGGCGCAAAGCCGTGGCTGGACGGTCATAAAAGAGGTCGCAACCGAGGGACTTTGCCAGCGCATTCTCGAACAGCTGCAGCCCAAATTCCAGGCCAAACACGCCAGATTTGAGCCCACCGTAGCTGGCATATCCATCGGCAGCATAGATATTGAGCGAATCGGCCCATCGCTACGCGACGCCATGAGACAGACAATATCTAAGAATGGAAATGGCCTGCTCATCACTCTCGACGAGGTTCAAGACGCAGAGCTCGATGAGGTCCGAACGCTCTCCATTGCGATTCAGCAGGTTATCGGCGAAGACCTTGATATCGCCTTTGTTTTTGCTGGGCTGCCTTCGATGATTGAAGGCATCATCAACGGAAAGACACTTACGTTTTTGCGCCGTGCCCTCCCCTTTGATCTGAAGGCTGTAGCAGTAACCGAAGTGTCGTACTCCCTCGAGGAAACCATTGAAGCGTCTGGCATGGAGTTGCAGCCAGGTATTGCCGGCCAACTTGCCGAGGCAACGCAAGGCTATCCTTTCATGATCCAACTCGTTGGATACTACGCATGGCAGTTGGCGAGACGCGCACATACAGCGATTATTGGAGAAGAAGAAGCCGAGCGCGGCATTGCAACGGCACGCGAACGCTTCTGCGCCATGGTGATTGAGCCCGCGCTGCAGCGCATTCCGCCCACGTGCATCGCTTATCTGCTGAGCATGGCGTCTTTGGGGCAGACGAGCTCGACCAGCATGGTTGCCGATGCCCTAAACAAAACGCCTCAACAGGTGAGTTCCGTCCGCAGCCGCCTGTTAAGAGAATCGATTATCGAGGCTCCCTCGTACGGCAAGGTCTCATTTGCCATCCCCTACATGCGCGACTACCTCTACGAGCACAAAGCCGAACTGGAAGTTGAACTGTAGAAACGGCAACTGCCCTGCAAGACGAAAACCGTTTTCGTACGGATTTAAAGCAGACGTAAACGATTTTCGTCTTGATTTGCGTACGGAATTAAGACGTAAATTGCGCTTTCGTACGCTTATTACCAGACGCAAATTGTTTTCGTCCGGCCATGCGTCCCCAATCTAGACGAAAAGAGCCCCGAGCTCGTATTGGGCTCGATGTAAGTTCTAGGGTGTCAGAAGTTACATCAGCCGCTTACGCCCGCTCTGTCTATCTCTCCGAGCGGGACGGGCGCCGATGCCCTGATCTCTGCCATGTCGAGGTGCGAGATCAAATCCTTGGCGCGCTCGCCGGAGTGGTATGCCTTGTTCGGCGCCACCTTCCTGTAGAGCTTCTTGAGCTTCGTCTTCCCCTTGTTGCCCGGTGGCATCTCCGTCTCAGGTGGCAGCCCTAGGAAGGACAGGACGCCGGGCAGGTCGCACAGCATCACGTCCTCGATGTCGGCCTTGGCCGCCAGGTCGACGACTCTCTGCGCTGTCGGCGAGATGTTCGGGGTGCTGCTACCGCCCGCTGGTTCGGAAGCTGGCGGGCAGTAGCGGGCAGTAGCGGCAGTAGCGGTGTGGCTCGATAGGCCCGAATATCCGTAAGGAAGGTGCTCGCTCTCATATGTGCTGATATGCCTCGCCTCGCGAACCTTGGGATGCTTCCTGAGGTAATCCCTCAATTCGAGCCACTCTTTATGCTCATAACGCTTCGAAATCGTTTCCCCGTCGACAGTTTCCTTCACATAATGGTATGTTCGAACGCCTTCGAACTTGCCGAACCCGTTCTCGACGCTGAAGTTTCTGAACCAGCGCGAAAACCCATTCAGGTCCATGAAGTTGACTTGGGGATGCCTGTCTTTCGTTCGTTCGAATGAGTGGACGAGCGGAGTGCCTTTGACTTGTTCCAGGCCGAAGGCTTCCATTTCGCGGGCCTGCTCCTTTTTCCAGAATTCGAGATACGACGTCAGCGTCTCGCTTATCGAGATCCTCCGCACGCTTTTCTTGCTTTTGGGCGAGCGAACGCTTCGATCGGCCGCGAACTGCTGCTCAATGAGGATGCTTCTGTTCTCGACGGAGGCATCGGACCACGTCATCCCGAGGGCTTCTGCCCTTCTCATGTCGGTGTCGAGCATGAGCATCACGCATGTGATGTGCGCGTCCGGTTCTCGATTGAGTAGGATGTCGAGTAGGCGAGCGGCGTGATGGTTCCTTCGCGGTTGTCGTGGAACTTTTTTGCGTACGAGCCGACGGTGTCCCTCGATTTTTGGACGTAGGTGCCGCTGTTGAGTTCTGCCTTGTAGGCTTCGAGTGCGGCGTCGACCTCTCGGCTTTTGGTGGTATGTATGGTCTGCCACGGCGAATAGCGGTATTTGCCCGTGACCGGATCCTTGCCGAGGCTGTGACGGTAGCGCCACGTGTATTTGTCGCGGCGTTGCTTCGTTCCTTTGCCTATGACGAGAGGTCGGTCGTTCATCGTGTTCCTTGCCTGAAGTGCCTGAGAATCGCGCTCGGTTGCGCGGAATGGCGCAAAGGGCTGGGGCGGGTGGGCATTACCCTTGGTGGTGGGCCCTGCGTGGGGTCACACCCCAAGGGTAATGCTCCGCCTGACCGCTTTCAAGCTCGTTGTGGGTCGAATTTGGGTCGAATTATTCCGCGTACTTTTCTTTCGTAAATCTATGAAAACATCAAATGACCTGGAGTTATATTGACTTCAATTTGGGTCGAAATGTCTGAATGAAACAACGTCGTAGCGACCTCATAACCCGAAGGTCGGTGGTTCAAATCCGCCCCCCGCGACCATGAAACTTCAGGTCGGAAGCATAAAAGCTCCCGACCTTTTTCTTTGTCTAGGGGTTTCGGCATCTCTCGTTCTTTGGGTACCTCGAGGCGGGCAATCAGATAGATGCTTACGAGTATCATAGGGTCTTTTTACGTCGCGGTCGTGTCTCGTACTGGTGCGCCGCTCTTTGTGGGACGTGTCACTTTGCCATAGGTTGTCCGGCGGCGGGGCGCAGGTCGTTCCCCGTGGCGTCGCTCCTTTCGACGCTACGCTGCCTGGCCACTCGTTCCACTGGTGCTTTTTCATGTCGACGCAGCCGTTGTCTCGGAAGGCGACTCCTTCCTCCGTCAGTAGTGCTCGCTGGTCGGGGAAGTTTGGCACGAGGCGTCCCGCGTGGTTGACGACGCGGTGGCAGGGATAATCGCCGTAGCGATCCGCCTCGCTCAGCACCGCTCCGACCAGGCGAGAGTTTTTCTCCCTGCCGATGAGGCGCGCTATCTGACCGTACGAGGCGACGCATCCCGCCGGAATCTCTGCCACGACGGAGAGAATCTCATAAACCAAATCTTCGTCCAGGACTTTTCCCATCGTATCGCTCCCGTGTTCGCTTTTGCCTTCGGGGGCGCGGCGCCGATCACCCGTGCTGCGATTTTCGCAGCTCCCCTTACCGAAGCATCGAGGGAAAGCGCGTGCGTGTCAAGGTTGTCTGGTCCAGTTGCTGGCTCGATGCCTCGAGATGTTCGCCTCAAGTGCGACCTGCCCCTATTGGAAAAGGATGCCGAAGATGTATTTGGTGATGGCGGAGCGGCGGATGACCCCCACGAGTTTGCCCTCGTCATCAACCACAGGAAGCTTCTTGAACTTCTTCTTCGCCAGCAGCGCGGCGACGCGGGCGATGCTCTGCTCGGGACGGGCACACACTACCTGGCGCGTCGCGAAATCCATGACGCAGCGATCCTTCAGGTCTTCGATGCGCTGCTCAAGGCTCTGATCGTCGAAGTACAGCATGGACGCGTCGCCGCCCGTGAAGATGGTGTGAGCGCGATGCTGCGCGATGGCTCCCATGACATCGCCGTCGGAGATGAACCCGACCACCTGGTTGCGCTCATCGATTACGGGCATGCTGCTCACCTCGTTTTCGGCGAGCATGCGCACCACGTCGGAAATCGTGCAATCCTGCGTGCAGGTGAACGGCTCTTCAATCATGATGCTCGAAACGGGCGTCCCCTCGAGCTCGAGCGGGATGCGCTCGGACAGAATCTCGGACATCGCTTATGCCTCCTTCGTTTTCGGTGCGGTTTTCTTGGTGCGCACGCTGAATATGGCGCAGATAAGGGAAACGAGGCCGATTGCCGCGCACACCTTGTAAGCGACGCCCGCGCCCACGGCGGTGGCTACTTGGATGCTCGCATCGACGCCGGCCGACGCGGTGACGCTTGTCATGACCGTGATGATGAGCGCCGTGCACAAACCGCCGGCGACCTGGCGGCCGGTGTTCGCGATGGCGTTGCCGTGGGCGATCATGTCATTTTTCAAGGCATTGACACCCCATGTGTTCACCGGCATGTTCGCGAGCGACTGGCCGGCGGACTGCAGCATGCAGAACAGCGCAACCACCAAGATGGGCGTGTTTACCGTCGAAAGCGAGAGCAGGAACAGGGCGCCGGTCATGAGGGCCAGGCCGACGATCGAGATGGCACGCGGACCGAACTTGTCGAACACCACGCCGGAGATAGGGCTGATGATGATGCCCACCGCCGCGGCGGGAAGCATGGCCATACCGGTTTCGAAGGCCGAAGCGCCAAGCGAGGTTTGCAGCAGCAACGGCAACAGCGTGTTGGTGACCAGGCATGCGGCGTTGATGAGCGTGACGATGATGGCGGCCACGCGGAACTCGCGCGTCTTGAGCGTGCCCAGTTGAAGCAGCGGGTCCTCGATTTTGCCCTGGCGTACGACGAACAGCACCAAGCACACGACACCCGCGACGATCGAGCCGAGCACCACGGGGTTGCCCCAACCCATCGACGAGGCGCTCGAGAACCCGTAGAGAAGTCCGCCGAAGGCGATGGTGGAGAGGACGACCGAGGGCAGGTCGAGCTTGGGGTTCTTCAGCTCGCCCACGTTTTTCAGCATGAACACGCCCAGCACCAGCACGAGAATTGCGAGGGGGACGATGGCGCCGATCATGGTGCGCCAGCCGTACGTGTCGATCACCGCACCGCCTACGACGGGGCCGACCGCGGGACCCGCCGACATGACGATGCCCGCCATGCCCATAGCCGTTCCTCGTTTCTCGACGGGGAACACCAGCATGGGAACCACCGAGACAAGCGGCATGAGCACGCCTGAGCCCGCCGCTTGCAACACGCGACCGATGATGAGGAACAGGAAATCAGGGGCTGCGGCGCACAGCAGCGTGCCCAGCGCGAACACCAGCGTCGCCCCGAAGAATAGCGCGCGGGTGCTGAACTTGTCGATAAGGAACGCCGAAACGGGGACCATGATGCCGCTCACCAGCGGGTATATGGACATGATCCACTGGGCAGTCGAGGCATCGATGGCGAAATCGGACATGATGACCGGCAGCGCAGGCGACATCACCGTTTGGTTCAGTAGCGCCAAGAGGGCACCCAGGACGACGACCGCGACGATGCGGATCTGGGTACCGGTAATGCGCCCATTGGCGGGCGCGACCGTACAATTATCAGACATAAGCTTCCTTCGTATCTATTCGATTCTTCGCCGAAGGCGCGCCGGCCCACGGGCGAAATAACATGCACGTGCTATGCGTGCATCAGATACGACAGGAAGAAAGCGGCTGCTCAGAGCGCACTTGGGGAACAACAGGAGAGGCCCCGTATACCAGGGGCCGCCGAATTGCGATGTATGCTTTGGTCAAATCCTTCATAGCGGGGAGGCATTCTAGCAGCCGTCTTCGCCCCTTTCAAGGGATGTAACCCAGACGTTGATTTTCTTCACCGAGGCGCCATCGTTGACGGGTGGCGTGCTTCTCTATCGCCACACCGCGGGGCGAGGGAACGCCGCGGCGAGCTTGTACATCGGCTATGTGTGCAGCTGCGAGCGTGTCGCCGGCGCGCGCTGGGCGCCAGTCCGATCCGGCCGACTCTTGCCGACGGTCGGTCGCCGTCCTCCTCCATCTCCGCCTGCTCTGTTTTTGCTCGGCTCCCTTGTCGTATCATGGACGGACGAGAATTGAGCGAAGGCG
>JAHABQ010000048.1:0-5509 GCA_018376265.1 Collinsella sp.
TACTCCAACGACGAATTCTAGGCGGTGTCCCCTCCCTTTCAAGAAAGAGAAGAGGCGGGGCATGCCCCGCCTCTTACACCACATCTCTGCGCGCTACCGTTGTAGGGGTCGCTCGGACGTCATTTTGGGTGGTTTTGCCTGCTACTAAAATGGTAACAGTACTCATATTTGCCCTTTTTTGCCCACAGACCTTTGAGGGTGCGGCGAAAAGGGCTTGTTTTGATTGTTTGGGGCAGGCACGAGGCGCGGAAACGATGTCTGGAGCGACGGAGCGGCCTGGAATTCATCCGTAGAGGTCTTCATTGGCTGCGCCAGGAGTGTCCCTAACTGCCGGAGGGGGTGTCTGCCGTGGCAGACACCCCCTCCGGATGTGGGAAGTTTGCGCTGCAGGTTACTTGTCGGTGCCCAGCTTGTGCGGCTTGAGAGCGAGCGCATTGACGAGTGCGTCGGTGGCAGACTTGACGGCTGCCGGCTGCGGATCGTTGACGTGATCCTCGGGGTGTACGGGCAGGTCCTTCTTGACGGCATCGTGGATCAAGTTGAGGTACTCAGTCACGCCAGTGGTCGATAGGTGCGTGCCATCGCCATCGAACAGGTCGTTGCGGTTGGCACTGTATCCGTACCAATCGATAACGCGCACGTTCTTGTAGCGCGTAGCGGCGTTGGCGATGGCCTGGTTGGTAGAGCCAACCCACGGCTGCGGGCTGCGCGTGTTCACAAACACCACAATACGCTTATCTCCTGCATCGGCCATGATGGCGTCGATCTGGTCGTCGGTTACCAAGCCGTTGGTGCCCAGGGCAAAGACCACGATCTTGCCGGCAAGGTTCTGCTGGATATAGCCCTCAAATGTCGCGCGCCCCGCATCAAACTGGCGGCCCTTTTCGGCATCGATATGGCTGTGCGGGAACACGCCGTCAAAGGTGTCTACGGCACGCAGCGACACGGAGTCGCCGATCATAAGCAGATCGTAGGAGCCATCGGGGAAGCCGTCGTTGTCCTTGTCGGTGTCGTCGGCCGCCTGCTGGTCGGTGGGCGCGGTGTTCTTGGCTTCCTTGTTCAGAACTTCGGCGCCCTCGCCGCTCAGCGCAGACGTCTCGGGCACAAAGATCAGGCCGCCCAGTGCAACGACCAACACGACAGCGCAGGCTGCGCAGACAGGGATGTGCGTGCGTGCCCAGTTGGCGGGCGTGGTGGTGCCATCGCGGAATTCGGCGACGGTGCGCCCAAAGGCGCCCTTCCTAAACGGAGTCTCGATAAAGCGATAGCAGCACTCTGCCACGGCGACCACCAACAACACCTGCAAAATGTACTGCCACCACGGCGTATCGTTGATGTTGGCAACCGGGTTCATGAGGAGCAGCAGCGGATAGTGCCACAGGTAGATGCTGTAGGAGCGCTTGCCAACCCACACGAGTGGCTCGGCGGATAGCGCGCGGGCAACCATTCCCTGGGGCTGCACGCAGGCCGCGATGACCATGAGCGTGAGGATCGAGCACAGCAGCGTGCCTCCGCGATACTGGAAGGCGGTGTAGCCGTTGGTGAGCGCGACCATGGCGGCAAGGCCAACCAGACCCACGACGCCCAACACATCGATGGATGCGGGCGAGGACCAAAAACGCACGAGGGCGCTCGGCTGTGCCGGGGCGGTCTCGGCTGCTTCGTCGGCCTTCTCGCCAGGTTTGCCCTCGGCGTTCTTGCCGTGCTTGGCGGCGCCAGCCAGGCGATTGAGCCCCAAACGATGAGCGAGACGCACCGGCGCCAGGTCGCGATCGGGGATAAAGGCCATCCAGGCACCCAGCAGCAGCGAGAACACGCGGGTGTCGGTGCCGTAGTACACGCGGCTGGGGTCGGCGGCAGGGTTGTAAAGCACCATCATGGCTAGGGCAGATACCACGGCAAGGCCCAGAACCACGCGGCGCGTGTTGGGCTTGCTCACATGCATGGATACCATGGCAAACAGCAGTGGCGGCCAAATCAGGTAGAACTGTTCCTCGATGGCAAGCGACCAAAAGTGCGTGAGCGGCGAGGGGTCGCCCAGAGCATTGAAGTACGAGACGTTTTGGGCAATCTGCCACCAGTTGTTGAAGAACAGCAGCGACGGCAGGATGTCGGGGCGCATCTTGGTGAGCATCACGTGGTTAAAGATAGTGCACAGCGCGCAGGTTACAAACACTACCGTTACCACGGCGGGGACCAGGCGACGGATGCGGCGAATCCAGAAGCTCTTGAGGTCGATGCGTCCGGTCTTAGCGACTTCGTTGAGCAGCAAGCGCGTGATCAGATAGCCCGAAAGCACAAAGAAGATCGTGACGCCGAGCAGACCGCCCTGCGCCCACGTGAGGTTGAGGTGATAGAGCACCACCGCGACGACGGCAAGCGTGCGCAGGCCGTCAAGGGCAGGGATGTAGCGGGACTTAGGGCGAGCAGGCGTCTGCTCCTCGGCGGGAGTGTTGGCGCGGCCCGCGTTGTTGGCAGAAGCACGATGGGGGCTCACGGTGCGTCGCGGTTCGTTGGCACGGCGTTCGCCCTTCACGCGTTCGTGCGGCGCCGGCTCGTTGCCCGTGCGGCGTCGACCGCGCGAGCCCGATTGCGAGAGTTGTTCCATAAAACATCATCCAATGACGAGAATAATCAGCACGCCTTCATTGTAGCTGCCTGCTCCTGTGAATGCTTGCTGCTGGCGCAAGCTCAAGCGCGCGTCCACATCAAAGTGAACTAAAGTTATAGGGGGTGCGAGAGTGCACGATCGACGGCTGCGGTGGGCATAAGGCCCGCAGATGAGGAGGTTTCCATGGCAGATCGCGGCATCGTTGCGGTGTTCGGCAGCATGAACATGGACCTTTCGGTGGCGTGCGAGCGCATACCGCGTGCGGGCGAGACCGTCGGCGGCAGCGGGTTTATCACCAACGCCGGCGGCAAGGGCGCCAATCAGGCCGTAGCTGCCGCGCGTATGGGCGCTTGCACGCACATGATCGGCGCGGTCGGTCGCGACGCGTTCGGCGCGTCGCTCGTGGCGGGGCTCCAAGACGCCGGCGTGGACTGTGACTTTGTAGTGCATCGCGATGATGTGGAGACGGGAACGGCGACCATCATTCGCTGCGAGGGAGACAACCGCATCGTGCTGTCGCCGGGCGCCAACCATGCGCTTGCGGGCGAGGACGTTGCCCGCGCGCTGAGGCGTCTGGTGGCCGATGAACTCGATAGTGACGCCAGCAAGATTGCCCCGGCTGCCGGAAGCGTCTTTATCGCCCAGGGTGAATGTGACCTTGTAGCGACGGCCGAGGCGCTTGTTTGCGCTCACGAGCTCGGGTTCTATACAGTCTTTAATCCGGCGCCTGCCTGCGATGTGCCTGCGGAGGCCTGGTCCGCGGTCGACCTGGTCTGCCCCAACGAGACCGAGTGCCAGGTGCTGACGGGCATTCTGCCCACGGATGATGCGAGTTGCGTCGCCGCGCTCAATGCGCTGCTCGACAAGGGTGCCGGAGCTGCGGTCATCACGTTGGGCGGCGCCGGGTCGGTTACGCTCGGCGATGACGGCGAGCTGCTGCGCATGCCGGCACTTTCGAGTACGGTAGTCGATACCACGGCCGCCGGCGATACGTTTATCGGCGCGTTGGCGGCCGCTCGCCTAGAGGGCTTGCCGCTCTTTGAGTGCATGGCTGCGGGTGCTCGCGCCTCGGCAGTGACGGTGTCGCGCCTGGGCGCTCAGCAATCGATTCCCACGCGCGCCGAAGTTGAACATTGGTTTGGTTAAACGATAAAGACGGAGAAGCGGAGTAGAACAATGGCAATCAAGAAGCTGATCCTTGATCTGGATATGGGTGTTGACGATGCGATGGCGCTGGCCTATGCCATCGCGAGCCCCGAGGTGGAGCTCGTGGGCATCACCACGTGCTTTGGTAACGTGCGCGTCGAGCAATCGGCGCACAATTGCCTGGCGGTGCTCGATCTGCTGGGTCGCCCCGAGGTTCCGGTGTACCTGGGTGCCGACCGTCCTCTGCAGGCGACTGAGCCCTATACGCCGCCGGCGTCCACCGCGCTCATTCACGGCAAGAACGGCATCGGCGGCGCGAGCGTGCCCGCGTCGCCCTACGAGTCGGTGGGGGCGACCTCGGCCGACGGCAACGCTGCGGTCGATTATCTGATCGATGCCGCGCGCACCTATGGTCCCGATCTGGTCTACGTAGCGACTGGCCCGCTCTCCAACCTGGCACTCGCCCTGGAGCGCGATGCGGCGGCGATGATGTCCATTGGCCGCGTGGTCGTGATGGGCGGCGCCCTTACCGTGCCCGGTAACGTGAGCGCGGGCGCCGAGGCCAACATGGCGAGCGACCCCGAGGCAGCCGACGCGGTGCTGCGCTCGGGCCGTAAGCTCACCATGGTGGGTCTGGACGTGTCGCATCGCGTGGTGCTCACACGCCGCGACATTGCCGGCTGGACGGGCTCGGGCACCATGGCGGGCTGCGCATTTGCGAGCATGGTCGAGCACTACATTGGCTCGTACGAGATGAACGCACCCTACCTGGGTGGCTGTGCGCTGCACGATCCTCTGGCCGTTGCCGTGGCGATCGACCCTACGCTCGTGGGTGCGCTCGGCTGCAATCTGCGTGTTGATCTGCTAGGCGAGTATCGCGGCCGCACCATCTGCGATGAGCGCCGCCTGTCCGATCCGGACAAGAGCGCGCTTGTGGCACTGACCGTGGATGCTCCGCGCTTCCTGTCCGAGTTCAAGACACGTATGGCCCGCGTCCTTGGCTAAGTTGTCTTTTTGGGACGGGGCTTTTTTGACTGGTATGATTGGTGCGACCATTCGAACCAGCTAAAAGAGCCCCGTCCCAATTTGACTATCGAGAGGATCTGCCATGGAGCGCATCGCCAGCTTTTCCGTTGATCATCTGCTGCTTGAGCCCGGCGTGTATGTGAGCCGCATCGATCGCGATCCGGCGACCGGTGCCGCCGTCACCACGTTTGACCTGCGCCTGACTACGCCCAACAAGGAGCCGGTCATGAACACGGCCGAGTGCCACACCATCGAGCACCTGGGTGCGACGTTCCTTCGCAATCATGCCGAGTGGTCGGGCCGCATTGTCTACTTTGGCCCCATGGGCTGCCGCACGGGCTTTTACCTCGTCGTATTTGGCGAAGTGACGAGCGAGGAGATTCTGCCGCTCGTGCGTGAGCTGTTCGAGTTTGTCGCCGGTTTTGAGGGCGATGTTCCCGGTGCCGCTCCCGAGGAATGCGGCAACTACCTGGACCAGAACCTCCCCATGGCCAACTGGCTTGCGCGTCGCTACCTCGACCGCGACCTGGCCGATATCGACGAGAAGCATCTGCACTATCAGCAGGCGTAAGGGTTTTATCGCCCAAAACGCGTGCATTGGGCGCCTTCGCTTATGCGGGGGCGCCTTTTTGTTTCAAGACTTTAGTCCGCTGGCCGCGCAGCGGCCAGCTTTAAACCACCCGCTACGCGGGTGGAGACAAACGGCTTTACAAAGCCACCCCTCCG
>JAHABQ010000049.1:0-5446 GCA_018376265.1 Collinsella sp.
GCTGATGGCTCCCACGATTGGATCCCCTACGATGTTGCCATTCTGATCGATGACATACGTTGTCGGGAACGAGAACAAATTTGACGTAAACTTACCGGCCTCGCTATCCGACTTGAACCAGATGTTCTTATATGTCACGCCCTTCTTGCTCAGCACGTCCTTGGCATCTGCAATCTCGCCCTTGTTGCCATCGAGCGTAAAGGAATTGACGCCCACGACCTGCCCGCCCTTCTTGGCAAGCTCCTTATTCAGGTCTTCAAGGTCGCCCAACTCACCCACGCACGGCTTGCAAGTGGTGAACCAGAAGTTCATGACGGTGACCTTGTTCTTAGAGAACAGCTCGTCGCTGTTCACGTCGTTGCCATCCAGGTCTTTGCCCGTAAAGCTAGGGAACTTCGTCGCCTCGTTCGAAGCATTGGCACCAGCCGTCATGCCAGCGGCCGAAGCGTCGACGCTCTCGCCTTCGCTCGGCGTGCTTCCACAGCCGGGGAACTCCTTCTCCAAGCTCTCGAGCTTGTCCTCGATCTCCTTGATCTGCTGTGCACCGGCCTTGAGCGTCTTAAGCTCATCCGCCGTGAACTCATCCTTGGCGCCGTCGATGGTCTTGAGCAGGAAATCGCCGTAATTGCTGCCATCCTCAATCATTGCCGAGTCTTTATTTGCCGCATTGAATACCTTTTCCCACAGCGCGTTATCACTCGAAAAGATATCATTCTCCTTTTGCATGAGTTTTGCATACAGCTCGGCGGCCTCGTCGGCATTGGTCGGCTTCTGCGCAGTGAGTTCTGCGATCTTAGGATCGGAGCCCGCAGATTCGCTCGCATTGCCACCGGGTGACGAACACGCCACAAGACACAAGGCCAGCACCGGCACCATAAACAGGGCCGCAATTTTAGAAAGCTTCATGGTCATTCCTCCGTTTTGTCGAAGCTTGTTTACTTTTTATCGGCGGTCAAGGGGAGCTTTTCCGCCGACACATCCAGGCCGTAGCGATAGCTGATGGCATCGACGGGACAGGCCCCGATGCACTTTCCGCACCGGATGCATTCGGCATGATTGGGCGCGCGGACCACATCAACGTCCATCTGACAAACCTTTGAGCACTTGCCGCACGAGACACATTTGCATGCATCGACCCGGATCCCCAGTAGGGATACCTTATTCATGAGCGCATAGAATGCGCCGAGTGGACAAATCCATTTGCAGAAGGGGCGGTAGAACAAAACGCTCAGCACTACCACGGCAATGAGAACGACAAGTTTCCAAGTAAAGAGATGTCCCAACGCAGATCGAATGCCAGCATTGGCAATGGCCAGAGGAATGGCGCCCTCGAGCACGCCCTGCGGACAGACGTATTTGCAAAAGAACGGGTCGCCCATGCCCACGTCGTTAACCACCAAGACGGGCAGCAGTACCACGGCAAACAGCAGCACGACGTACTTGATGTACGTGAGCGGCTTAATCTTTTTCGTGGAGAACTTTTTGCCGGGAATCTTGTGAAGCAGCTCCTGAAGCCAGCCAAACGGGCACAGAAAGCCGCATACAAAGCGTCCCAGCAGCACGCCGAGCAAAATGAGCGTACCGGTAACATAGTAAGAAAAGTTGAACCTGGATGAACCTACCACCGACTGGAACGACCCGATGGGGCACGCACCCGATGCCGCGGGACACGAATAGCAATTAAGTCCAGGTACGCAGACCGTTTTTCCCGCGCCCTGATAGATGCCGCCTTTGGCAAAGTTTGGCAGGTGAATGTTGGTAATAAGTGTTGCCGCCGCCTGAATGAATCCGCGAAATCGGGCCAAAACATGCGACGCAGTGTTTTCTCTTTTATCCAATTCCGATACACTCCAAGCACAGCCTAATCGCCTTGGCCAGCACGGCATCCGCCTCGCCACGCATAACGCCAAAGCACACCATGGCAATTCCGACGATCAACAAAGCGACCTGTACCACGGGTTTTACCGCTTTGAACAACCTGACCACTCCTTTCGTTACGCGACCATTGGACCATATCGGCTATAAAATCCGTGTTAAGCGCGATTTGAAATGTGCAAGGAGACTGTTATGCGTATTTTGATCGTCGAGGACGAGCAGGCGCTGTGTGACGCAATCGCGCGCAGCTTGCGAAACTTGGCGTACAGCGTCGACTGCTGTCACGACGGACAGGAGGCGCTCGACCTACTGGACGTTGAGGCCTTCGACCTCGTGGTACTCGACCTCAACCTTCCCCGTATCGACGGCATGACCGTACTCAGGGAACTTAGGAAAACTGACTGCGAGACCAAGGTACTGATTCTGTCCGCACGTGGCGAAGTATCCGATAAAGTCGCCGGACTCGATGCCGGGGCCAACGATTACCTCACCAAGCCGTTTCATCTGGACGAGCTTGCGGCAAGAATTCGCAGCCTTACCCTCAGACGCTTTACACAAAGCGACATAGTTTTAGCCTGCGGAAAGCTCCGCTTTGACACCAAGGCGCGCATCGCTTCCGTGGACAGAGAGGCTCTATCTCTTACACGCAAGGAAACGGGAATCTTGGAATACCTGATGCTTAATCAGGGGCGTCCGATAAGTCAAGAGGAGCTTATCGAGCACGTTTGGGATAGCAGCGTGAACAGCTTTAGCAACGCAACCCGCGTTCACATCTCGTCGCTCCGAAAAAAGTTGCGCAGCGCTTTGGGATACGACCCGATTCGCAATCGGATTGGAGAGGGCTACGTTATGGAGGATAGCGAATGAAAAGGCTTTCGCTGCAATGGCGCATAACGATCATGACGGCGCTGCTGACGTGTGCGGCGTGCGTGCTGACGAACTGCCTGGTCGGCTATACGGGCATGCGCTATATGGATGCCATCGGCAGTGACATCTCGGCCTTTAACGCTGCCGGCGCGGATTCGCCCCAGGTGTTCGACCCAACGAAAGCAACCCCCGATGACAAGGTCACGATCGTCGTAAACGACGCACAGGAATCTTTTGGCACGACAGCTTGGTACATCACGGCTGGAGTCACACTCCTTGGCGGCGTGCTGGCATACTTTGTGAGCGGCCGTGCACTCAAACCGCTACGGGCTTTTGCAGCCCAGGTTGAGCGCGTGCAGCCTGACAACCTAAGCGAAATCAGACTCAGTGAAGATGTGCCCACCGAGCTACAACGATGCAGCGCCTCTTTCAACGACATGATCGCCCGTCTTGGCGAAGGGTTCTCTGCACAGCGTCAGTTTACCGGCAACGCCGCACACGAGCTGCGCACCCCGCTCGCCCTTATGCAAGCACAGATTGAACTATTCATCTCCGAGCACTCCGGTTTGCAACCCGAAACAGCCGAGCTGCTCGGCCTGCTACAAGAACAAACCGAGCGCATGTCTCGAATGGCCAAGGTATTGCTCGAGATGAGTGAGCTCCGCAGCGTCCCTTGCGAGGACGATGTGGAACTTGGTCCTTTATCCGAAGAGGTCCTCACCGACCTTGCGCCACTTGCCGAAAATAAGGGCATAGCCCTCAATTGTGCTGGAGACGCTTTAGTAATCGGGAGCGACACGCTCCTCTATCGGCTGGTGTTTAACCTGGTCGAAAATGCCATCCGTTACAGCCGCACCGGCTCGACTGTCAACGTCTCCATCTGCGACAACGACAGCCATGTGTTCCTGCGAGTCGAGGACCAGGGCCCGGGAATACCCAAGCAGTACCGTGAGAGCATCTTCCAGCCGTTCTTTCGTCTAGACACATCCCGCAGCAGGGCATATGGCGGCGCAGGACTCGGACTAGCGCTCGTTTGGGAGATTGCAGCGCTTCACGGTGGCACGGTAGAGGTCGAAACAAGTTCCGAGAACGGGACCGTGATGCTCGTGACCCTCTCAAAGGGGGCCACCACGTGATCCGACTGTCCAGGAATCCCACTCGACATTGTGAAACGCGTCCCAAAACTTGGACATGAGAAATGGGAGACAGTTCGCATCTATGCCGAGGACGAAGTCCTGGCGGGGATTCAGGATGCGCAGAGGAAGCTTACGGCAGAAAACCCCGACAGAGTCGTGACCGTCGGCGGCAACTGTATGGTGTCGCTTGCCCTCTTCGATTACCTGCACGGGAAATACGAGAACGTTGGAATCGTCTGGATCTATGCGCATCCGGATGTATCCACGCTGAATGATGGCTACCCCAACGCTCACGCCATGGTACTTGGCAGCCTTTTGGAACAGGGTGCACCGCAACTCGTTTCGCGGATGCGGCATCCGGTGTTTAAGCCGAGCGATCTCCTGCATGTCGGGCTACAGCAGCTCCACGACTATCAGGAGGTTTGCTTAAACAAGCATAGGTGTTGCGGTTTTAGCCGATGTCCTCATGGAGGAAAACGACATGCTGGGTCTGTCTGATTAAAGTCCAACAGTTTCCATGAGGCATCTAGCGCGGTAAAAGCTAAAGACACGGGAGGCCCCAAACTGTCAACCATCTTTACGGGTGCAAGGGAAACGGGCAAGACAGCCCCCCTCTCGCTCCTATCCGAAACGGCGCTTGAACACGGCTGGATTGCAGCGAATGTCTCCGCCATGCCCGGCATGCTCGAAGATATCATCGAGCACACAAAGGAGGCCGCAGGCCGTTACCTCTCGCAGCCCCATACACGCGTGAGCGGAGTTCAAGTTGGGCAGCGGGGCGGTTTAGCGCGCCAATATAATCAAATCGTGCACTTCCATAGCCTCTCGTCTACGTGGTGTACCGTCGTCTCCCCTTTTATCAGAGTTGGGCGATTTTCAGGCACCCGAGCTGAACTCAAATTGAACTCAACGATGCCTTATCGGTCGAGGGCGTCCTAGCGAGAATATACAGAGGCGCACATTTCGCAGGGAACCTCCCATTCGTTATCATATCGGGATGCTGTCAAGGCAGCGTCAATGCGTTCGACCTACACCTTCTCGCTTTTCGAGGCCTCGTCTGCAGGACCATCGGAATCGATACGGAATCGATCGGCATACCATTCATCCGAAGCAATCACCTTATGGAGCATCTGGAGATGCAGGTCGACATAGTGGCAGAACGCCTTGCCGCATTCCACGAGAGGCGCATTGTTTCTCTCGTTGGGCTCGGCTCCAAAATTAAACTCGACCTCATAGCCCTCCCCAGGCACACCCATGCTCGGCAGAATATCAATGGAGAAGTGGACGAATCCAGACGTCACCTTGTATACATCTTTTACCTTTGGATCGAACTTCTCGAGTAAGTCTTGAAGTCTTCCATCGGACATCTTCTCACCCGAGAAATCTTTCAGCTTGTTCACAGGCACACCTTGAAACACCTGCTTGAGAAAGTCATCCTGGTCTTCGGCGGCGAATAATGCGAATGTCCGCAGGCAGACTCCAACCTGTGCGCGGAGAAGCTGGGCGACGCAAACAAGATTCCTCGACTCGAGCATGGAGATGAATCCGTCTATCAGTCTCATCGCATA
>JAHABQ010000015.1:0-38293 GCA_018376265.1 Collinsella sp.
TTCTCGTTCCCGACAACGTATGTCATCGATCAGAATGGCAACATCGTAGGGGATCCAATCGTGGGAGCCATCAGCTCCGCCGAGCAGCGCGCAGCACTCAACAAACTTATCGACCAGGCGATTGCGAATAGCGAGCAGTAGAAAACACGTAAGGCATGGCGAGGATCGTGCGCCGCTGTGCGAAGTAGTCCGCTACCTTTCAAGATAAGCTCCACCATATAGAGGTCCCGCTCGGGACCTCTTCTTTTGGGCTCCGTCCCGTTCGTTTTTTGGCGCGCTTCGTTGCATTCCTCACTGGCGCCGGCAGAAAATGGGGATAGAGTAGGACAAACGCGTCGAATACGAACGGCGGGGGAGAGCGGGCGAGTGCGCCCGCGTGGGAGAGGTTGCCGTCCATGCTGGAGCTCAAAGGTATTTGCAAAAGGTACGTTACCCAGTCGTTTGCGCAGGTGGCGCTCGACAGCGTGAGCCTGGCTTTTCGCGATAACGAGTTCGTGGCCATTCTGGGACCTTCGGGGTCGGGTAAAACCACGATGCTCAACGTTATCGGTGGGCTCGATCACTTTGATTCTGGTGACCTGCTGATTGACGGCATCTCGACCAAGGACTTCCGTGACCGCGATTGGGATGCTTATCGCAACAACCGCATCGGCTTTGTGTTCCAGAGCTATAACCTTATCCCACATCAGACCATCTTGGAAAACGTTGAGCTGGCGCTTACGCTCACGGGTGTGGGCCATGCCGAGCGCCGCCAGCGTGCGCGCGAGGCGTTGGAGAAAGTCGGCCTGGGCGAGCACGTTAACAAGCGCCCGAGCCAGCTTTCGGGTGGACAGATGCAGCGCGTGGCGATTGCCCGCGCCCTGATCAACGATCCCGAGATTGTGCTGGCGGACGAGCCGACCGGCGCTTTGGATTCAACGACATCCGTACAGGTCATGGATCTGCTCAAGGACGTGGCGCGCGACCGCCTGGTCATCATGGTCACGCACAATCCCGAGCTGGCGTACCAATATGCCACACGCATCGTCAACCTGGCGGACGGCAAGATCACCGACGATTCCGACCCCTTTGATGTAGCAAAGGCCGCGCGTCGCGAGGCCAAGCCTACGCGCAAAACCTCGATGAGCTTTGTGACGGCGCTGGGGCTTTCTGCTCGAAACCTCATGACCAAGAAGGGCCGCACGGCCATGACTGCCTTTGCGGGCTCGATTGGCATTATCGGTATTGCGGCGATCCTGGCGCTCTCCAATGGCGTGAACAATTACATCAAAAAGGTCGAGGAGGATACGCTCTCGAGCTACCCGCTCACCATTTCCAAGCAGGATTACGACCTGTCGTCCATGATGGGCGGACAGGGGGCTGCGGATGATGACTCGCCTGAATATGTGGATTCGTCCGACGACAGTGCCGGCAGCAAGGCTAAGGGAACCGATAAAATTCCCGTGGTTACGGCCGTAAAGGATATGTTTGCGAGCGTTAAGTCTAACGACATGACGAGCTTTAAGGCATGGCTCGATGCCGGTGGCGACGGCATCGACAAAGATGTCAACGCCATTCAGTACGGCTACGGTGTATCGCCGGTTGTCTATCGTGCCGGCAAGGGCGATGAGAAGCCTGTCCGGCTGGTGCCCAACGCCATGACCGAGGCCATGAGCGGAGGCGCGAGCTCGGCGGCAACGGTGAGCATGGAATCCATGGGAACCTCGGTCTTTAACGAGATGATTGAAGACCAGAGCCTGCTCGACAGCCAGTACGATGTCGTCGCCGGTCATTGGCCCACGATGAGCTCAACGATCTGGTTAACAGTGCCATGGCGGCCGACGGCAAGGTCGAGACGCCCGAGACCGGCACCGACTTTACCTACGACGATGCGCTGTCCACGACGTTTAAGGTGTTGTCACCGGCCGATGCCTATCGCAAAAACGAAGAGACCGGCATGTGGACCGACATGTCTGACGACGCCGACTTTATGGCCGCCAAGGTTGCCGACGGTATCGACGTGCACATTGTGGGCGTGGTGCGACCTAACGAGACGGCCAATGCGAGCGCGTTGTCTCCGGGCATTGCCTATACGCATGCACTGACTCGCCAGCTTATGGAGCGCGCCGCCGATTCGCAGATTGTGCAGGAGCAGCTCGCCCACCCCGAGACGGATGTCTTTACGGGCAAGTCTTTCGATGAACTGCAGAGCGAGGCCAAGCAAGGCGTGGATCTGGGTAGCATGTTCAGTGTGGACGAGGCGGCGCTCAAGAGCGCGTTCTCGTTCGATACGTCTGCACTTTCGGGTGCGGCCGGCGGTATGGACCTTTCTGGCATCGATCTGTCGGGGCTGGACATTGACCTTTCGGGCGTTGGCAAGGACATCGACTTCAGCGACATCATGGCAAAAGCGCCAACCCCAGATTTCTCGGGTATCTTTGACGGTCTGGAACTCACGCCCGAGCAAATGCAGCAGGTGGGAACACTAGCCAACCAGCTGTTTGAGGGCTTTTTGCAGTCTGATCAGTTTAAGGCACTGACACCCGAAGATCTTAAGGACGCGTCAAAGCTCTCTGCCGCATTCTCGACGTATCTTGAGAATGATGACACAGCTCAGCAAATCCTGGCCCAGCTCAAAGCGCTCGGCGGCGATGCCCTGGCCGAGCGTCTGCAGCAGGCGATGAGCGACTATGTGCAAAAGCAGCTGGCTCCGTATCTGCAGCAGGCTATGGATCAGGTGATGAAGGCAATCAGCGAGCAGATAGCGTCGACGGTATCATCCCAGCTCAAGGCGGGCGCGGCAGGGCTTATGGACCAGGTGGCGACGCAGATGTCTTCGAGTTTTGAAAACCTGGCGGGCGCCATGCGTGTGGATGCGAGTGCCTTTGCTCGTGCCATCCATTTCAACATGGACGCCGAGGACCTGAGTTCGCTCATGATGAGCTATGCCAAGGCGTCGAAGCTCACCTACGACAACAATCTGACCACGTTGGGCTATGCGGATGAGGCAGACCCCATCTCGGTCAAGATTTTCCCGCGCGACTTTGAGGCCAAGGAGCGCGTGCTCGATCACATCGACGCGTACAACAAGCAGGTCAAAGCCTCTGGCCACGATGAACAGGCAATCTCATACACCGACTACATGGGCATCATCATGGGTTCGGTGACCGACATCGTGAACACCATCAGCTTGGTGCTCATCGCATTCGTGAGTATCAGCCTGGTGGTGAGCTCCATCATGATCGGCATCATCACCTACATCAGCGTGCTGGAACGCAAAAAGGAGATTGGCATCCTGCGCGCGATCGGCGCGTCGAAGCGCAACGTGGCCAACGTATTCAATGCCGAGACATGTATCGAGGGCCTCATTGCCGGCGTCTTTGCTATTGTCGTCGTGGTGGCCGTGAGCTTTCCGGTTAATGCCTGGGCGCTTGCTGCCAAACAGGTACCCAATCTGATGAGCCTGCCCGTGCAGGATGCGCTGGTGCTCATCGCGATTTCGGTGCTGCTGACGGTCGTTGCCGGTCTGCTGCCGGCCCGCAGTGCGTCCAGGAAGGATCCCGTGGAGGCCCTGCGCTCTGAATAATGTGACAAAGGGGCTGTTCCTTTGTCACATTGAGACCTTTGCGAAATTAGAGCGTAAGCCTTTGGTTCTTCTTTGCAGAGAGCATGAGCCTAATTTCCGGATGGGTGTATTCGTCGAATTCTTCTGCCGCTTCGGTGTCAAAGGTGTAGTACGACTTGATAGATTCGTCCTCCGTCTTGATGCTGATTTCTTCATATAGGGAGCCGGCCAAAAATGCCTGTTTAAATTCATCCGACAGGCTGCATGGCGTGAGGAGGTCCGGTGTGGCAACGGAAACGTCCAGCCCATTGAGCGGAGCACAGAGCGTCGCGATATCCTGCTCGGCGCGGGCGAGGTTGTCTGCAAGGCTTGCCACGGGGTCGATCTGGCTGGTGTAATCGACGTCCGTGAGCATGCCGTCTGCATCAAAAGAAAGGTAGACATAGGCTGCTTGAGCGCCGAGGTCATTATCGCGCAGATAGCCGATAACGCGGTAGCCGTAGTCGTGATACGACTCGTATGGGTTGTCTGCCGCAACGCGTTCGCACACGGGCTCCAAGGCATCCTGCGCAATGACAAGCTGTTCGGCTGCCGCGGCCTTTCTCGCCTGAAGTTCGCTGCTTCCCTGGACAAACTGCGGGATGTAGGCGCCAAGCAGCACAATGACTGGTACTGCGATGAGCGCGATCATCTGTTTCTTGGCGCTCGGAATCGCAACGCCGTATGCGTTTGCCATGGCTTCGGCATTGCTCGAGGTTTCGGCTAGCACGTCTGCCGCGGTGGCAACTGCCCCTACGGCGCCGGCAATCTCTGCGGCGCCGCCTAGGTTGCGCGCAACATCGTTATCGCTGTTCTTGAGCAGGCGGCCGGCAGCTTGCGTGGCAAGCACGCCGGCGACCTCCGCGGAACGGTCCTTGTTGGTCTGGGCTACCGCAAGCCTGCTCTGCAGCTCCTTCCACTGTTTGCCCTGCATTCCAAAGCGCGGTGCAAGAGCGCAATAGCAAAAGACGGCGAGTTCGATTACGGTGAGTGCGATGGCGGTATATATGCCCGCGGGTTGGAATTCTTTTTGGTGGAACGCGATATCGTTGATCATTTGGAGCGGCAACATCAGCAGGCATGCTACGAACGACATGGCGAGTGCAGTCGCTGCGATCTTGGGGTACGTGCAGTACCGCTGGATGCGTTTCTTTTCTTGCTCGGTGAGCTGCTGCATGGGGGCCTCGACTCTCATCGTTCTACGCGGGCGATGCACGCATGCGTTTGAGTATAAATGAGTGCAGGGCGTCAGTTGCTCTAACACGGCGCTAATGGCGTGGTGTTAGAGCACAAGGCATAATGAACATGACAAAGGGGCAGTCCCTTAGTCATGTTCGTTGATATGAGAGAAGAGTAGATGATCCTTTCGCTGGCCCCCATGGAGGGAATTACCGGGCATGTGTTTCGTCGCGTGCATGCGGAGTGCTTTGGCGCGCTCGACTGTTATTACACGCCGTTTTTGCCGCCGCCGCGGGTGGGCAATCGCTTTGGCGGCAAGGCGTTTAAGGAGATCGATCCTGCCAATAACCAGGGGCTCAACGTGGTGCCTCAGTTGATGTCCAAGAACGCGGATGAGTTTGTGTGGGCGGCACAGGTGCTCGCCGACATGGGCTATCGAGAGGTCAATCTCAACTTGGGTTGCCCCTCGGGGACGGTTGTCGCCAAGGGCAAGGGCTCGGGCTTTTTGCGCCACTTGGACGAGCTCGAAGTGTTCTTGAGCGATGTGTGCGAACGTTCGCCGTTGCCGGTGTCGGTAAAAACCAGGCTGGGGCTGGAGAGCGACGACGAATACGAGCGCGTGCTCGATCTGTATTGCCGCATGCCGCTGGCAGAGCTGATCGTGCATCCGCGCGTACAGAAGGACCGTTATACGGGCTCGCCGCGCAAAGAGTTTTATGGCGAGACGTTGGAGCGGGCACCGTTTCCGGTGGCATACAACGGCGACATTTTTGATCTTGAGGATATGGACGCGCTGGTGGAGGCCTATCCTGCTACGCGCCACGTGATGCTGGGACGCGGGTTGCTCGCGAACCCTGCGCTGGCACGCATGATCAACGGCGGTCCTGTTGCCACAGCAGCCGAGCTGCAGCGTTTCCACGACACGCTGTTTGCGGCATATGCAAAAGAGATTGGCGGTAACGCGGTTTTTCGCATGAAGGAGTGGTGGTTCTACGCCAAATGCGCCTTCGCCGACCCCGCTACCGTTCATAAACTCGTACGTAAGACTAAAAGGGTCGACGAATACCGCGCCGCCGTCGATCGCGTCTTTCGCGAGCAGCCACTTGCACCCATAGCCCGCTTCCACGGCTAGTTGGTCGTTGGGGACGTTCTTTAACGACTAGTCATTTAAGAACGTCCCCAATGGCTGTGTTGCACTAGAGCAGGTTCTCCTGCATCCACGCGATGATGTCGTTCGACTCGTAGAGCGGCTTGCCGTCAATGAACAGGCAGGGAACCTGGCGTTTTCCGCCGACGGCGATAAGAGTCTGCTCGGCATCGGAATCGGTCGAGATATTGCGTTCGGGAATGGTCACGCCGTTATCGGCCAAAAAGCGCTTGACCTTTATGCAGTACGGGCAGCCGGTCATAACGTACAGAGCGAGCTCGTGATCAGTAGCCATAGGTCTCCAATCGGTTGCGGTTTTGATTGAAATACCCAAAGCCGCCGCGGTCTATGCGCGCGCCAACGACGACTCGATCGCCTGGACCAGAAACGCCGTGGCTCCGGTGCCGCAGGGCTTGTCGTAGTAGTCAACAAAGCGCTGGTCGGCAAGATAACCGTGGGCGAGACCCGGGTACGCTTCATTCTGGGGTTCGCGTCCCCAGTTGAGAGCAATCCAGCGACGATGCATCGCGACAAGCTTGCGAGCCTCGCTTCCATCCGGTTCGCCGTCGCCCATGGCAATCGAGAGCTGGCCCAGAATAGCGCGTTCAAGTTCCTTCATGTCGTTCCATGTCTCGGGATCCATGTCCAGTAACGTTTCGTTTGCGGCATCGATAACGTCATCGCCATAGCGCGCACGCGCTTCGGCACCGTAGCGCTCCTCGTTTTCCTGCACGGTGCGCCAGCGCTCCAGTTGCGGCAGGACGGCGCCCATGAGCGAGACGGCTTCGTCGAGCGACATGCCGGTGTTTTGCGCCAGGCGCGGGGCACAGTCCTCGATCATTGCCTCCATCGTGGTGTCGTAGGTGTACTGGCCGTGGTCGTAGCACCACTTGCAGTAATGATCGGTCGTGGCGCCCGTGGCGTCGGTGCCGCAGTCGCCGGGCGTGAGTATCATGCCGCAGCTCTGGCAATAGTGCTCGGGCATTTCGAGCAGATGAGACAGGGGCTCGCCGGTCACGGCGGCGATGAGCTTCATCATGTCGATGCCCGGGGTGACTTCGCCGCGCTCCCAACGGCTGACGGCTTGGCGTGTAACGAAGAGCTTGGCGGCGAGCTGCTCTTGGGTAAGGTGATGGGCGCGACGGATGGCAATGAGCTTTTCTGCAAAGGCCATAGCGGCTCCTTTCTGCTGGTTGATGGCTTAAGCATACGCGGCAGCAGGTGCCCTTCCAAGCAACCGTTGGTTGCACGACGGGCGACCGCGGCGAAGAATTGCGCGCAACGCCCCACACCTCCATGCCGTACAATGACCGGCATGAAACCTATCGCACACATACATACCGACCTGCCGCAGAAGTTCGGCATTCCGCGCAACAGCTTTTTGGCGCCTCATCTGCAGGGACGCATCGTCTTTGAGCCGGAATTTGCCTCCAACGCAGCGGTTGAGGGTCTGGGCTCCTTCTCTCACCTGTGGCTGCTGTGGCGCTTCGAAAACGGAACGCCCGGCGGCACGGCTAAGGATATAGCTGCAGGTGCCAAGGCGCAGGGCAGGTCCGGCACCAATGTCAAGTGGTCGAAGACCGTGCGCCCGCCGCGTCTAGGCGGGGCCGAGCGTGTGGGCGTCTTTGCCACGCGCAGTCCGTTTCGCCCTAATCCTATCGGGCTCACCTGCGTCAAGCTTGATCGTGTCGAGCTCACCGACGATGGCCCCATCATCCATGTGCTGGGGGCCGACCTGCGCGATGGCACGCCCATCTACGACATTAAGCCCTACATTCCATTTGCCGACTGTCATCCGGATGCGACCGGCGGCTGGATTGAGGACGCTCCGTGGCAAGAGCTCGACGTCGAGTTCCCGCAAGCTCTTCAAGACATGGTCCCACCCGCAAAGCTCCCCGGTCTGGCCGAGGTTCTTCGCCAAGATCCGCGCCGCGCGGGCAGCAAGCACGAGCCAAACCGCGTTTACCACTTGGCCTACGCCGGACTCGACATATCTTTTACGGTCGATGAAACCCAGCTAACCGTAGTCGCCGTCAACGACGCGTAAGGCTAACCAGCCATCCGTCTGCACCCGTCAAATTAAGCGCCAAACCCCATGCCAAAATCGCCTACGCTGGTGGACAATAACGCCTATCGAAACAGCCTACTTTGCACGGGAGCTCAGCATGAAATACGACTTTAGCTCGCTTATCGACCGCCACGGCATGGACTCCATTGCCGTTGACTCTTGGGGCGAGATCCCCGGTATGGCCCCGAACGCACCCGACGAGGGCTTCGACCGCATACCCATGTGGGTGGCGGACATGAACTTCGCCACGGTGCCCACGGTCCAGGAGCACATTATTCAGCGCGCCCAGCATCCCATGTTTGGCTACTTTAACCCGCGTCCCGAGTACTTTGACCGCATCATCGAATGGCAGAGCCGTCGCAACGGCGTTGAGGGCTTGGCGCCTGAGCATATCGGCTACGAAAACGGCGTGCTGGGCGGTGTCGTGTCGACGTTGCGCGCGTATGTCCAGCCAGGCGATGCTGTGCTGGTCCATAGCCCCACCTACATCGGTTTTACCAAGTCCATCGAAGCCGCGGGCTATCGCATTGTCCACAGCCCGCTTAAGCTCGACGATCAAGGCGTGTGGCGTATGGACTTTGAGGACATGGAGCGCAAGCTCGCCCAAAACCACATTCATGCCGCGGTGTTCTGCTCGCCGCACAATCCCTGCGGCCGCGTATGGGAGCGCGACGAGATCGAGCGCGCTATGGACATTTATCGCCAGCACGATTGCGTGGTGATCTCGGACGAGATTTGGTCCGATATCATCCTGCCGGGGCACAAGCATATCCCGACGCAGTCGGTGAGCGAGGACGCCCGCATGCGCACGGTTGCCCTCTATGCGCCCAGCAAGACGTTCAACCTGGCGGGCCTGGTCGGCAGCTACCACATTGTCTACAACGAGACGCTGCGCGACCGCGTGTGCGCCGTGTCCAACAAGACTCACTACAACGAGATGAATGTCCTCTCCATGCATGCGCTTATCGGTGCCTACCAGCCGCAGGGCTACGAGTGGGTGGACGAGCTCAACCAGGTGCTTGCCAGCAATATCGAGTACTTCTGCGATTACGTGGACGAGCATTTTGAGGGCGTGTCCTATTCGCGTCCGCAGGGCACGTACATGGTGTTTCTGGACTGCACCGAGTGGTGCCGCGAGCATGGCCGCGATATTCAGTGGTTGCTCGACGAGGGGGCGCGCGTGGGCGTGGGGTATCAGGACGGCCGCCCGTTCCACGGGCCCTGCCACATTCGCGTGAATTTGGCGCTGCCGCTTTCGCGCGTAAGGGAAGCGTGCGACCGCTTGGACCGCTACGTTTTTAATGCACGGTAAGTGAGCACTGCATGCGGGGCCTTCTGCCAAGCCGGCTGGAAGGTCCCGCATGGTAAAACGTCTGTAACCATTGGGCGCAGACCTGCTGCGGAGGTTTATTTTTCTTGAATCTGCTTACCGCAGAGATGCTCGATCGTAATCTCGTAGAGCTGGACGCCCTTGATGTCTTTGGCGATTTCCTCTTCGACTTCCTCGGCGGAAGGGTAGTACTTAAGGGCGAGCTGGCGGACTTTGTCTTCGATAAACGCAGGAGTGTCGTTCGCCAGGCGACAACGGCCAAAGATGACGGTGCTCATAACGTAGGGAGCCCAGTCGCCGTCCTGGTACCACTCGTTTCCGTAAACGGTAAAGCAGACCTTGTCATCGCGCTTGAGTGCGTCGACCTTGTGGCCGGCTTTGGCGCCATGGAAATAAATCTTATCGTGCTCGGCGTCAAAGAAGTAGTTGACGGGAATGGCGTACGGGTAGCCATCGTCGCCGTTGACGGCAAAGACGCCGCGCTTGCAGGTAGCGAGCAGTTCGCGCGCTTCCTCGTCAGTGATGGCGCGTTTCTTTCGACGTAAGGGCCTAAACATCGTTGGCTTCCTTTCTGGTCGTGCGTGGTGGTTGAGCACAAACTATAGCGAAACGGATCCGTTTTTCTTGATGCGGGCGAGTATGTTTTTGAGCTTGTTAAAGTCGATCGGTTTGGACAGATGAGCGTTCATGCCGGCATCGTGTGCCGCCTTGGCGTCCTCGGCAAAGGCGTTGGCGGTGAGCGCGATGATGGGGATATCGGCTGCATCGACCTTCTCGCTCAGGCGAATCGCGCGGGTTGCCTCGTAACCGTCCATACCCGGCATCATGATGTCCATCAGAATCGCATCGAAGCTGCCGGCGGGATGTGACAGGTACAGATCGACGACTTCGTTGCCATTGGCGGCGCAGGTGACCACGACGCCCTCGGATTCTAGCAGCGTCTGGGCAATCTCGGCATTCAATTCGTTGTCTTCGGCGAGCAACACGTTCATGTCGGCGAGCGAGCAGTCGAGCACCCTCTCGACCGTATCTGCCCGCGCCTGAGGGTTCTTGTCGATATCGAGCGGAATCTGGACGTTGAACGTACTCCCCACGCCAACCTCACTCGAAATCTCAATCATACCGCCCATCAGTTCAATAAGCGACTTGACGATTGGCATGCCCATGCCGGTTCCTTGGAACTTGCTGCGCGCATCGTCACCTTCTTGGGCAAACGGCTCATAGATATGCTTTAAAAACTTGGGAGTCATGCCAATGCCGGTATCCGAAACGCTAAAGCAAAAGAGCGCGCGCCCGTTATCGAGTGGCTTGGTCTTTGAGCTAAAGGTGACGGAGCCGCCGTGCTTGTTGTACTTAATGCTGTTGTCTAATAGGTTGATCATGATCTGTCGGATATGGGTGGGACTGCCGATCATGTATGGCCCCGTGGCGTACGGCAGACTATTGTCCTGCATGGTGATGCCGTTACTGGACGCGCGGAGCTTGCACAGCACCAGCGTATTATCACAGAGCTCTTTGAGGTTAAAAGGCGTATGCTCCAGTGTTAGCTTGCGGTCTTCGATTTTGCCCATCTCGAGGATGTCGTTGATCAGCGAGAGCAGGTGATTGGCGGCAACGCGCGCCTTGGCACGGCTCTCGCGGGCGACCTGGATATCGCCTTCCTTCAATTCCTCGATCTCGATAAGGCCCAGGATACCGTTGAGCGGCGTTCGGATGTCGTGGCTCATGCGCGTGAGGAATGCCGTCTTAGCGGCGTTGGCAGCATCGGCTTTTTTGCGCTCGGTTCGAGCGCGTACGAGCGCCCAGATGAGCAGGACGATGCCGACCGACAACATACCGATGAGGGTAGCTGCAATGGCGGTGCGGTTGCGATAAAGGAATTGAAGCGTGTTTGATTCCTGGGCCGTGTACGACGTGGAGGAGTAATTGCTTGCGGAGAGCGATTCTCCGGCATTGATGATGCCCTTGTTGATGATTCCCAGCAGCTCGGGCTTTCCGCGCGAAATCCAGCACGAGAGCTCACAGGTGTCAGGGAGCTCGACCGTCTCGTAGCCTTCGAGATCATGACGATCGCCGATGGTTTTTATGCGTGAGCTGGGAGCGACGATGCAGTGCGCCGTTCCCTTCCTGAGGGCGTCGAACGCTTCATCGTCGGATTGGTATTCGGTCACGGTCGCTGTGGGAAACAGGCTTTCAAGTGCATTTTTGTTGACAAACGATGATTTGGTACAGGCGATGTTCTGAAGGTCTTTGTTCAGGTCGCTGCCGGTGTGGATGGCGGTGAGGGACACGGTCCCCAACGATGCCGACTGCACAACGCCTGATTGCTCGGCAACCCAGTAATCTCGGTATACCGGCAGCGCAACGTCTATGCTTCCCTTTGACAGGGCCTTTGACATCATCTTGTAGCTATCAAAGGCGACGGTTTTGACCGTAATGCCAATTTTATCGTGCAACGTCGTCGCAAGCGATGCGAGCGAGCCTTCCATTTCGCCGTTTTCGTCTTCGTTGCAGTAGGGGAGTTTGCCCGTAATGTAGCCGAGCGTGATGGTGTTGTCATTTGCTTTGAGCCAGGAACGTTCGGGGCCGTTGAGCGATGATGAACCGCTGTTTTTGACCGAGTAGTTAGATTTGACTTCGTCGATATAGCGTGGGTTGACGCGGGCGATTGCCGACATGGCGGCATTGATGTCGTCCATTAGGTCGGGGCGGCTTTTGGGGACGGCAAAGTAGTAGTCGCTCGAACCAACGTAGAACATGGGCGACGCATCGGGCGACGAAATGGTGTCGTTCATGATGACGGCATCGACTTCGTCGTTTGCGAGCGCGTCAAAGAGGGCGCCGCCAGTGTCGATTTCTTTATAGGTGCAGGTAATGCCTTCGTTGGCGAGCCACTGCCGGCCAATGAAGGTTTGCATGACGCCGGAGTTGCAACCGATAGTGAGACCCTGGAGCGCTTGGGGGTCACCCTTGGCCAGATCGTCGCGATCGGGCTTGGCGTAGATGTAGTAGCGCTCGGTGCCCTCGGGGTTCGAGGAAAAGAGCAGCTTTCGGGTGCGTTCCTCGGAGTAGGAGATGTTGGGCATGAGGTCGATTTCGCCTGCCTCGAGCATGTCCATAAGCTCGGTGAAGGTGCCGGAGACGTATTCGTACCGCCAGCCGGGCGTGTAGTACGACAGGGTCTGGAGGTACTCGTAACCCCATCCCGATAGACGCTCGCCGGGGGTGCCGTCCTGGAAGCCCTCGTTGTTGACGAGCCAACCAACGCGGACCGTCTTGACTGGCTGGCTAGAGTCAGCGGCAAAAGCCTGGACAGGCGCGATAGAACTCAGCACGGCAAGCGCGGCGAGCACAATGGCCAGGGCGCGACATATAACTGAACGAAGGACAGTGGCAGCTCTCACATGCAATCCTAACGAATCGAGACATTACCGCATAAGGATACCAGCCCAGCCTGCCCAGGCGGCAGCTGGTAGTCATTGGGGACGTTCTTAAACGACTAGTTCCGTTTGCGGGGGAGGCGTGGGACAATACCGAGCGAACGTGATTTGTTGTCCGTGGAAAGGGTCGCGATGAAAAAGCTCAGGACGCTTGCTGACGTTTTGCGCCAGGCGGGCTTCGTGCGCATTACGGAGCTGTTCCTCGTCTTCTATCTGCTGTGCTCGACGGCCGTCTGGTTGTCCGAGCCCACGACCCTTACGTTTGGCGATGGTCTCTGGTTTAGCTTTGAGACGGTCTCGACCATCGGCTTTGGCGATATCCCGGCCGAAACGCCGGTCGCCCGCGCGATTACCGTTGTCCTGAGCGTTATCAGCATCTTCTACATTGCCATGCTCACGGGCGTGGCGGTGAACTACTGCAATACGCTCATCAAGATGCGCCAAAAGGACACCATGGCGCGCTTTATGGACGATCTGGAGCATTTGGAAGAGCTCGATCGCGACGAGCTCGCCGATCTTTCGCGTCGTGTGCGCGAGTATCGTCGACGCCAGCGCTAGAACGGGCGCTGCGCGTCATGACGAGGGGGACTGAATATGAATATCACGGTATACCTGGGCGCCAGCGTTGGTAACGACCCAGCATTTCTGCCTGCGGTGCAAGAGCTGGGCAACTGGATTGGCTCCAACGGGCACGCGCTGGTATGCGGCGGGTCCAAATCGGGCCTGATGGGCGCGCTCGCCGATAGCGTACTCGAGGCAGGTGGACACGTGACGGGTGTTGAGCCGAGCTTTTTTATAGAGGCCGAGTTTCAGCACGACGGCATCGATGACCTCATCGTGACGAGCGATATGGCCGAGCGTAAGGACAAGATGATCGAGCTCGGTGATGCGTTCATCGCATTTCCGGGCGGCACGGGCACGCTCGAGGAGATTGCCGAGGTCATGTCCGCGGTGTCGTTGGGGCACCTGAGTGCTCCGTGCATCCTGTATAACCTTGACGGTTACTACAACGACCTCAAGGCGCTGCTCAAGCACATGATTGATAAAGGGCTTTCGAGCCCGAGGCGCCAGCACGGCATCTACTTTGCCGCCGATTTGCGCGAGATTGCTTCGATTATCAACGGATAAGTCTTGAGCCTGTCCCACTATGGCTTCCAATGGTGCCGTTTGCAGCGCGGATGGTTGGCTTGTCTGGGCAACGCTCGCTCTACAATAAAACGTAACTATGTCGACTTTGACCGTGGGAGGACCCGATGGACAACCTTGCCAAACCCACAAACCGCGTGCTGTTTTTAGTTAGCGTTGCCGTGACCGGTGCGTTCGCAGGTGCCGCGGTCTGGCTGTTCTTTTTTGCGATGGAGCACGGTATCGACTATCTGTGGACCGAGATCCCCCACATGCTGGGCGCGGCGTCGCCCGAACTCGCCAGCGGCCCGTTTGGCTTTTTGCCGTACCCGTTTTTCGTCTGCCTGCTGGGTGGCCTGTTAATCGGTCTGTACGAAAAGATGACAGGCACCAAGACCGATGACCTCAACCAGGTGATGGCTAAGGTTAAGCAAGACGGGCGCTACCCGTACGACAAACTGGGCAAGCTTTCGCTCGCGGCATTGCTGCCGCTGCTGTTTGGCGGAAGCATTGGACCGGAGGCCGGCCTGACCGGCGTTATCGCTGGTCTGTGCAGCTGGGTCGGCGACCGCATGCGTCGCTTTGGCGCCGAGTTTAGGGAGCTTACGCTGCTGGGTACCCAGGCTGCCCTGACGGCGCTCTTTACCGCGCCCGTCTTTGGCTTTGTGGCACCGCTCGCCGGTAGCGCCGACGGCCAGGGCGAAGACGCCGACGATGGGTCCCCGTCCGGCGAGATCACCATCAAGTTGCCCAAGGCGCAAAAGACGGTGGTCTACGGCATCGCGATTGCCGGCGGTCTGGGCACCTACCTGCTGCTTGGCCAGCTTGTGGGCGGCGGCATGGGCATGCCCAGGTTCGAGTCCGCCGAGGTGGGCAATCTGGAACTTGTCTGGCTCATTCCGCTGGCGTTGGTCGGCACCGTATGCGGTTGGCTGTACTTTGTCTCCGAGCATGCGAGCGAGGCACTGTCACATGCAATAGGGGAGCGTCCTGTCGTCAAGGCCATGCTAGCCGGTTTGGCGCTTGCTATCTGCGGCACGGTCCTGCCCTACACCATGTTTGCTGGCGAGACCCAGGCCGACGTGCTCATGGAAACCTATCTGACCATTCCTGCCGGCGTGCTTATCGCGACCGGTCTTGTTAAGGCCATGCTGACGCCCGCCCTCATCAGCCTTGGCTGGCGCGGCGGCCACTTCTTCCCGGTTATCTTCTCGGGCGTAAGCCTGGGCTATGGCCTTGCCATCCTCACCGGCGCAGATCCGGTCTTTTGCGTCGCCGTCTGCACGGCATCGACGATGGGCGCCGTCATGCGCCAGCCCGTCATGGTCGTGGGCCTGCTGCTCATGTGCTTCCCGCTCAAGGGCATCGTCTGCATGATCATTGCCGCAGCCATCGCCGCCGGCATTCCGCTGCCCAAGCCGCTGCGCAAGTAGCACGGCAGCGCGCGGTCAGTACAAACATCTCAAGTCCGGTGCGGGCGCTGTGTCACGGATTTGCGGGTGGACTGGATTTCGTTCGGTATCGGCGCTACTTCCAAATTGCAAGCGCGGCGGTGCCCAGTACGATGAGGGCGAGACCGATGGCGCTGCGGCGGGAGAGTTTTTCGTTGAATGCCAGGCGCGCAAATAGCATCGATACGACAATCGATAGTTTGTCGATCTGCACCACGACACTCACCTGGCCTGCAGCGATGGCATAGTAATAGAGCAGCCACGATGCTCCAGTCGCGATGCCCGATGTTGCGAGAAATGTGAGTTCGCGCCGGTCAACGTGCGCGACCTGCTCCAGTTTTCCCTTGGCTGCCACGATTGCGCATGCCATAACCAGTACCACGCAGGTGCGGATTGCCGTGGCCAGGTTTGACTCAACGCCTTCGATGCCGATCTTGGCGAGGACGGAGGTGAGTGCCGCGAACACGGCGGCGCCGAGGGCGTAAGCGAGCCAGGTTCGGTCTTGCTGCTGCTCGGGTTCGGCGGACTGCTTCTTCTCGATCATTAAAAACGTGCCGAGGGTGATGACAGCGGTTCCCACGAGCTTAACCGCAAGGTTGCTCGTCTCGTCAAAAAGCGCGATGGCGACCAGTGCGGCGAGCACGGTGCTCATCTTGTCGACCGGTACGACCTTATTGACATTTCCGATGCTCAACGCCTTAAAGTAACAGATCCACGAAGCACCGGTAGCGAGTCCCGAGAGGACGAGAAAGAGCCAGGATCTGGGTTCGATGCTGCCGATGGTTCCAATGGATCCAGAAATGCCCGCCATTGCCCAGGCGAAAACGAGCACCACGCAGGTGCGAATGGTCGTCGCGACATCGGAGTCGGTCTGCTTGATGCCGCATTTGGCCAAGATGGATGTGATGCCGGCAAAGAATGCTGACGCAAATGCTGCGACAACCCACGACACGGGTGCGGTACCTCCTTGGATAATGGGTTTATCCTGCGAGTTTTATGGACATGAGGATACCGCCCCACCATGAAGGTTTGATATGGCCGCGGCGAGACGGGGGCCATGTTCCGGGGAACCATTTGGTTAAGGCTCGAATTGAAGGTGAATGTTTTTCCGAGAAGTGAACGAGTAAATATGGACCCCTGGAGCATGCACACTTTTTTCGAATAAAACCGCAGGATTTTTAGGCAAAAACCGCAGGAATTAAGTCCTTAAAAATGTCGATGATACGGGGCGCTGATTTTACTCGTTCACTTCGCGGAAAACCATTCACCTTCAATATGCCGTCGGTCTTTCTTTGGTTGCCAAGAGCTAAACGGCATGCCGTGAAGGGCGGTAGCGACGTTGTTGCTGCTTCGTCTTATCTAGTAAATGAGGTGGCGTGCAGCCCAAGCCCTTTGGCTGTCGATTACAGGTCGCGTGCCCGATAGACCTTGGTGCTGACGGCGCAGCTGATTGCACATAGCGCGAGGGCAAGTGCGGCGATGCCTGCACACAGACAGCCCAGAACGGCAGGGTCGGGATTCGCTCCGGCAATCGACATGAGCCAGTTGCTGATGGGGTTGGAGGAGCTCAGCGTGGCCATGGCAAGGCATCCGAGCATGGCAAACAGGCCAACGGATAGGCGCAGCGCCTCCATGTGTCCAAATCGAAAGAACAGCGGCTGTGCCAAAAACACCATCATGAGGGAGATGAGCATCGATGCTGCCGAGGCGATTGCGATTTCAAAGACCGTCTGTCCCGTCGAAGGAATGCCCGCGCCATTGAAGAGCGGGATGGAGGCGATGCTCAAAAGCGTAGCTGCACATGCCATGAGGGCGGAGAAGACAATAACGCTCAGGTAGCGTGCGCGGATGATGTCTTTGCGCGAGAAGGGCAGCGTTGCCCGGTAGCGCTCCCAACCGTTTTGATTGTCGAAACCGGCCAGTGAGTTCATGACTATGATGGGCGACATGGCACTGACGGCGCAGGCGCCGGCGCTCATACCGGAATCGCCATCCGACGCGTTGACGAGCGTCAGCACAACGAAGATGAACAAGCCGACGCCCGCAATGCTCGGGATGAGCGTGCGAACGATGGCGAGTTCGGACATAAAGGCGCGTTTCATTTCGAAGCCCCTTTCAGTATGAGGCGCAGATAGTCATCAATGGTTGCCCGATCGCAGGGAATCTCGGGAAAGGCCTCGAGCGTTTCGCGACGGTTGGGTACGAGTACGTCCACGCTGTAGGCGTGACGGGCGGCACGGGCGCCTTCGACGCAAGCCATAAGCTCGGCAGCCTGCGATTGGGTGCAGTGGGCGATGCCAGCGCGGTCGGTAATATCCTCACGCGGCAGGTCAAAAATAATCGAGCCATTATCGATGCAGATGACGCGATCAGCGGTGCGATCGAGGTCGGACGTAATGTGACTCGAGAGCAGCACGCTGCGCTGACCGTCGGAAACAAAGGCAAGCAGCTCATCAAGCAGTTCCTCGCGTGCCATGGGATCGAGGCCCGCGGTGGCTTCGTCCAAAACGAGCAGCTTGGCCTTGTGGCTGAGCGCACAGGCAAGCTGAAGTTTCATGCCCATGCCGCGGGAGAGGTCCTTGACCTTTGTCTTGGGATCGAGGCCAAATCGGTTGATGAATCCGGCGAACGTTTCGCGGTCCCACGTGGGGTACGCTGGGCCTACGAGCGACTCGATCTGGCCCACCTTGAGCGTGGAGGGGAAGGGGCACGTGTCCAGGACAAGACCGACGCGGGAGCGTAGATGGCGTTGCGACTCATCGGGCGCGTCGGCGCCACAGCGCTGCCCAAACAGGTGCACTTCGCCGGCATCGAGCTTTATAAGCCCGAGAGCAGCTCGAATCGTCGTTGTTTTGCCAGCACCGTTGGCACCAACAAAGCCGATGATCTGGCCAGGCTCCACGGCAAGCGTGACGTCGCGCAGCGAAAAGCGGTCGCTTACAGCGTGTGAGATGCCTTTGAGTTCAAGCAAGTTTTGCATGGTATAGCCTTTCTTGCAGATGGCTACTGCATGGTTTCGGGGGCTACCAGGTCGAGCATCTCGTGCAGTTTGTCGCGCGTGACGCCCAGGGTTTCGGCTTGGCTCGCCGCTTTCGCAAGTAGCTCTTCGATATGGCAGAGCTGGTTTTCGCGCAAAAGCTCCTGGTTGCCCTCGGCGACAAAACAGCCCTTGCCCTGCACGGTGCAGATAAAGCCAAGCTGCTCCAAGTCGGCGTAGGCACGCTTGGTGGTGATTACGCTCACGCCCAGGTCGCTCGCGAGTGCACGGATGCTGGGGAGTTTGGCTCCCGCAGCGAGCGTGCCCGATAAGATCTGAGCTTTGACCTGCGAGGTTATCTGCTCGTAGATGGGCTTATCGCTCGAATTGGATAGGATGATGTCCACAGCGGCTCCTTAGCTGTTGGGCTACACGTGTATATAACCGGTAAGCACAGTATATATACACTATGCACAGTTATGCAAGAGCTAAATGTGGAATAGACCATCGGCGCCGCGCTTGCTCCAAAACAATCTCAATCTGTAACATCTGGGTCCGTTTTTGGTCGCCAGCTGTTACAGATTGAGATGTTATTTTCCCGCCTGCCTATTTGTCTCAATCTGTAACAGTAAGAGTCGATTTGCGCGGCTAGATGTTACAGAACGAGACATTGGCTGCCTGCCTTTCCGTTTATCTCGATTTGTAACAGCTAGACCCAATTTGGGCGGTCAGGTGTTACAGATTGAGATTGTGTCGGCGGGCAGGTTTGTTTGTCTCAATCTGTAACAGATAGGGGGCAAATAAGCTCTGCTGTTACAGATTGAGACAGTCTGCTGCAGAATACTTTCGATAACTAGTCGTTCACGTTCTGACTGATGAATTTGTCCTGATAGGCGCCCTAGAGCGAGATTTCGCGGCTATAATAGTACGGTTACAACGACGTAATGCACTCAATGCAAGAAAGGATCCGCATGGCAAGCCTGTCGGATGAAATCTCGTCGCGCCGCACATTCGCGATCATCAGCCACCCGGACGCCGGTAAGACCACGCTTACCGAGAAGCTGCTGCTCTATACCGGCAGCATCCAGACCGCCGGCTCGGTCAAGGGCAAGAGCTCGGCCAAGCATGCTGTCTCGGACTGGATGGACATCGAGAAGGAGCGCGGCATTTCCGTCACCTCCTCGGTGCTGCAGTTCACTTACAACGGCGCCTGCGTCAACATCCTCGATACCCCCGGTCACCAGGACTTTTCGGAGGATACCTACCGTACCCTTATGGCCGCTGACGCCGCAGTCATGGTCATCGACGGCGCCAAGGGCGTCGAGGCCCAGACCAAAAAGCTCTTTAAGGTCTGTACGCTGCGCCACATTCCCATCTTCACCTTTGTGAACAAGCTCGACCACGAGGCTCGCGATCCGTTTGAGCTCATGGAAGAGATCGAGAACGTCCTGGGTATCAATACGTATCCCATGAACTGGCCGATCGGCAGCGGCCGCAACTTCCGCGGTGTGTTCGATCGTCAGACCCGTCGCGTCATTGCCTTTGAGGGCGACGGTCACGCCAACGCCACCAAGAAGGTCGCCGAGGTCGAGGCCGAGCTGGGCGATCCTTCCATGGACGAGCTTATCGGCGAGGAGAACCATAAGAACCTGATGGACGACATCGAGCTGCTCGATGGTGCCGGCGACGAGCTCGACTTGGACGCCGTGGCCTGCGGCAAGCTGAGCCCGGCGTTCTTTGGCTCGGCGCTTACCAACTTTGGCGTGGAGCCCTTCCTCAAGGAGTTCCTGCGTCTGGCCCCGGCGCCGCGCGCCTATACCGATACGCTCACCAGCGAACCGGTCGATCCCTGCCGCGACGACTTTAGCGGCTTTGTGTTTAAGATCCAGGCCAACATGGACAAGAACCACCGCGACCGCATCGCCTTTGTGCGCATTTGCTCGGGCAAGTTCGAGCGCGGCATGGATGCCTTCCACGTGCAGGGCAACCGCAAGCTCAAGCTTGCCACGGGCACGTCGATGATGGCCGATGACCGCGCCATCGTGGACGAGGCGTATGCGGGCGATATCGTGGGCCTGTTCGATCCGGGTATCTTTAGCATCGGCGACACCGTGTGCTCCGGCAAGCGCCACGTGCAGTATCCGCAGATCCCGACGTTTGCCCCCGAGATATTCGCTCGCATTACGCAGGTCGATACGCTCAAGCGCAAGCAGTTCGTCAAGGGCATGGAGGAGCTTGCCCAGGAGGGAGCTATCCAGATCTTCCGCGAGCTGGGTGCCGGTATGGAGAGCGTCATCGTGGGCGTGGTCGGCGTGCTGCAGTTTGAGGTACTCGAGCGCCGCCTCAAGGCCGAGTACCGTGTTGAGGTTCGTCGCCAGCCGCTGCCCTATACGGACATCCGCTGGATCCAGAACGACCCCGACACCATCGATATCCCGGGCCTTTCGCTCACGCGCGACACCCTGCGCGTCGAGGACATGCGCGGCGGCAAGCTGCTGCTGTTCACGAGTCCGTGGAACGTGGATTGGGCAACCGACCACAACCCCGACCTTATCCTGTCGGAGTTTGGCAACGTAGCGTTTTAACGCATCGGCGCGGTGGCCCTGCGGGGCTGCCGCGCCGTTTGCTTGCCTGATGCCGTGTGAGCGGCTATCATACCCACCGTCGTCTCAAGACCGGGGCGTCCGAGCAGTTCGGGTCCGATATCCTGCTCGTTAAACCTAAAACCAAAGGAGTACATAATGATCAAGAAGGTCATGGAGGACTACAAGGTCCTGTTGCGGAGCATTCCCGCGGCAACGGTTTCGCTGTTTTTCGTGAGTGTCATCATGATGAACCTGCTGGCCAACAAAGAGCTCATCAGCCTGCCGTATCTGGCACTCGATTGCGGCTTTGTGGTGAGCTGGGTTTCGTTTTTGTGCCAGGACATGATCTGCAAACGCTTTGGCGCCAAGGCATCCATCAAAATCTCTATCCTCGCGCTGCTGGTCAACCTGGCCGTGAGCCTGTGCTTTTGGGCATGCTCGCTCACGCCCGGTATGTGGGGCGCCTACTACGACACGGGCATGATCGAGGTTAACACTGCCCTTAACGCTACCATCGGTGGCACCTGGTACGTGGTGCTGGGCTCTTCGCTGGCAATGCTCGTCTCTGCCGTGGTTAACTCCACGCTCAACCAGTCGCTCGGCCGCATGCTCAAAAAGAATAATTTTGCGAGCTTCGCCTTCCGCTCCTATGTGTCCACGGGTGTTGGCCAGTTTATCGACAACCTGGTCTTTGCCATTGTGGTGAGCCACACGTTCTTTGGTTGGACCTGGGTGCAGGTCCTTATGTGCTCACTGACCGGCGCTGTCGCCGAGCTGCTGTGCGAGGTCTTCCTGAGCCCCGTGGGCTACAAGGTCGTGCGCGGCTGGGAGCGCGAGAATGTGGGTTCCGAGTACCTCGAGCGCCACGCAACCGCCTAAGGAGCAAGTATGCGGGTTTTGATCACGGGCGCTTCGGGCGGTATCGGAGCCGCGTGCGTGCAGCGCTTTTTGGACGAGGGCCACGAGGTCGTGGGCTTTGATCTGCTGCCGGCGGCGATCGAACACGAGCGCTACCGCCATCTGATCGTTGATGTACGCGAGCCGGACTCGTTTCCAGGCGACCTTGAACCCCAGGTAATCGTGAACGTTGCCGGTACGCAGGATTCGGCCGACGATATTGCTGCCAACCTGCGTGGCACCATCAACGTGACCGAGCACTACGCCTTTGTGGGGGAGGGGCTTGCCGCCAAGCCTGCGCCGGCTATCAAATCCGTGGTCAATGTGGGGTCGGCGAGCGGGCATACGGGATCGGAGTTTCCCGCCTATGCCGCCAGCAAGGGTGGCGTTATCGCCTACACCAAGAACCTTGCAAACCGTCTGGCGCCGCAGGCCATCGCCAACAGTGTGGACCCGGGCGGCGTTATCACGCCGCTCAACCGTTGTGTGATGGAAGACGAGCACCTGTGGAACCAGATTATGGAGCTCACGCCGCTTAAGCGCTGGGCCACTGCCCAAGAGATCGCCGAGTGGATCTACTTTGTGGGCGTGACCAACCGGTTTATGACCGGGCAGAGCCTGCTGATCGATGGCGGCGAGGCCGGCCGCACACAATTTATTTGGCCTGAATAGGAAACGCGCCCGATGGAAAGCCGTCGGGCGCGTTTTTGATGTATCGATTTTTAGCCGAGGCAAGTCCAGTTGACGGGGGTCGAGCCGTGCTGCTCGAGTAGCCGATTGGCTGCCGAGAAGGGGCGCGATCCCATAAAAGCGGGGAGTTCTGCCGTGGCACGGTTGGCCGAAAGCGGCGAGGGGTGCGTAGAGGCCAGGCAGAACTTGCCGGTTGCCTTGCCCGCGCCGATTGCGGCGAGCTTGCCTTCGACCATCTGCTGGGCAAAGCGGCCCCATGCCAAAAAGACGACCGGCTGGGGCAGCTGGCAGCAGCGTTCGATAACGTAGTCGGTGAGCGTGCTCCAGCCCAGCTTGGCGTGCGAGTTCGCGGCATGCTCACGCACAGTGAGCGTAGTGTTGAGGAGCAGGACGCCCTGCTGTGCCCAGGGGGTTAGGTCTCCCGTGGCGGGAATGGGGCAGCCCAGATCGGCTTTGAGCTCCTTATAGATGTTGCGGAGGCTCGGCGGCAACTTGGTTTGCGTCGCGGGGACCGAGAACGACAGCCCCATGGCCTGGTTGGGCCCGTGATAGGGGTCTTGACCCAAGATGACAACTTTGACCTGGTCGGCCGGCGTGTAGGCGAGGGCATTGAGGATGTCGTCTTGTGCCGGGTAGATGGTTTGCTCGGCACGTAAAAGGGCGATGCGTTCGAGCAGCTGGTTCGTAGTGTCACGTACCGGCTGTGGCGCATCGCCCAGCCAAGTTGTTATGTTGCGGTCGCGAGTTGCGGTGTCCATGGGGGCTCCTTTATGGCAGATGCTCTGTTGGCGTCTATTGTAAAGGCGCACCGGTTGCCTTTATGTCGGGGCTGCATAAGGAGCGGGGTCTACGAGACGCGCTCGGGCGCTCCTGCCATGCGAGCCTGTCCATGCGCGCGAAGGCGCGGGAGCTGCACGGTTGCCGCCATGACGCCGGTGAGGATGAGAGCGGCACCAAAGAAAGCGATGGGGCTCAGGACCTCGCCGACCAGGAAGAACGAAAAGACGGCGGAGCAGACCGGCTCGAGCGAGAAGGCGAAGCCAGTGGTCTCGGCGGGCACGTGGGGCTGCACGAGCGTCTGGGTGATAAAGCCGTAGGCAGAGCAGATGAGCGCGAGGGCAACGACGACCACGATCTCGCTGGGCGTACTGGGAAGTGCGAAACCGCCAAAGACGCATGCGGCAATGCCCGAGAACAGGCCGCCAAAGCCCAGCTGCCAAACGCCCAGGGACAGCGGATCGACTTCTTCGACAAAGCGCTTGGCCACGATAATGTGGCTGGCATAGATAAAGGCCGAGAGCAGCATGATGATCGCGCCTGGGTTCAGGCTGGTGAAGTCGGCGCCCGAGAGCAGCAACATACCGCAGGTGACGATGGCGGTGCCGACGAGCACTTTGCGTTCGGGGGCGCGGCGCAGCAGGGCGGCGTTGGCAAACGGCACGATCACGACCGTCAGGCTCTGCAAAAAGCCGGCAGTGGAGGCAGAAGTGAGGCTAGAGCCCAAGCACATGCAGGTGAGCTCGGTTGCCATAATGGCGCCGATGATGGCGGCGCGGACCATAAGGTCGCGGTTGATGCGGAACGCGCGCTTGTGGAAGAGCAAAAGGCAGGCCACAAAGGCGATGATGCAGCGCAGCGCAACGATGCTCGTGGCGTTCATGCTGTCCATGCCGATCTTCATGAGGGGGTACGAAAAGCCCCATGCGACGGGAACGGAAAATGAGAGCGCGATTGCTTTTTTGCGATCCATGGGACTCCTTTTGTTACAGAACGGTTTCGTAAAAAGGATTCTGCTCCCAGATGTGGATGTAGTAAAGCGAATGTATCTTCAGTACGATTAAGAAATGCTAATGTTGGTGCGAAATGCGTTGGCAAAACGTTTTACGGCTGCATTGATGTGGAGGCACGATGGCATCGCGGTATCAGATTGTTTGTATGGTGGTCGATCGCGGCAGTCTTAAGGGCGCGGCGGACGAGCTGGGCTATACGCAAAGTGCGGTGAGCCAGGCCGTCAAGGCGCTCGAGCGCGAGCTGGGCACCACGATTATCGAGCGTGGCAAGCAGGGTGTGTCGCTTACGCGCGACGGTAAACAATATCTGCCGTACCTGCGCCAGATTGTGACCGCCGAGGCCGAGCTCGAGGGCAAGCGCCAGGAGCTGCTGGGGCTTTCGTCGACCGATATTCGCATCGCGACGTTTACCAACGTGAGTCGTACCGTGCTGCCGCGTGTGATCCGCGACTTTGGAGCGCTGCACCCGGGCGTGCACTTTACCCTCAAGCAGGGAGATTACACGCGCAACGCCCAGTGGGTGCACGATGGCGTGGTTGATTTTTGCTTTACGGCACGCGGGTTTACCGCGGGGCTCGAGAAGCGTGTGGTCTATCACGACGAGTTGGTGGCACTGTTGCCGGCTGCGCATCCGCTGACGGCAAAGGAAAAGGTGACGCTCGCCGATCTGGCGTCCGAGCCGTTTGTGTTGCTGGATGAGGGCGAACAGAGCCTGGTGCTCGATGCATTTACTGCGCATGGGCTGTCGCCGCACGTGACGAGTGAGGTGACCGACGACTATACCATCATGGCGATGGTGGAGGAGGGTCTAGGCGTGAGCATGCTGTATCGCCGTACCGTTGAGGGCGTGCAAGCCGATATCCGTGTGCGGCCTATCGTGCATGCCCCCTCGCGCGACGTGGTGGCCGCCTGGCGCAGCTGGGACACCATGCCCATCGCCACGAGGCGCTTTATCGACTATATGAGCTCGCATATTGTCAATTAATGACTGGCGTGGCGTTGAGTGCGGTGTTTAGCGGGCTGTCGCTTTGGCTTGGGTGGCGCGATAGGTGCGTGCCGGGTGGCAAAGTAGCACCGCTACGACCATAAAGAACGCCGTGGTGCCCAGGCTGATGGGGTAGACCATCATGATGTTCGCAAAGGTGCGGAAGTGCGGGAACACGCAGAACACCCAATAGAAGCGGATGCCGCAGACGCAGATCATGGTGATGAGGGCGGGCGTGAGCGAGATGCCAAAGCCGCGCAGGTAGCCTGACATGTTTTCGTAGAACATGCTAAAGGCGTACGCCGGGAAGATCGAGCACACGCGGATATAGCCGATCGAGACGATGTTGGGATCGCTGTTGAACAGCGATAGGATCTCGCGCCCCAGGCCGACAATAACGATAATCGTGGTGAGTGCAACGATGCCGCCTTCGACCAGGCAGACCTTGAGCGTTTTGGTGCAGCGGTCGATCTGGCGGGCACCGTGGTTTTGTCCCACAAAGGTGGTGCAAGCCTGGCTAAAGCTGTTGAGCAGGTTGTAACACACGTACTCCAGGCTCATGGCGGCGCTCGATGCCGCCATGACCTCGGTGCCCAGGCTGTTGATGGCAGACTGGATGATGATGTTGGCGACAGCAAAGACGGCGCTTTGGATGCCGGTGGGCAGGCCGATCTTGACGATGCGCTTGAGGGCGACGGGGTCGATAGCCAGGTCGCGTGGGGTGACGCGGACGACGGAGTCGGTCTTGAGCAGGCGGATAAAGAGTGTAGCGGCGCTGACGGTGTAGGCGATGGCGGTGGCGATGGCGACACCTGCGACGCCCCAGTGGAGTACGGGGACAAAGATGAGGTCCAGGCCAATGTTGAGGACGGTGGACACAGCAAGCGCCTGCAGCGGCATGCGGGTGATGCCGACGGAGCGGAAGATCGCGGCCTCAAAGTTGTAGAGCAAGATCGAGGGCATGCTGAGCAAAAAGACGCGCAGGTAGAGCGAAGCGAGCGGCATGGTTTCGGCGGGAACGTTGAGCGCGGCGAGCATGGGCTCGGCAAAGATCTCGCCCAGCGCGATGACGACAAAGCCCACGAGCGCCATTAAAATCGAGGTATGGACGGCGCGTTTGACCATGTTCTGATCGTTGCGGCCGATAGCGTTGGCGATGACCACGTTGGAGCCAAGCGACATGCCAATAAACAGGTTGAGCATAAGACTGGTAAGCGGAACATTGGAGCCGACCGCCGCCATGGCGAGGGTTCCCTGGTCGCCCGAGAAGTTACCGATGATAACCGTGGCGATGAGGTTCGATAGCTGCTCCAAGATGCTCGTGGCGGCCACGGGGAAGGCGAACAGGGGAATATTGCGCCACAGCGAGCCGGTGGTCATGTCAATGTGCTTAGATACGGTGTCAGCCATACGCTCTCAATCTCTAACATGCTCTTTCGTGCTTATTTGCGCAGATGATGATACTCCTAATCGACTAGTCGTTGGGGACGTTCTTAAACGACTAGTCATTTAAGAACGTCCCCAATGACTAGGTGGGGAAGGCGTGCGACAATGGTGGGCGTTGTGTTGTTCGCGCTAAGGAGTTGCCATGTTGTTGTGTCCCGTTTGCCATGAGCCACTGGTGGATAACGAGCGCGGTGCTGCATGCGCGGGCGGACACCGGTTTGACCGTGCGCGCGAGGGCTATCTGTACCTACTGCGCTCGTCCAAGAGCGGCGACTCTATGGGCGATCCCAAGTCACAGGCGCGCAGTCGTCGTGACTTTCTGAACCGCGGATACTATGCGCCGTTGCGCGATGCGATGGTCGAGCTGGTGCGCAAGCAGGTGTCTGGGCGTGCTACGTCTACGAGCTGTCCTATGACACTGCTCGATATTTGCTGCGGCGAGGGCTACTACACGAGTGCCATGGGCGCGGTGCCGGGCGTGGATGCTTACGGTTTCGACCTGGGCAAGGAGATGGTACGCCTTGCCGCCAAGCGCGGCGATGCGACCTACTTCGTGGCCAACATGAAGGATATCCCCGTGGCCGATGGCGCTTTCGATATGGTGACCGAGCTCTTTGCGCCCTTTAACGAGCGCGAGTTTGCCCGCGTGCTGGCGCCCGAGGGCTCGCTCTACACCGTCGTGCCAGGTGCACGTCATCTGTTTGGGCTCAAGGAGGTGCTCTACGACACGCCGTACCTTAACGATGAGAAGCTGCCGAAGACAACCGAGCTCGAGTTAGTCGGAACGCACCGGGTATCTGCGAATATTACGCTCCAGACGCAGGCCGACATCGAGGCGGTGTTCCAGATGACGCCGTACTACTATCGCACGCGCCCTGCCGACAAAGAGCGCCTGGCAAATTTGGACACCCTTCAAACCGACATCGACTTCATCATCGCCGAGTACCGCCACTAACCTGCCAAAAAAGGGACAGGTTTATTTTGGTAGGTTTTATCTGGGCAAACGCAAAGGGCCGACCGCGGAGATGCGCGATCGGCCCTTTTTAGTTGCTTGGTTGCAACAGAGGTTATGAGAAGCGGGCGCTTACAGGCGGTCCTTGTTTTCGGCCTTAACGGCGTGTGCCTGCTGAACAAAGAACAGGTCGTAGACCACGATGACAAAGGCGATGATATTGACGGAGCTGCCGCCGAGTGCGGGAAGCGTGAGCACGGCTTGGAGGAGCGTGGCTGCCGCGGCAACGATACCGAGCTTAAATGCGCCGTCTACCTGCGAAGGCTTGTTGGCTCCCTTGATACCGGCGACGCCTGCGGCAAGGTCGACGAGGCCCTTAACAATCACCACAACAGCGGCGAGTGTGGCGTTCGATCCGTAAGCGGATCCAAAATTGCCGGTAACAATGCCGGCAATTCCGATGACGAGGCTGGCGATGCCCAGAACAAAATAAATCAGGGCAAGGATTTTGAGTGTCTTGCGAGCAGCGCTCATAGCTGGTCCTTTCGATGCGGGCGCGGAGAATCTGTCGCGCCCAGGTTACGGCACATATCGTGAAGCACATTGTAGTTCAACGGGACGATGCATGCGTTTGAAAGCGTCTCTTGCCTGTACGGTCCAACCTTTCAAAAAAGAAAGCTGGACGTAAGCCAAATCGATGGCAGCTCATGTGCGGCGCTGCGATGATGAGGCCGTAACAAGGAGCTGGTCTCAAGGAGGAGCCATGATGTACGGAGCAGAGCAAGTACGAGAGCCGCGGTCGCTGGGAAGGCGCATGGGCGATTCTGTGATCGCTGCCGTGTGCACGGGGTTGATGGCGGTGCTTTGCATTGGGATGCTGTGGGCCATGTCGCATGTGGGACAATAGCGGACGGTTGGGTGCTGGCATAAATGGCGCCCCGCGTATTCGTTTGTTTGTTAAGGAGTGTCCATGGGCGTCGTCGATCCCTTTTCTGTTGCTCGGGCCGCGGGGCTTGAGCTGACCGGGAAACCCGAGGGCCTTACGCTCACCGATGGCACGATGGAGCTGCGCGCCGATTTTGGCCGCATGCTGCCGCGACTCAAGCAGGGCCGTCTGCAGCAAGAGCTGCTGGTAAAGGCTGCGCGTACAAAAGGCATCGAGAGCCCATGGGCAATCGATGCCACGGCAGGTTTTGGCGAGGATTCGCTGCTACTGGCGGCCGCGGGCTTTACCGTCGATCTGTACGAGCAGGATTGCGTGATCGCGGCGCTGCTCCAGGATGCCCTGGATCGCGCGGCAGATGATCCGGCGCTTGCGACAGCTGTGGCGCGCATGCGCTTACATGCCGGCGAGGACAGCATTGCCGGCCTTCGCCATGTAACTGAGCTAATCGAGCAGGGCGAGCTTGCCGCCCCCGACGTGGTGTATCTGGACCCCATGTTTCCCGAGCGTACCAAAAGTGCGGCGGTCAAAAAGAAGTTCCAACTCTTGCACCATCTGGAACAGCCATGTACCGATGAGGAGTCGCTGGTCGAGGCGGCGCTTGCTGTGCATCCGCGCAAGGTCGTTATCAAGCGGCCGGTGAAGGGCCCGCTGCTTGCCGGCGTTAAGCCGAGCTATCAACTTGCGGGCAAGGCCGTCCGTTACGATGTTTTGGTGCCGCCGCGTCCGTAGCTTGCGTGCGATGGCTGGCACTCCGTCAGTGCCGTGCCGATGCGGCGCCTATTTCCAAGGGTGCGACGTCAGGTGCCATCCGCCGCAGTATTCGCATTTGTAGCAGGCCAAACCGCGCCGCCCGCGGTTTTCGCAGTCGGCCATAACGGCCTCGGCCTCGGCGCGCGTGTCGTAACGGTTTTTGCGTTCGCACGACTTGTAGCGCCAGGCCTCATCGCGCTCGGCGTCCAGGGCGTCGCGGCGCTCGTCTTCGCGCGCAAACAGGTCGCTCATATCGCCGCCCGTGGCAGCGCCCAAAAACTCGCTTTTGGCTTTTGACCAAGCGGCTCGCTTTTTGCTTCCCATCTGCTTCGCGCCTCTCTCCAAACGCTGGTATCATTGCTCAACCAAAGTGATACCAATAAACGTGAGGTCGCCGCGTGATGATCAGAAAAACCCTCGATACTGACATTCCCGCCGTCATGGCCATCTATGACGCCGCCCGCGCCTTTATGCGCGCGCATGGCAACGCCACGCAGTGGCCCGAGGGCACGCCTTCGGCCGAGCAACTGGCTGCCGATATTGCCGCTGGTGGTAGTTACGTGTGTGAAGTCGACGGTCGCGTGGTTGCGACGTTTGCCTTTTTACCGGGTCCGGACGAGTGCTATGACGTAATTGAGGATGGTCAATGGCGTAGCGACACTCCGTACGCCGTGCTGCACCGTGTGGCGTCCGACGGCACCGTGCACGGTATCGCGGCTGCGATGTTTACCTTTGCCAAGGAACGTATCGACCATCTGCGTATCGACACGCACCAAGACAACCTGCCTATGCAGGGCGCCATCGCCAAGGCCGGGTTTAAGCGCGCTGGTATCGTATATGTGTCGGACGGTACGCCGCGCGTCGCGTTTGATTGGCTGCGCGAGACATAAGAGCGGGGACGCGTATCAACAATTTGCACGAACGAAAATGGCTCCGGGTGGGGCCATTTTCGTTCGCTGCACTGTTTTGAAAGCCGGCTTTCGCAAGGCGCGAACCTACGAAAATCGCCGCGCGGCAACGCGGGGCGATGAGCTCGGTCGGGGGATAGGGCCCGCTTCGCCCGCCGGCCCGTAAATTGTATCATCCAGTGTGGAGCGTGAGTGCCCGTTGCCGCGTGCGACGGGCTTGCAATAAGAGGAGAGCCATGTCGAAGCAAGCGGTCGTTGGAATCTTGGCGCATGTCGATGCCGGCAAGACCACGTTGGCCGAGGCCATGCTGTTCAACGCGGGTCGCATTCGCAAGCGCGGCCGCGTGGACGATGGCGATTCGCATCTGGATACGAACGAGATTGAGCGCGAGCGCGGCATTACGATTTTCTCGTCGCAGGCCGTGCTCGACCATGGCGATACCCACGTCATGCTCGTGGATGCACCGGGGCATGTCGATTTTTCTGCCGAGGCGGAGCGCACATTGCGCGCGCTCGACTATGCGATTTTGGTTGTGGGTGCCAACGATGGCGTGCAAGGGCACACCGAAACCCTGTGGCGCCTGCTTGCGCGCTATGACATTCCGACGTTCATCTATATCAACAAAATCGATTTGGAGAATCCCGGCCGCGATGTTTTGCTGGCACAGCTTGGGCAGCGTCTTTCCGAAGGCTGCCTGGATGCCAACGAACTGTTGGCGGGCGGTGCCGTTCAGGAGGACGCTGCTGCGTTGGACGAGGCGGCGCTCGAGGAGTTTCTTGAAGCGGGTGAGCTTTCCGTCGCAACGCTGTCGCGCATGGTTGCCGAGCGCAAGCTCTTTCCCTGCTTTGCCGGCTCGGCGCTCAAGGACCAGGGCGTGGACGAGCTGCTGGATAGTATATGCGCGCTGATGCGTGAACAGGCGTGGCTCCCGGAGTTTGCCGCGCGCGTCTATCGTGTCAGCCGCGGGGATCGCGGCGAGCGCTTGGCATGGGTTAAGGTGACCGGCGGCACGCTGCATGCCAAGCAGATGATCGCCGGGCGTTCCGGTGCCGAGGCATGGGAGCAGAAGGTCGATCAGGTACGCATCTATAACGGCGAGAAGTATGAGCTTGCCCAAGAAGTTGCTGCTGGCGGTATTTGCGCCGTGACGGGTCTTGCGCACGTTCGCCCGGGGGACGCCCTGGGCGCGGAGCCCGCGGGCGATGCGCCTGTCATTGCGCCGGTCCTCACCTATACGGTGCTTCCGGGCGAACACGATGTCCACGCGGTGTTCAAAGCGCTGACTGAGTTGGCGGACGAGGATCCCATGCTCGGCGTAAGCTGGAATACGCATCTTGAGCAGATTCATCTGCAGTTGATGGGCGCCGTGCAACTCGAGGTCGTGCAGCGGGTGCTGGCCGATCGCTTTGGCCTTGCGGTCGAGTTTGAGCCCGGCGGCATTCTCTATAAGGAGACTATTTCGCAGCCGGTCGAGGGCGTGGGCCACTTTGAGCCACTGCGCCACTATGCCGAGGTGCATCTGCGCCTGGAGCCGTTGCCAGCGGGTTCGGGCGTGCAGTTTGGCACCGTGACCTCGACCGACGAGCTCGATCTTAACTGGCAGCGTCTGGCGCTCACCAACGCCATGGAGCGCGATCATCTGGGCGCGCTGACCGGCTCGCCCATCACCGATGCGCGCATTACGCTTACGGGCGGCCGTGCGCATGCCAAACACACCGAGGGCGGCGATTTTCGCCAGGCCACGTACCGCGCGATTCGCCAGGGTTTGATGCAGGCACGTGAGGCCGGCACGGCGGTGCTGTTGGAGCCGTGGTACCACTTTGAGCTCGAGGTGCCGGGGGAGTGCGTGGGCCGGGCGCTCTCGGACGCCACGCGCATGGGTGCCGAGTACGAGCCGCCGACGATGGCGGGGGACCGGGCGAAGCTTGTGGGTCGCGTGCCGGCTTCCGAGGTGCAGGATTACGCGCTGGAGGTGGCTGCCTACACGAGCGGTCGCGGGCATCTGTACCTGGAGTTCGCCGGCTATTCGGCTTGCCATGATGCCGAGCGCGTAATCGAGACGGCCGCCTATGAGCCCGAGGCCGATCTGCCCAACACGCCCGACTCGGTCTTTTGCTCTCACGGCGCCGGCTACACGGTCAAATGGTACGACGTACCCGCCGCAGCGCACGTAAAGGTCGATCCCTCTACCTTCCGCTCCTATCGCCCCGCCGACCCCACCTTCTTCTGCCATTAGGGGACGGGGTAGAAATGGTAGATTTTTGAACCCTCTGATCCTTGACTAATTGATTTTGGCGCCGACGCTGCAAGAGGGACAGCCCCTTTGTCACCTGCTGATGGTATAACTCGGTATAAGTTGGTATAACTGTTACCAGGGTTTACCGATCCGAGGAGGCCGACATGAATCCAAATCCCTTTAAGCCCACGGCTGGCAAGCGGCCTCCGATGCTCATCGGTCGAGAGTCGGTCATCGAAGATTTTGAGGAAGGACTCGACAACGGCGCCGGAGCGCCGGGCAGGCTCATGCTCATTACGGGAAACCGCGGCTGCGGCAAGACGGTTCTCCTGCGGGAGCTGCAACGTCTAGCCAGCGAGCGCGGATGGGCGGTTGTCTCCGATTCCGCTTCGCTTGGCTTGTGCGACCGCCTGGCCGACGCGCTTCGCTCGAATAAACCCGTTGTGACGTCAATGGAATTCGGGCCGTCGTTTGGCCGGATGTCGGTCGAGGCGGCGCGGGCAAAGGGCGAGTCGTTACGAGGGCTGGTCAACGAGCGCCTCAAGAAGCTCGGTCCAGGCAAGGGCATACTGTTTGCGATTGACGAGGCGCAGTCTGCGTCTATCGAGGAGCTGGCGGCTCTTGCCGTTCTCTATCAGCAAGTGCTCGGAGATCAGGATGCTACGGGATTGCCCGATAGCGACCAGCGCGGTCTTGCGCTGGTGTTCGCCGGCTTACCCAGTATGGTTGACGATCTGCTCGAAGAGCCGAGCGTGACGTTTTTGCGGCGTGCCCAGCAGCGTACGCTGGGGTCGATATCTTTGCCCAGGGTGCGGGATTCATATATCCAGACAGTCGAGAGTACCGGTCTCTGCGTCGATGCGGAGACGGCGGACCTTGCGGCGCACAAGAGCATGGGGCATCCCTATATGGTTCAACTGGTGGGCTATTACATGTGGCGGTCTGCCGTCCGGCGTGGCTCTCAGATCATTGAAAGGTGCGATGTCGAGGATGGCCATGCGGATGCCGTCTCCGAGTTCTACGAAGCGGTCGACGCGCCCCTGTATTATGGATTGCGCAGCCCGCAACGCCTCTTTATCGAGGCCATGGCGGTTGACGAGGGTAAACCGACGCGTATGGCGGATATCATTGAGCGCTGCGACCGTACTCAGAGTTGGGCGAGCAAATATCGCGCAAGCCTGATTCGCGAGCGCGTCATCGAGGCTGCCGGATACGGCCTCGTCCGGTTTACCGTGCCCATGCTGGGCGAGTACATTCGCAATCGAGTTTTATGGCATGAGTAGGGTGATAAAGGTGACGGAACAGAAGATGAGCCCGCAGGCTATCGAGGTGCGTGGCGCGCGCGTCCATAACCTCAAGGACATCGATATCGATATTCCGCTGGGAAGGCTCGTGGGTATTGCCGGCGTGTCGGGTTCGGGCAAGAGCTCGCTGGCGCTGGGGGTTCTTTATGCCGAGGGCTCGCGCCGCTATCTGGAGGCGCTCAGCACCTATACCCGCCGCCGTCTGACGCAGGCCGAACATGCCCAGGTGGATGAGGTCTTGCACGTGCCGGCGGCGCTCGCGCTGCACCAGCGTCCGAGCGTGCCGGGCGTGCGTTCCACCTTTGGCACCATGACCGAGCTCAACAATAGCCTGCGTCTGCTCTTTAGCCGTTGCGCCCATCACGTGTGCCCGCATTGCGGGACGCGTTTGGAACCGAGCCTTAACGTCGCCGCAGGCCTGTCGCTCGCGTGCCCTGCGTGCGGTCGCGAGTTCTACGCGCCGAGTGCCGAGGATTTGGCTTTCAATAGCGGTGGCGCGTGTCCCACTTGTGGCGGTACCGGCGTTATGCGCGAGGTGGACGAGGCGAGCCTGGTGCCCGACGAGTCAAAGACTATCAACGAGGGTGCGGTGCTTCCCTGGGGTACGCTCATGTGGGATTTGATGAAGCAGGTCGCCGGCGAGATGGGCGTACGCACCGACGTGCCGTTTAGCCAGCTCACGCCTCAAGAGCGCGATATCGTGTTCCACGGCCCGGCGGTTAAGAAGCACATTCTCTACGTTCCCAAAAACGGCGAGGGCGCCACGCCGCTCGACTTCACCTATTACAACGCCGTCTATACCGTCGAAAATGCGCTCGCCAAGGTTAAGGACGATAAGGGGCTCAAACGCGTTGCGCGCTTTTTGCGCGAGGGGCCATGCCGCGACTGTGGTGGCACGCGTCTTTCCGAGGCTGCGCGCCAGCCCCAAGTGCGCGGTATCAATCTGGCGCAGGCCGCGGCCATGACGCTGGGCGAGGCGATTGAGTGGGTGCGCGGGGTGCCCGCATCCTTGCCGTCCGAGATGCGGCCCATGGCGACGGATATCTGCGATTCGTTTTTGAGCGCGGCCCGTCGTCTAGTCGACCTGGGACTCGATTACCTTTCACTCGACCGCGCCGGTGCCACGCTCTCCACGGGTGAGCGCCAGCGCGTACAGCTTGCTCGCGTGGTGCGCAACCGATCGACGGGCGTGCTTTATGTGCTGGACGAGCCTTCGATCGGCTTGCATCCCGCCAATGTCGACGGCTTGGTGGGCGTGATGCGCGATCTGGTGGATGACGGCAACACCGTGGTTGTTGTCGACCACGATACACGTGTGCTGGCGGAAGCCGACTATCTGGTCGAGATGGGCCCCGTTGCCGGAGCAGGCGGCGGCAATGTGATCGCCGCTGGTACGGTAGACGAGGTCGAGCAATCGCAGAGCAGTCGCATCGCGCCGTTTTTGCGCGCCGAGCCCAAGCGCTTGCGTCCGCAGGTGACTGACGACGAAATGTTCGACCAGGGCCATATCCGCATGGCGACCGATGCCATCCATACCGTCAAGCCGCTCGAAGTCGATATCCCGCGCGGCCGCCTTGTCGCGGTGACGGGCGTTTCGGGTTCGGGTAAGACGACGTTGGCGCTCGAGACGCTCATCCCGGCGCTTAAGGCGCAGGCAGCTGGCGAGCGCTTGCCGGGACACGTGCGTTGGGTCGATGCCGAAGGCACTGCCCGCGCCAACCTGATTGACGCTACGCCCATTGGCGCCAATGTTCGCTCGACGGTGGCAACCTATGCCGACATCCATGACGAGCTGCGCCGCGCCTTTGCCCGTACGCCCGAAGCCAAGGCAGCCGGCTACAAGGCGGGCGCCTTTAGCTACAACACTGGCGCCTTGCGTTGCCCTACGTGCGATGGCACGGGCTCGATATCGCTCGACGTGCAGTTTTTGCCCGACGTCGAGATCGTCTGCCCGGCATGCCGTGGTTCGCGCTACGCCGAGGCCGCCTCGCATATCCATCGCGAGGGCAAGGACGGGAGTCTGCTTACGCTGCCGCAGCTCATGGACATGAGTGTGGACGAGGCCATCGACGCCACACTGGGACTCAAGAAGGTTCAGACGCGCTTGCAGACCTTGCATGACCTGGGCCTGGGCTATCTCACACTTGGCGAGCCCACGCCGGCGCTCTCGGGCGGCGAGGCACAGCGTCTTAAGCTTGCGAGCGAGATGGGCCGCGTGCAGGACGATGCCGTATTCGTATTCGACGAGCCCACGATCGGCCTGCATCCGCTCGATGTTCAGGTGCTATTGAACGTGTTTGACGGTCTCGTTGCCAAGGGCGCCACAGTCATCGTGATCGAACACGATCTCGACCTTATCCGCAATGCCGATTACGTGGTCGACATGGGCCCGGGCGGTGGCGATGCGGGCGGGCAAATCGTCTGCTCCGGTACGCCGGGCGACATCGCGGCCTGCTCCGCAAGCATTACCGGCCGCTACCTATAGACAATGAGGCAAAGGGACAGCCCCTTTGCCTCATTGATGCCTATTTCACGCATTGAGCCGCGAGGTAGTCGCGGAAGAATGGCAATTCAAATGCGACGAGCCCTCGTCCTCGTTCCCCGATGATGCCGGCATCTATCATGCGGCGTCGGTAGCGGGAGACCTGCTGCGGCGAACGCTTAAGGCGCTCGACAAGGTCAGCGGTGGTGGACTCTTCCTCGTCATCGAGCATGGCGATGAGGAATCGCTTGTCCTCTGCAGTGAGCTCCCGATAGGTTGCCGCGAGGATTCGGTCGTCCATCTCGTCGCGCGCGATTTTGATTCCCAGGTCAAAGTCGCGTGACGAGATTTCCTTCGAATCGCTTGTGAGATCCCAGGCACGGTAGCCTACGAGTTGCAATAGGAAGGGAAAACCAGAGATCGAGCGAACGGCTCTATCGATTCCCCCAGCATCTGCCAGGCGATCGTTTTCCTGGATTGTGCGAATCAAGGCCTCGCGTACGTCATAGTCGGCAATGCGACCCAGATGATATTGTTGGGCGCGGCGAAGGAACGAGACCGTCTTGTGGTTCAGCAACGTCGAGACGTTGTTGGGAAGTCCCGCCATGAGCAGGGCGACGCGTTTCCCATCGGTCACAAAGTGCTGATACGTCGCTGCAAGCTGAATCATCTCGTCGAGTGTCGGGTCCACCTCGTCAACTGTGACGAGCAGACCGGTGCCAGCCTCGTTGAGCTGGTCGATGATGTCGCTCATGCGATAACGCCAGGTTGAGGCATCGTGAACGCGATTGACTTCGATGCTGCCGAGCGGTGCAATTCCGAGACCGGTGACTTCGAAGTTCTTAGACGGGTCGATAAGATGGCCGGCAGCACGTTTCGCCCCGAACTCGATTTCCTCAAGCATTCCCGGGAGCGCGGTCGTCTTTACGGCAATCCAGCCGTGGGATTCCGCCCTTGTCGCGAGCGACGACATGAGAGCGGTTTTACCGGTTCCACGCGCGCCTGAGAAGATCGAGGTCAATTCTGGGCGCCTACGCTGGCTCAAGAAGGCGCGGTCCAAATCCCGAATAATCTGTTGTCTGCCAGCGAGATGGGCAGGAACCTCACCAAAACTGGGGGTAAACGGGTTCTCGAGATATTCCACAAGGCTCTCCTTTCACACCGTCGTTTAACTTCATTTTACTTTAGTTAATTCTGATTAAAAGTGAGGGCTCTTTATCTAGAGCATCAATTAGGCGTGTGTGCCATCGGCGTGGCGCTTGAATGTGACAAAGGGATAGTTCCTTTGTCACATTCCCGGAAAGCCTGCCTGGCGCAGGGCCTCGTAGAGGACGATGGCGGCGCTGTTGGAGAGGTTAAGTGCGCTGATGCGGTAGTCGTCCGGGTTGACGAAGTTGCCGCAGATATCCTGTTGAAGGATGGCCTCGTGGCTGTCCTCGGTATGCCCCAGCGATTCCTCGTGAGCTTCCCAAGCTTCGGCGTTATCGAGTGAGTCGCAATCGCGCAGCATCGGGATGCGCTCGCAACGCTCGGGCGCCGCGGCAAGCAGTGGCTCGGGAATGCCCGAGCTCTCGCTGCCAAAGACCAAGTAGTCGCCATCGCGGTAGGCACTCTGCGCATAGGTGCGGCGTGCCTTTTTGGTCAGCAGATGCAGGCGTTCGTCGGCAGGGGAGAGACCATTGCGTGCAAGGAAATCCTTCCAGCCGGCATAGGTGGTCACGTCCAAGTTTTGCCAGTAGCCCAGGCCGGCGCGACGTACTGTCTTGTCGTCGAGCGAAAAGCCCAGTGGCTCCACCAGATGTAGACGGGCGCCGGTGACCACGCAGGTACGGCCGATATTGCCCGTATTGGCCGGGATTTCGGGCGCATACAGCACAATGTTGAACATGAATCTCCTTGGCTCAGAACGAAAAACCACCACGAAGGGGACAGTGAACTGCGCCCCGAAACTTGGACTGAATAAATAGCGACTACGCCGCAAGGGCCCGGTTCCGGAACTCCTCCGGCGTCAGGCCCTTCAA
>JAHABQ010000016.1:0-35040 GCA_018376265.1 Collinsella sp.
AGGTCGTGCTTCACCCTGAGGTCTATACTCATGGAAAACCTCCCATTTCCCGATGTCCAAGAAATGGGAGGCAGTTCACAGGCACCTTTGTGGTGGTTTTGACCCGTCCCAGCGGTTTGTCTCAATCTGTAGCATCTAGACCGTTAAAAGTCGTCTTACTGTTACAGAATGAGATGTTCGTCCCGACGCCTGCCTTTTGTCTCGATCTGTAACAGATAGAGCCAATTTGCCCGCCCAGATGTTACAGATTGAGATATTTGAAAATCGGAACAGAAGCCTACTCCTTTGTGGTGGTTTTCCAGTTTGCCAACGATATACGCGCCGGCAAAAAAGTCTGCTATACTCTTTCCCGCTGTCCCCATCGTCTAGCGGCCAAGGACGCCACCCTTTCAAGGTGGATATCGCGGGTTCGAATCCCGCTGGGGGCACCATTTAAATTAAGAAGCCCGTTACCCCCGCGGTGACGGGCTTTTTGCTACCGATATGCCGGGATTCGAACCCGACAGGGTGCGGAGCTGAGGAAACGCGCAAGCGTTTTCCAGCGCAGCACGCAAGGAGCGGAGCGACGCAGCGGAAGCGGGCGGCGCCAGCCGCACGCGGACATCCCGCTGGGGGCACCATTTGAAACTAGAAGCCCGTTACCCCCGCGGTGACGGGCTTTTTGCTACCGATATGCCGGGATTCGAACCCGACAGGGTGCGAATCCCGGCATCATCGCAAGGCCTGTGGTCAAAAAATGGCAAATATGAGTACTGTTACCATTTTAGTTACAGCGATTTCATGCCTTCAGAAGGCGATTTAGCCGTCGGGCGTCCTACGGCGGAAAAATTGCAGACGTTTATCGGCTAAGTACTTGGACATATGTTGCGTAACACTACATATTTTGCAAATAAATAATGTTACAGGACTTGTGACAGTACTCATATTTGACGTTTTTTGCCCATAGCCCTTTATACCTAGGCACATCGGCGGCAAAACGGGCTTCAAAGCGTCCTTCGCAAACAAAAAGCCGGGGCCCGCGCGATGCGGACCCCGGCTCAATACCGTGACGATATGTCAGTTACGTTCTACACATAGAACAGAATGTCGTCGTAGGTCGGAACCGGCCAGTAGTCGGCGGCCACGATCTCCTCCATGGCATCCACGGCGGCGCGCAGCGTATCCATAGCGGGAACGACCTCGTGTGCATACACATTGGCCTGCTCCTGGCCATCGAGGGCCTCGGCCTTCTGATGCACGGCGTCGAGCGCCTTAATGGAGTCGTTGATGGCAGTGATACCGTTGCAGAGCTTGTTGAGCGTATTCTGCTCGCACTGCATGGCGGCCTCGGCGCCGGCGGCGCGAATAGTCTCAAGGCCCTTAGCGACCTTGGTGGCATAGGCGGTAATGACCGGGCGATAGGTACGACGCGCCTCGCGAACCATCGTGGTAGCCTCGATGTTCATGAGCTTGTTGTACTTCTCGAGCTTGCAGTCGTAGCGGCACTGAGCCTCGGCCTTGGTCAGGACACCCGTCTCCTCGAAGAGCGCGATAGCCTTATCGGAAACAAAGGCGGGCAGGGCATCGGCCGTGGTCTTGTTGTTGGCAAGGCCGCGCTTCTCGGCCTCAATGGGCCACTCGTCGGAGTAACCGTCGCCGGAGAACAGGATGCGCTGGTGATCGGTCAACACCTTCTTGCAGTACTCGAGCGCGGCATCCTGGAACTCATCCTCGGGCGTACCCTCAAGCGCGTCGGCGAAGGACTTGAGCGACTTGGCCACGGCGGCATCGAGCACCAGGTTGGAGTCGGAGACGTTCTGTTCGGAGCCGCAGGCACGGAACTCGAACTTGTTGCCGGTGAAGGCAAACGGGGAGGTGCGGTTGCGGTCGGTGTTGTCCTGCATCAGCTTGGGCAGAGTATCGGCGCCCAAGTCGAGCACGCCGCGCGTGGCATGGACGGAAGCCTTGCCATCGATGATCTTCTCGACGACCTCGGTAAGCTGGTCGCCCAGGAAGATGGACATAATCGCCGGAGGAGCCTCGTTGGCGCCCAGACGATGGTCGTTACCGGCCGAGGCAACGGAGGCACGCAGGAGCTCCTGATAGTTATCGACGGCCTCGATCACCGCGGTGAGGAAGACGATGAACTGCAGGTTGTCGAGCGGGGTGTCGCCCGGATCGAGCAGGTTCTCGGACTCGGTGCCAAGCGACCAGTTGTTGTGCTTGCCCGAACCATTGATGCCCTCAAAGGGCTTCTCGTGCAGCAGGCAGACCAAGTCGTGGCGGGAGGCGATGAGCTTCATCTTCTCCATCATGACCAGATTCTGGTCGATGGCCTCGTTGACTTCGCCATAGACGGGAGCAAGCTCATGCTGGCAGGGAGCAACCTCGTTGTGCTTGGTCTTGGCGGGAATGCCGAGCGCCCACAGTTCATCGTCCAGGTCCTTCATGTAGGCCGAGACGGTGGGGCGGATAGCGCCAAAGTAGTGCTCCTCGAGCTCCTGGCCCTTGCAGGGAGCGGCGCCAAAGAGGGTGCGGCCGGTGATGACCAGGTCCTTGCGCTTGCGGTAAGCATCCTTCTTGATCAGGAAGTACTCCTGCTCGTCGCCCACGGAAGGAACGACCTTCTTGGGGGTCTTGCCAAACAGCGCCAAAACGCGCTTAGACTCACGCGAGAGCGCGGTCATGGAACGCAGCAGCGGGGTCTTCTTGTCCAGGGCCTCGCCCGTGTAGGAGCAGAAAGCCGTGGGGATGCACAGGACATCGTCCTTGATAAAGGCGGGGCTGGTGGGATCCCAAGCGGTGTAGCCACGGGCCTCGAAGGTGGCGCGCAGGCCGCCGTTGGGGAAGCTGGAGGCGTCCGGCTCGCCCTGGATGAGGTTCTTGCCCGTAAACTTGGTAATGGCGGTGCCGTCGTGGTTGGGCTCCAGGAAGCTGTCGTGCTTCTCGGAAGTAATGCCCGAAAGCGGCTGGAACCAGTGCGCGTAGTGCGTCGCGCCCTTGGAGATGGCCCAGACCTTCATGGCATGGGCAACGGCGTTGGCCACATCCAGGTCGAGCGGCTCACCGCCCTCGAGGGTTGCAGCAAGGCGCTTCCAAATGTCCTTGGGGAGGTAGTCCTTCATGACTTCCTCAGAGAACACCATGGTCCCGAAGCGGTCAGTAAGTTCGGCCATACGGAACTCCCTTCGTATCGGCACCGCGTGAGAAGCGGTGTTGATTACTAACGAACGAGTCATAGCTTAGACTCGCCGTGTTTCCGCGACATTACCGTTATGTTGCTGTCGCGAAACCAATCAATGAGGTTACCCTATCGAGGCGGCGTTGCCACCCTCAACAGCCAATCAACTGCATAAATTGCAGACCTCTCCCCATGGTTTAAGGGTAGTCAATTTGGGATGGAGCTCTATTAACTGGTATTTTGCATCAGATACCAGTCTTTATAGTCCGTGCCTAGATTAGCCGCTCTGTTATAGAGAAAGCCGATAGCAAGGCATCTTTGATTGGTATCCCCGAATAACGAGTGAAACTCCACCGTGACACAGTGGTGCTGTAGAATCCTTACAACACATCACACTATTACGTATCTAGAGGAGCACGATATGCGCGTCGACGAGGTTTTTAAGCAGGCAGCATCCCAGGGCACCGCGCCCGTTTCGTTTGAGATGTTCCCGCCCAAGGGCGAGCTCACCCTCGACACGGCTCGCGAAGTGGCAGGCAATCTGTGCAAGCTTTCGCCGAGCTTTGTCTCGGTCACCTGCTCGGCCGGCGGCTCAGGCAACGGTACCGCCACCGCCCCCATCGCGCATATGATTACGAGCGAATTCGACACGCCCTCGGTGGCACACCTTACCTGCGTGGGCCGGTCGCACGCCGATATCGCCGCCAAGATCGACGAGTATCGCACTGCCGGCGTGGAAAACATCCTGGCCCTGCGTGGCGATCTCCCTGCCGGCGCGACCGAGGACGACAAGCCCGCCTCGGACTACGCCTACGCCCGCGACCTCATCCCCGAGCTCGTCGACGCCGGCTTTTGCGTGGGCGCCGCAGCCTACCCCGAGGGCCACATTGCCTGTGAGGATCTCAACCTCTCGGTCGAGCACCTCAAGCAAAAACAGGACGCTGGCGCGAGTTTCTTTGTAACGCAGCTCTTCTTTGATAACGAGTGCTTCTACCGCTTCCGCGAGCTTGCCGACAAGGCCGGTATCACCGTGCCCATTACCGCGGGCATCATGCCGTTTATGGGCAAGTCGCAGATCAGCCGCATGGTCTTTATGTGCGGTGCGTCGCTGCCCTCCCCCGTCATCAAGATTCTCGCCAAGTACGAGAATGACCCCGAGAGCCTGCAGGCAGCTGGTGTAGATTATGCAGCCCGCCAGCTTTGCGACCTCAAGGAGCACGGCGCCGACGGCCTGCACCTGTACACTATGAACCGTCCTGCGATCGCCGCGACCATTATGGAGCGCCTGGGGTAATGGAAAAACCGCACATCGATACAACCGCTGTCGAAGTGCCGGCCGACCTTGCGTCGCCGGCGCTCTACCGTATCGATGCCGCGCACCATCCCCGTGTCGACCGTGCCGAGATGCTGCGGTATCTGGGTTACGGCGGCCAGCAGATTGAGCCCGAACTATCACGACGTATTGAGCTTGTCGTTGAACGTCTGGAACTGGACATTGAGCCCCGTGGCGTGCGACGCGTGTTTGCCGTCGATGCCACGGGCGTTGACGAGCAGGGCGAGCCCAGCATCCGTCTGGTTGGCACCAACGTTGAGCTGCGAGGTCGCGATATCTATCGACATCTCAAAGATGCCCGCTTTGCCGCGCTCATGGCATGCACCCTCGGCATGGACGCCGAGCGTCGCCTGCGCACCACGGGAGCCCAACATCCCCTGGAGGGCGCCGTGCTCGACGCCGCGTGCTCCGCTTACGTGGAAGCCGCCGTTGAGCAAATGGACCAGCAGGTCAAGACGGACGCCGCCGTTCATGGGCTCGCCGGCAACTGGCGCTTCAGTCCCGGCTATGGCGACTGCCCGCTCTCTGCCCAGCGCTCGATCGTAGATGCACTCAACGCCACGCGCCTCATTGGACTTACCGTCACCCCCACCAGCCTGCTCATGCCCACCAAGAGCGTGACCGCGGTGATCGGCCTGTTTGACGGCGAAGTCCACGACGCCCAGAGCCGCCCCACCTGCAATATCTGCCGCATGCGCGAACACTGCCGCTTCCGCGCCGCCCACACCACCTGCTATTCCAGCCATTAGGAGCCCCCGATGTTTACTCCGCTTATCACTCATGATTCTGACGGCACTGCATTGGCGGCGCCCGTCAATGCCGCACGCTGCAACGGCGCTGTGTACAAGCCACGCACGATCGACGACCTGCGCATTAAGGACGATCGCCTGCGCGCCGCCATCGAGGGCACGGGGCACCTGCTGTTTGACGGCGGCATGGGCACCATGTTGCAGGCCGCTGGTATGAAGGCCGGCGCCCTGCCCGAGCTGCTCAACTTTGAGGAGCCCGAGGTTATCACCGATATCCAGCGTCAGTATGTCGAGGCCGGCTGCGACGTGATCACCGCCAACACCTTTGGCGCCAACGCCCACAAGCTCGACGGCGCCGCCACCGTGGCAGATGTCTTTGCCGCCGCTGTCGCCTGCGCCCGCGAGGCCGGCGCCCGCTACGTCGCCGGCGATATCGGCCCCATCGGCGCGCTGCTTCGCCCCTTGGGCACCCTGAGCTTCGACGAGGCCTATGACCTCTTTGCCGAGGAGGTGCGCGCCGGCGTCGACGCGGGCGTGGACCTCTTTATTATCGAGACCATGACCGACCTTGCCGAGATCAAGGCGGCCGCCCTCGCCTGCCGCGAGAACTCCGACCTGCCCGTCTTTGCCACCATGACCTTTGAGGAAGACGGTCGCACCTTCTTGGGAACGAGCCCCGAGGTCGCCGCCATCACGCTCGACGCCATCGGCGCCGACGTTTTGGGTATCAACTGCAGCCAGGGCCCGGCCGAGCTCCGAGGGCTCGCCGCACGTATGCTCACCGTTACCGACAAGCCCGTTATGGTGCAGGCTAACGCGGGACTGCCCCGCGTGGACGACGACGGCAATACCGTCTTTGATATCCAGGCCCCCGAATACGCCGAGGCCGTCGCCGGCATGATCGAGGACGGCGTGAGCGTCGTGGGCGGCTGCTGCGGAACCACGCCGGCGCATATGGCGGCCTTGCGCACGCTTATCGACAACCACACGCCCAGCCCGCGCCGCCGCAAGCCCAGCATGTCGGCCACGAGCGCCCAGACGGTCGTGGACCTTCCCTGTGACGGCCACAAAATCGCCGTCATCGGCGAGCGCATCAATCCCACCGGCAAAAAGCGCCTGCAACAGGCCCTGCGCGACGGCGACCTGGACTACGTCGTGAGCCAGGGCATCAGCCAGCAGGAACAGGGCGCCGACATCCTGGACGTCAACGTGGGCCTGCCCGAGATCGACGAGGTCAAGATCATCCAGCAGGCGACCGAGCAGCTCCAGGGCTCCACGCTGCTGCCGCTGCAGATCGACTCCACCGACCCCGCAGCCGTCGAGGCAGCCGTGCGCCGCTACGCCGGCAAGCCCATCATCAACTCGGTCAATGGCAAACAGCAAATCATGGATGAGATCTTTCCGCTGGTCGCCCATTACGGCACCAACGTCGTCGGCCTCACGCTCGATGAAGGCGGCATCCCCGATACCGCCGAAGCTCGCTTCGCCATCGCCGAGCGCATCGTGGCCGAGGCCGCCCGCTACGGTATCGGCCCGGACCGCATCCTCATCGACTGTCTGGTCATGACCGCCTCGACCAATCAACGCCAGGCCGAACAGATCCTGCGCGCCATGTCCCTGTGCAAGGAGCGTCTGGGCGTCAAATGCGCGCTCGGCGTGTCGAACATCAGCTTTGGACTGCCCGCCCGCCCGCTGCTGGGCTCGGTCTTTTTGGCCGCCGCCTTTGGCGCAGGTCTCGATGCCCCCATCATGAACCCGGGCTCCAAGCGCTTTATGGATACCGTCTACAGCTATCGCGTCCTGAGCGTTGAGGACGAGGGCTCGACCGGATACATCGAGCGCTACGCCGGCTGGACCGATCCGTACAAGATCGCCGCGAACCCGGCGGCGGCTCAGGCAGTATCGACCGACACTGTGCCCGCTGCTGGCACCGACGGCAACGACGATCCCATCCGCCACATGGTCGTCTCGGGCCGCAAGGGCGAAATCGCAGCCGAGACCGAGCGTCTGCTGGCCAACCACGACGCTATGGACCTCATCAACAATCACTTTATCCCCGCCCTCGACGAGGTTGGCGTCCTCTTTGACCAGGGCAAGTTCTTCTTACCGCAGCTCATGGCCTCGGCCGAGGCCGCGCGCGTGGGCTTCGATACCATCAAACGCCTGATGCCCGCCGGCGAGATTGCCGACAAGGGCAAGATCTGCGTGGCCACCGTCAAGGGCGACATCCACGATATCGGTAAGAACATCGTCAAGATGTTGCTCGATAACTACGGCTACACCGTCTTTGATCTGGGTCGCGACGTCGATCCACAGGAGGTGCTCAAGACCGTCAAGGAGCGTGACATTAAGCTCGTCGGCCTCTCGGCGCTTATGACCACCACCGTCGTTGCCATGGAAGAGACCATCAAGCTGCTTCATGCCGAGGTACCGGGCGTCAAGATCATCGTGGGCGGCGCCGTACTCACCCCCGAATACGCCAAGCAGATCGGCGCAGACTACTACGCCAAGGACGCCGCCGAGAGCGCGCGTATCGCCGAAGAGGTCTTTGGGCAGTAACACAACGGAAACAACCGAGCACCAAAACGTGCCGCACGCGCCACGAGACGTGTGCGGCACGTTAGAATAGATGAGATTATGCTCGTTTTGGCAGATAGGAGCGCAAGGATGGCGATCACGCCCGCAGAAATCGCGGAAACCCGCGGCATGGTTGAGGAGCAGAACCTCGACATCAGGACCATCACCATGGGTGTTTCGCTCATGGGTTGCGGCGACGAGAACCTCGACCGCATGTGCACGAAGATCTACGACCACGTGACGCACACGGCTGAGCACCTGGTCGAGACAGCCGAGAACCTTGAGCGCGAGTACGGTATCCCCATCGTCAACAAGCGCGTCTCCGTCACCCCGGTGGCGCAGATCGCCGCGTGCTGCAAGGATGAGGACCTCACCCCCATCGCGCATGCCCTCGACCGTGCGGCCGAGACACTCGGCATCGATTACCTGGGTGGCTTCTCCGCACTCGTCCAGAAGGGCATCGGCGACGCCGACCGCCGCGTCATCCAGTCCATCCCCCAGGCGCTCGCTACCACCAGCCGCGTCTGCTCCAGCGTCAACGTCGCCAGCCTGCGCGCCGGCATCAACATGGATGCCGTGCTCATGGCGGCTCAGACCATCATCGACGCCGCCAAGCTTACGGCCGACCAGGATTCCGTCGGCGCTTCCAAGTTTGTCTGCTTTGCCAATATGGTCGAGGACTCCCCGTTTATGGCGGGCGCCGTCCACGGCGGTGGCGAGGCCGACGCCGTCATCAACGTAGGCGTTTCGGGCCCCGGCGTTATGGCCGCAGCCCTGGAGACGCTGCCCGATTCCGCATCGATGATGGAGGTCGCCGAGAAGATTAAGCAGACCGCCTTTAAGATCACCCGCGCCGGCGAGCTCATGAGCCGCGAGGCCGCCCATCGCCTGGGTGTCGAGAAGGGCATTGTCGACCTGTCGCTGGCTCCCACGCCTGCCATCGGCGACTCCGTTGCCCGCATCCTCGAGATCATCGGTGTTGGCACCTGCGGTGGCCCGGGCACGACCTGCGCGCTCGCCATGCTCAACGATGCCGTCAAGAAGGGCGGCGTCATGGCCAGCTCCAGCGTGGGTGGTCTCTCCGGCGCCTTTATCCCCGTGTCCGAGGATGCCGGCATGATCGCCGCCGTCGAGGCCGGCGCGCTTTCGCTCGAGAAGCTCGAGGCCATGACCTGCGTGTGTTCCGTCGGCCTGGACATGATCGCCATCCCCGGCGACACCCCGGTCGAGACCATCGCCGGCATCATCGCCGACGAGATGGCTATCGGCGTCATCAACAATAAGACCACAGCCGTCCGCGTGATTCCCGCTATCGGCAAGGGCGTGGGCGACTGCGTTGAGTACGGCGGTCTGTTCGGCCGTGCGCCCATCATGCCGGTGAACCCCAACGCCGGCACCGTGCTTGCCCACCGTGGTGGACGCTTCCCGGCACCGCTGAACTCGCTGAAGAACTAGCTGAGGGGGACTGGCGAGGAGCCCCGGGGAGGGCAAATATATAAGGTCGCCTGCTCGGACAGTCCTGACTCGCACGGAGAGCACATTAAGTGCTCTCCGGCTCGTGCGGAACTCGCGATCGACCTTATATATTTGCCCTCCCCGGGGCTCCCGCACAACGGGACCTCGGTTGAGTTCTATCCCGGTTGCAGTTGCTTCGCTCCTGCACTACATGGTCGATACGGCGGTTTGGCGTTGGATCGGTTCTTTCTGATATATGCTGGTTGCGGCTCTTCTTTTGGGAGGAGTCGCTTTTTTGTTGCTAGGAGGTTGGCCCGTGGTTGATGGGGATGCTCGCTCTGAGCTGCTTTCTGCTGATTGGAATGGCGAATGGATGCGCTTGCAGGCTGGTCGGCGGCGGGCTGATGATTCTTTTGAGTGGGATAAAAGGGCTCGGCATTTTCGGCCGCTTGAGACTGCTCCGTATGCCCGGGACTTTATGAAGCTGCTGGCGTTAAAGCCTGGTGAATCCGTGCTGGATATGGGGTGTGGGGCTGGGTCGATTGCTATTCCGCTTGCGCAAGACGGGCATCCTGTGATTGCTGCTGACTTTTCCCCTGCCATGTTGGGCACGCTTGATGCTGGCATTGAGTACTATGGGCTCGAGGATCGCATTACACCGCTTGAGCTTGCTTGGGATGATGACTGGGATTTGGTTGGACCGGTCGCGAAAGCGGTAGATGTTGCCTTTGCCAGTCGCTCTGTCACCACGACCAACCTAAAAGGCGCGCTTGCCAAGCTTGATCGAACGGCTCGTCGGCGTTGTGCTGTCACGATGGTCGACAACTCCAGCCCGCGCTATGACCTGCACCTGATGAATGCCATCGGTGCCTCGGTTACCTGCAGTAATGGCTTTGTGTATGCCTTTAATATCCTCATTCAGATGGGTGCCCTGCCGCAGGTTACGTACTTTGAATCGCCTCGTCGCGATACCTTCGATAGCCTTGAGGCGGGAGTGGCAGACTTCTCCCGTATGCTCGAGCACGGTAACGAGGATAAGATCGACCGTCTGCGCGACTACGTCGCTCAGCATATGATTGAGAATCCCCATGCCGGCGAGCCAGGGTCCAAGGGCGTGCCGCAGGGGCGCTACATGCTCGACCACGTCCGCAAGGTCCGTTGGGCGTTTATTGCATGGGAGCCGGTCTCTTCGAGCTGTCCATAGACCGCTTTCGGCTGCCGTACACGTCCGCCTGTAACCCGCGCTGTTCTCCCGCTCGGCATCCGCATTCTTTTTGAACTGGGCAAACACGCCCCACACCACGCCGTTCCTGCGCTATCGTGGGACAGCTCACGTAGATTAAGGCCCCATCGCGGGGCGCCCCATAACATAGAAAGCGAGAACCCATGGCACTGACAGGAGCCCAGGTCAAGCAGCTTCGCAGCATGGCCCATCACCTCAACCCCGCCATCATCATCGGCAAGTCCGACATCAACGAGGGCACCGTCGAGCAGACGGTCGCCTACCTGGAGAAGCACGAGCTCGTTAAGTGCTCCGTACTCGACGGTTCCAGCCTTTCCGCCCGCGAGGCCGCCGAAGAGCTCGCCGACCGCTGCCATGCCGAGGTCGTCCAGGTTATCGGCCGCAAGTTCTCGCTGTATCGCGAGTCCTCGCGCAAGGACATCGAGAAGATTAAGCTCGTCTAAGAGCCAACGATCCGGCGAGCCAATATACATCAAACTTGCGAGCGTCCAAGCAATTCGGACGCTCTTTTTTATCGCTCGACGAGCACGCGGTTAAGCCTGCCCTCCACCAAGCGCTCGTACAGACGCCGCGTCTCGGGCTCGGGCACGCCATTGACCTGCTCCCTCAGGTGATGCATATGCCCACTGTACAGCTCAACGATATCGCGTCGTCGCCCCGCCGCACCGTAGACGCGCATAGCGCAACGCACCATGTCCTCGCGCGCCGTCTCTTGCCGCAACCCCGACTCCACCAGCCATACCGCCGACTGCAGGTCGTTTTCTTCTAGGGCGGCATTCGCGCCCCGAATCATGCAGTCGATATACTTCGATTCCATAATGCGCCGCATACGCAAAAAGTAGGTGGGATTACAGCCATTGGGAACATACAACGGGCCGGCGTAGAGCTGCTCGATCTTAAGGCACAGCTCGATCAGATGGGGTCCGCGCGCACCCGTGCGATTTCCCAAAACTTCGCGGCTTATCTGATCAAACAACCGCACGTCGGTCTTGACGTAATCGCCGTTAAGCCCAATGCACTCGTTTTGGATCAGCACACACGACTTGCCGTCCGGTGTCGGCCCCAAGGCCGAACGCAGGCGCGATATCGTCGAGTACAGATTGTTACGAGCGCTATTGAACTCGGCGTGGGGCCACAGCTCCATAGCCAGCGTCTCGCGGTCGACCAGTGCATCCATGCCCAGCGCAAGCCGCTCGGCAAGCGTCGCCGCTTTCTTGCGGCGCCACATCTTATCCGTGATGGGAAACCCGTCGCGCTCGGCGCGAAACGCCCCAAACATGCGAATCTCGATATGGTCGATGGTATCAACGGCTTCAACCTCGCCAGCCTGGAATAGGCGCTCGCCCTCCCCTTCCAAATCGTCGCGCAGCGAGTACCGCGACAGTTCGCGCACGGGAAGCTTCTTGCGTATCCTGCCCGCCGGCTCGCCCAGACAATGCATGGCAAGGCGCGCAAAGAGCCGATACGATGGCTCTAGAATCCCCGCACGATTCATGGACATCCAGGCCGCAAGATCGCTGTCTCGGCCCGCACAGGCCAAATGCAGCGCTACCATCCAGGCTTCTGCGCCACCAACCTGCGTCTGGCTTATATCGAGTAGTTCCGCTTCCTCGCGCACCGAAACCATCGAGGTGTTACGCAGATATGCCGCGCGTTCCAGCAGCAATGCGTTATCGCGCATGTACGCAATCGACTCCTCGGCAAGTTTGAGCACTTGGACCGCACGGAACTTTGCATTAACCGGCCGTCCCTCTGCCAGCGACTGCCAGCCTTCTAGCAACAGGCCAAACAGCTGAATCTGGTTGTCGCGCATGCGCACAGCAAAACGATCGAGCTCGTTGAACGCCGCGTCGTCGGTTACCGGCAAGCCGGAAAGGAGCCGCCGTGCCGCCAACACCATGCGCACCCAGATAGCCATCGCCTTAAGCCCGCGTACGTCGAGCGCCTCCCGCACCACCGTCATCTCGTCGTCGCGCTCGTCGGTTCCCGCAAACGACCCGTCAAAGAGCTCCACCAGCATACTATCGGCCCGTATAACAATCCCCGCGATGTCGAGCTCGCAGTCGTAGGCCTTGCTCGTTTTGAGCTGCTGTAGAACGCCGCCGTCATCTCCCCGCTCGGTCAGGCACCGCTTGACCTCGATATGCGCAGACAACATATCGAGTGCGGTATGGGATGTCTCGATTTCTGGCACGGCCAGGTTCGTAGGAAGCCCAAGCCCGTTGTCCCCATAGCAAACAGCCGTCAGCGTCTGGGCCACCCTCCATGAAACAGGGTCTATTTCACAGGCCGCCCGTTCGCCCCCGCGCTCGATAACCGATGCCATATAGCGAGCGAGCTTTGTATTGGACACGCTGACCGCTGCCAGATATACGCCGAGTGCCTCGGCAGGCGTTGGCTCTGGAGCCGGATCGTCAGCATCGATCGTGCCCAGCGCTGCTCGGCAGATATCGGCCCCGTGCCCCGTCAGGGCCAGATCGACCCCATACTGCCCAGCAAGTTCAAGGACCGCTTCACGGTCCAAAAAGGCGTCCGCCAGGCCCATCGCCGCATCGCATCGGCCCGCCTTAAGCAAAATCCGGGCCGCCCTCGGAACAAGTTCGGGGCGAACCTCGGCCACCAACTTACGCAAACGCAAGCGTCCGTTATCCTCCGTGCCCAGACACGTAAAACTCCGCTCGGCGGGATCCAAGCCAAAGATCGGGTAGTCGCGTACAAAGTAGGACTGGTCGACCATCGACAGCCTCACCCCACAAGCCTCGAGTTCTGCGATATTGCCCTCGCCCATCAAAACCATGAGACATGCCACACAAAACAGCGCATTATTGTCGAGCGAAGCCAGATCGACAAGTGCCGCACCATATACGTTGACAATCTCGTTTTCGAGCAGACCGGCTACGTCGCCTTGGCCATACAGACCCGTCTGCAATGCCGAAACAAGCTCGGGCACGCCTTGCGTGAGCTGATAAAAGTCGAGCGATGTGCTGATCGAAAACGCCGATGCCCACGCCGAATACTCATAGGCATGCACCTTGAGCATCTGCGCATTGATCTTAACCGAATCGCCCAGCCCATGAATCAGCTGACGATTTGAAGGACGGCAGGAGATAAAGACCCCTACCCCCATAGCGCGCAGGCCGCGGATCCTGTCGATGAGGTCTTCGGTATCGTGCTGATCGAGGTTTGGCACATTATCAATCGCGATAAGAGAGTGCGGTTTGTCTTTGAGTTCTTCGGTAACCACCTCGAGCTGCATAAACACCTCGCGCCCAGTGGCGCGATCGGCCTCGATAATCCGCACGGGGCCTCGCGTCGGGTCGCATTTAACCTCATGGGTGTACTGCAGCAGCACCGAGGTCTTCCCAAACCCGTCGGGCGCATAAAGAACCACGATGCCGGCCTTTCGGCCCTTGGCGATAAGCTCATTCATCAAGCGTTCGCGTCGCACCATATAGCCTCCGCCCAACGGCATCAGCTCGAGCTCGTCTATACCGCTCAAATCGTTTACCATGCCCGCTCCTCCACTCGACCGTATGGACACTGTAGCCGCAAGACCATACAAGCCGCGCTATGAATAGAGCGCCCTTGTGTTTTAGGTTGTCTTTTGGTACGCAAGCGGCAAGTTTTTGTACAGCGAGGGCCGATTGTTATTAATCCCCCGACTAATCGGTCTTTAAGCAGGTAAATGAGCTTGTCAGCTTGTCCCATCTAAGCGGCAGTGTAACGCAGATGAACAAGGTTCAGCCATGTCATTCAACTCGCCTAGCACCCGCTACCGTCTACGACCTTCTAGTGGCATTTTTGCATAGAATCTGGTATAGAATGAATCAAGCTGTTGGGAATCTGGCGTTCGTCAAGCTTGCGGCAAGATTTTGGTCAAGTGGACGGACAGGGATAGCAAAAAGGCCCCCGCAAAGCGGAGGCCTTAGGCAAGGCTATGTCGAGCTGCAGGATTCGCGCTACTCGCAGAGCGAAAGGGCGGCCTCGTCGGCAACGACAACGCAGTTGGTGTGCAGCTGCAGGATCGAAGCCGGGCACTCGGGCGTAACCGGGCCATAGCACATGTCATGCACGGCCTGAGCCTTGGCCTCGCCGTTGGCGACGACCAGGATCATGCGGGCATACATGATGGTCTGGGTACCCATGGTGTAGGCCTGACGGGGAACATCGTCGATGCTGTCGAACAGGCGGCTGTTGGCCTGAATGGTGCTCTCGGTAAGGTCGACACAGTGCGTGCCCTTGGAGAAGTGGTCATCGGGCTCGTTGAAGCCGATGTGGCCGTTGTTGCCAATGCCGAGCAGCTGCAGATCCGGGTAACCGGCGTCAGCGACGATCTTGTCGTACTCAGAGCACGCAGCGGCGGCGTCGGGGTTGGAACCGTCGGGCACATGCGTGTTGTTCAGGTCGATGTTGATGTGATCGAAGAAGTTCTCACGCATGAAGTAGTGATAGCTCTGGGGATCGTCGTGCGAAAGGCCGCGATACTCGTCCAGGTTATAGGTGCTGACCTCGGCAAAGTCGACGTCGCCCTTCTCGTACCAAGCAGCGAGCTGCTTGTAGGCACCGATCGGGGTGGAGCCGGTGGCAAGACCCAGCACACAGTCGGGCTTGAGGATAACCTGGGCCGAGATGATATTAGCGGCCTTGCGGCTCATATCCTCGTAGTCTTTAGCTTTAATGATCTTCATTACGCGTCCTTTCTCGTACAAGAGAGGCAAGGCTCCCTTACAAGCACTTGCCCGCGGCCCGCGTCGGCCGCAACCAACGTGTGCGGCCACCAGGGCGAGGTCGCGTAATGTATGTGTCTCGTGTCTAGCCGCGTCGAGGCCCCTGCCCGTCCACGGTGACCCGAAGCTGTTTAGCCTCGGACGTTTCCCATCTTGCCACGGAGGGCGTCCTCTTTCAAGGGCGCCCTCCGTAAACGTGTTTGAATTGTAGGCTAATGGCCACGTGCACTTGCTAGCGCTCGCGAGCAACGATGAGCTGGTCCATCTCTTCGACATGCACACCAACGGAGCCCTTGATACTCGAGAACTCAACGGAGTTGCATACCAAGATGGGAACCGTCACATCGTAGCCCTCGGCAGCAATTGCCTCGCGATCGAACTCAATGAGTACATCGCCCTTATGGACGATGTCACCCACTTGCGCATGTACGGTAAAGTGCTTGCCCTCGAGCTGAACAGTGTCCAAACCAACGTGGATGAGCACGTCCAAGCCATCGACCGTGTTAAGCGCAACGGCGTGTCCCGTGGGAAAAATAGCCTCGACCTTGGCATCAGCCGGCGCGATCACGCGCGTTCCGGTGGGCTGAATCGCCACGCCCTGGCCCAAAAGGCCGGTGGCAAACGTCTGGTCGTTTACCTCGGAAAGCGGAATGACGTCGCCCGAGATGGGAGCATCCAGCGTAAGGACTCGACCACGCATACCAAAAGACCTTAGGACTTTAGTGAACATGCTCCCCCTCGGACATACCGATCAATCAAAATAACCTTAACAGTTTACCACTTGGCAACGGTTTTTGACCATTAGGGAAGTTCGCGCTTGACAACCTCGACGATGTCGTCGACAACGCGCTGGGTCAACTCATGCGTCTCGGCCTCGGCCATCACGCGGACCAGCGGCTCGGTACCGCTCGGGCGCACCAGAATGCGGCCACGGCCGTCAAGCTCCTTCTCGGCAGCAGCGACGGCATCCCAGATGGGCTGGCAATCGTCCAGACCAGCCTTGTTGTCGGAATGCACGTTGACGAGCACCTGCGGGTACTTCTTCATGATGCCGGAAAGATCGGTGAGGGTACGACCGGTGCGCTTGAGCACGGCCAGCAGCTGCAGAGCCGTCACCAAGCCGTCACCGGTGGTGTTGTGCTCCAGGAAGATGATGTGGCCGGACTGTTCGCCGCCGATGACGGCGCCGTCCGCGAGCATACGCTCAAGAACATAACGGTCGCCCACGGCGGTCTGAACCATCTCGAAGCCCTGCTCCTTCATAGCGATGGAGAAGCCCAGGTTGCACATGACGGTCGAGACGATCTCGGAGTTGGCGAGCTTGCCGCGAGCGGCGAGGTCAGAACCGCAGATAGCCAGGATGTAGTCACCGTCGATCTCATTGCCCTCGCTGTCCACGAACAGCACGCGATCGGCGTCGCCGTCGTGGGCCAGGCCGATATCGGCGTGGGTGCGCAGCACGAGCTCGCGCAAGGGCTCAAGGTGAGTGGAGCCGCACTCAACGTTAATGTCGGTGCCACAATAATCGGTGTTGATGGCATGGACCGTGGCACCCAGGCGCTGCAGCGCGGCGGGCGTAGTCTGGCAGGAAGCACCGTGGCCGCAGTCGACGGCAACGACCAGGCCGTCGAGCCTCAGGCCATCAAGCGTATCGATGGCGTGATCGACGTATGCCTTGCGAGCGTCCTTCATCTTGATAATGTGGCCCACGCCGGCACCGGTCGGCAGCGTGTCGGCAGCCATGGCTTCCTCGGACATGACCCAGGCGCTGATCTCTTCCTCGACCGCGTCGGGAAGCTTCATGCCCTTGCGGCTAAAGAACTTGATGCCGTTGAACTCCGGCGGATTATGCGAAGCAGAGATGACGATGCCGCCGTCGAGCTCGTTTTGAACAGTGAGCAGTGCCACGGCAGGCGTGGGGATGACGCCGCAGCAGTGCGGACGGCCGCCCTCGGCCATAATGCCGGCGGTCAGAGCGCTCTCGAGCATGGTGCCCGAAAGGCGCGTGTCACGGCCGATGCAGATGTCCGGACCAAGAAACTTGGTCGCCGCGCGGCCCAGGCGAAACGCGAGGTCGCACGAAAGATCGGCGTTGGCGACGCCACGGACACCATCGGTACCGAAGATGTTCTGGGGCATAGGATTGCTCCTTCCCTAGCAGGCGATATGCAACCGCCCACCCTAGTCGAAAAAGAAAAGCGGGACCCGCCGAGGAATCGGCAGGCCCCGCTTGTACATTGTATCTCGAAAGGAGATAAAACCTTAGCGCTTGGAGAACTGGGGAGCGCGGCGGGCCTTCTTGAGGCCGTACTTCTTGCGCTCGACCACGCGAGCATCGCGCGTAAGGAAACCGGCCTTCTTGAGGTCAGCACGGTAGTCGCCAGCGTTCAGAAGAGCGCGAGCGATGCCCAGACGCAGAGCGCCGGACTGACCGGAGATGCCGCCGCCATCGCACAGAGCGATAACGTCGAACTGACCGGCGGTGTCGGTCACCTTGAAGGGAGCAAGGGCGTTCTCAACGAGCTGATGACGGCCGAAATACTGCTCGGCATCACGCTTGTTGATGGTCACCTTGCCGGTGCCGGGGACGAGACGGACGCGGGCGACGGCGTTCTTACGACGGCCGGTACCCTGGTAGACAACGGTGTTCTCAGCCATCTTTAAGCCTCCAGCTCAATCTTCGTGGGGTTCTGGGCAGCATGCGGATGCTCGGCACCAGCGTAGACCTTAAGCTTGGTCATCTGGGCACGGCCGAGGGTGGTCTTGGGCAGCATACCGCGAACGGCGCGCTCGATGACCTTCTCCGGGTGCTTCTCCATAGCCTGGCGGAAGCTCTCAGCCTTGAGGCCGCCGTTGTAGCCGCTGTGGCGATAATAGGTCTTCGTATCGGCCTTGTTACCGGTAAGCTGGACCTTATCGGCGTTGATGACGACAACGAAGTCGCCGCAGTCGCTGTTGGGCGTGAACTGGGGCTTGTTCTTACCGCGCAGGATCATTGCGATCTGGGTGGCAAGACGGCCCAGGACAGCACCATCGGCGTCAACGAGAACCCAGTTGCGCTGGACCTCGCCCTGCTTGGCGTAGTGAGTCGATTTCGAAATCACTTAGACTCCTCCATGTACAGTACGTGTTGTTACAGAGATTCACGGGGCTCTGCAAGTAACCCGTCCATATTACCCCGCTCGCCGTACGAGTCAACAGGTATTTTGGCTCCGACCAGAGTTTCTGCACATGTCATCCACGAGCCGTGATTTTCCAGCTCTTTAGCTGTTGCCATTTTTTGAGGGTTCGCCGTCGTTAGCGCTCAACGAACTCTTGGATTTCCGCGAGCAGACGCTTTGCCTCCTGACGGCCCTGGATATACAGGTCCAAAAGCTTTGCCGAATCGTGCTCGACATGGCCGACCTCGACCGGCTTTTGCGGAGCGACGACCAACGCACGGCCCTCGCGCTCATACTTCCACAGGTGCATGCGCTGGATGTTGTAACGGTCGTGGCGCGTCTCGATAGCCTCGAGCAGATAGGGGTAGTCGGCATAGCGGGCGCGCGCGGCAGGCATAAACTCGTAGGGCTTTTTCTCGTACGAGCGGTCCTGCGTGACAATGACAACCGCGCGATCGAAGCCCGCCTCCTCCAGCACGTGCTCGATAGGAACCGAATCGGCCACACCGCCGTCGACGTATTTGTGCCCGTCAATCTCGACCGGCGGCGTCACCAGCGGCAGCGACGTCGATGCGCGCACAGCGTCGAGATCGAGCACGGCGCTTTTGACCGGCAGGTACGCGGCGGTTCCAAAAAGCATGTCCGTCGCGACGGCGTACATCTCGATGGGGCTCGCGTCGAACGTCTCGTTGTCAAAGGGGTCCAGGCGGTCCTGGACATCGTTGAAGATAAAGTCGTAACCCACAATAGAGCCCGTGGACGCAAACGATGCGGCGCCCATGAAGCGACTGTCGTTGCAGAAAGCCAGGTTGATGCGGTTGGCACGGCCGATCTGGTGCGACTTATAGTTCACGCCGTTGAGGGCGCCGGCCGAGACGCCGTACACCGCCGGGATTTCGACACCAGCCTCCATGAGGACGTCGAGCACGCCTGCGGTAAATTGCCCGCGAAAGCTACCGCCCTCCAGGACGAGCGCGACCTTGCCGGCGTTCTTTGCCTTATCTTCTGCAGTCATGTTGACCTCCTGCGATTGCGTTTTGGCTTTCTTCTACCCAGTTTTGGGATGGTGAGAGCGCAGGTTTTTCGAGGCGGCAGGTGAAGCGGAAAGTGTGTCCCGTTCTCAGAGCAAATTCCGGGTCTCATTTTCCGCTGAGCCCACCATCAGGAAAATGAATCCCATTCCGAGCTTAGATTCCGGGATGCGCTTTCCGCTTGAGCTGCCATTGGGAAAGCATGTCCCACTCTACGGCGGGATTCCGGGTCGCAGTTTCCGCTTGAGGCGCCATCCGGAAACTACGTCCCAGTCTGAGCGCGGATTCCGGGACACGCTTTCCGCCTGGGCCGCCATTGGGAAAGCGCGTCCCGGTCTGCGTTGCCAAGGCGTTTTCTTTACGCTCGCGCCCTGCATAGAGTTCGATTCTCCGCGGGTAGAGATGACGTTGGCGCGGGGGCATTGTCGGCTGTCATCCGATCGACATCGCATCTGTTTTGGGCTGAGGCATTGCGCGGAGAATCCGCGTATTTACTTCGCAAATACGCACCGGCTTCGGCCGCCTACCGGCGTCCTCGCCCGCGGGCTAAAAACGCTTACGCGTTTTCTTTACGCCCGCGCCCTGCACAGAGTTCGATTCTCCGCGGTACGGACTAGAAATAAAAAGACAGGCAGATACGAATATCTACCTGTCTGTTGCTTATGGTGGAGGCGCGGAGAATCGAACTCCGGTCCACGAAAGCCCCCTGATTGGCATCTCCAAGCTCAGTCGCTGGTTTAGTCTCGGACGCTTTGCGCGCAGCGACACGCTCGCGGCGTCCTAACCGGTTCGGTCTTAGCCTGCGCCATACCGATTACGTGCGCAGGAGCATTCCCCTAACATGACGTCGCGCCGGTGTCGGGGAAATCACCGGGTTGACGCGCCGCTATAAACTAAGCAGCGAGAGCCATAGGCTCAAAAGAAGAGTTGTTGTCAATTCAATTTGACGGTACCCCTGTTTAACGAGGCGAGGAGACCTCGGCTTGCTTCCTCTCTCAGAGCTATCGTGTCGAAACCAGTCGCCCCCGAATGTCGGGAAAGTCTGGATGGCATTGGGCACGAGCACCCAACACCCGTCGACTTTTCAAGGAACATGCGGGGCGAGCCCCGCTTGTGGAGTGTTATCTTACCACGTTCTGAAAGCGGACAGCTGTTCTATGCACGAGCTGTGAAGACCCCAATGTGCGCCGCACTTCGCACTTTTGCTACCGATCGCGTCACGTATATTTTCGCCAAGCAAAATTGACCCGTCGAAAGGACCGCCATGGATACCAAGCAGCAACTCGTCAATGCCCTCGCAGGCCTGGGCTCAACCATTACCGAAGCTATGGATGTCATCGAAGGCTTTGTCCCCTGCGGACATCCCGCCCTCACGGTATCGAACGCACTCGTCGCGCTGGACGCCGACGATGATGCAGCTCTCGCCCAGCAGCTTGAGACCGTCGAGGGCTTTATCGACCACGTGAGTGAGAACCGCGGCGTGGCCGCCTACCACGGCATCGAGGTAGAGCTCGCAGGTCCCAAGGCCGATCTGCTCGCAGCAATCCGCGAGGTAGGTACCCTTATGCAGACTGCAGGCGTCAAGAACACCCAGGTCAACGAGTGGGTCTACCGCAGTCTGGCAGCACTCGACAGCTCAGACGAAAAGGCAGCCGAGCAGCTCGCAGAAAGTCCCACCATTAAGGCCGAGCTTTTGTAAATAGCAGACGCGAGTCCCTTGGCGCATCGTCGTCCAAGAGGCCCGCAAACAGTTCGCGTCAACCGATAGCCGCGCCGCCGCGTTCGGCCAAAGCAAGAATCGACATCATTTGGCGCGGGGTCTTCGCTGCAAGATCGGCATGTTCGAGCAGCTTGTGATCGTTGGTCACTAAGTAATCGACCTGTGCGCGCTTGCACGCGGCGAGCACCAAGTTGTCCTCGTAATCGCGATGGAGCGTCAGATATTTGTCGGCTAGCCACAGATCGGATGCGTCTGCACCCACGGCCGTAGCGTTTTCGGTCATGTTCCGAACAAACGCCAACGCCGCATCGCCAATTGCACGGGCAGATGCCTCGTCGAGCGCTCCCCCGCCGGCAAGAACGCTACGCTTCAGCTCGTGTTGGACAACGTACAGCACGTCCTTGGCGATATGCACCGGAAAGAACAGCAATGCCCCCGTCTCCGCCGCCTGCCCAATAAACGCACGCGCGGCAAGCGACTCGGCATGGTCGACGCAAAACGAATCAACCCATACGTTGGCGTCCACCATTATTTTGAGGGGAGCCCCGCTCACAGGATCATCCCCTTTTGGCGATAGCGCTCGTCCATGGCTTCGGAATAGATTGTGTCCCAACCGCGATCGTCGGATACGGGCGACGTAGCGATGCCCAAATCTGCATAAAGCCGGTCTGCCGCTGCCCACGACGCGGCGAACGGAGTATCGGGCGCGACGGTCTGCTGCCGGTCGTCGACGGCCGCAAGCACTTCCTCGCACTGCCCGCCACCCTGCGCGACCTTGGCCACGACCTTTTTGATGAGCTCGGGCAGCGAGACGCCCGAAAGCCGCAGCGCTTCCTCGGCGCGCTCTTTAACCGAGCGATCTACGCGAACATTCACCTGTGCCATGCTGCCAACGGTAGCCATCTCAACCTCACCTTCAGCATTTACTAGCATTGCTAGCACGAGCATATATCCGAGCTAACATATCGTCAAACAAAAGAAGGCCTGCACCCTGACGGCTGCGGTGCCGCCCGAATGCAGGCCATATACTCAATCGAAAACGCTAACGCAGGTACGCCTTTGCGTTGCCCAGGCTGTAGGCGATCGTTGAGCCGTTGTGCAGCAGTGACGACGTCTGCGGAGTGATCATGCCGGTAATACCCAATGCCAACAGCGCCGAGTTGGTGAGCATCACCTTGGAATACGAACTCGACAGACGGTCGATAAGCCCCTGACTCATGCGGCGCAGGCGCACGATTGCGGCCAGATCTGTATCGGTCAGGATGATATCGGCGACCTCCTTGGCGATGTCGCTTCCACCGCCCATGGCCAGACCCACATCGGCCAGACCCAGCGCCGGTGAGTCGTTGACGCCGTCGCCCACCATGGCAACGTGGCGCCCCTCGCCCTTAATGCGCTCCACATACGCGTACTTGTCCTCGGGCAGCAGCTCGGCCTTAAACTCGTCGACACCTGCCTCGCGAGCAATGCGCTCGGCCGTGCGCTCCGAGTCGCCCGTGAGCATGACCACGTGCTTAACGCCCAACGCGTGCAAGTCGGCGATGGCCTCGCGGACCCCGGGCTTAAGCGGGTCCTCGATACCGAGCACGCCCACAACGGTGCCGTCGACCGCCAGATACAGCGGCGACAGGCCCTGCATCTGGGACTCGATGCGCTCCTTTATGTCGGACTCGAGCTGCGCGCCCTCATCCTCAAACACAAAGTGTGCCGAGCCGATAATCGCGCGACGTCCTTCGATGGACGAAGCGATGCCGTGTGCCACGATGTACTCGACGGCAGCATGGCGCTCGCGGTGCTCGAGCCCGCGCTCGCGGGCGGCGTTGACCACGGCACGCGCCACCGGATGCGGGAAATGCTCCTCCAAGCAAGCGGAAAGGCGCAGGACCTCATCCTCGCTCCAGCCATCGGTGGTGAGCACGCAGGCAAGACGCGGCTGTGCCTCGGTGAGCGTGCCGGTCTTATCAAACACAATGGTGTCGGCCTTGGCAAACGACTCAAAGTACTTCGCACCCTTGACCATGACGCCCATCTTGGCAGCATCGCTCATGGCAGTCATGACGGCGACGGAACCCGTGAGTTTGAGTGCGCACGAGTAGTCGACCATCAGTGCCGCTGAGGTCTTGATGAGGCTGCGCGTGGTGAGCGCAACCAGGCCCGCGAGCAGGAAGTTCCATGGGACGATCTTGTTGGCGAGGTCCTCCATGTGCGACTGACCCTCGGACTTGAGCGAGTCGGCCGTCTGCACGAGCGAGACGATCGAGCGGAGCTTGGTCTGAGCCGTGTTGGCGCGCACACGCACCAAGATGCTGCCATCTTCCACAACGGTGCCGGCGAACACGTCGTCGCCCACGCTGCGCTCGACGGCCAGCGGTTCGCCGGTCAGGGTCGCCTGGTTGACCATAGCGCTCCCCTGCTCGACCACGCCGTCGATACAGATAGACATGCCGGTGCGCACGGCGACCAAATCGCCGGGTTCAAGCTCGGTGGCGGCAACGCTTACCTCGGTGTCGCCGACGACCTTTTGCGCCTTGTCGGGCACATCGAGCAGCGAGTTGATGAGTTCGTTTTCGCTCATGGCGCGGGTGTAGTCCTCGAGCAGCTCACCCACGTTGAGCAGGAACATCGTCTGGCCCGCGGTGTCGACATCACGTTTGACGAACGAAATGCCGATGGCCGAAGCGTCAAGCACAGGAACGGTTAGGCGCGGCTGCGCCAGCTCATGAAGGGCAGCGCGCAAAAATGCCATGTAACCGGCCACGACAAACACCGCACGCAGAGGCGTCGGCAAGAACCAGCGGCGCGCGTAGTGGGCGCCGATAAGTGTGGCAAGATCCATGACGAGCTTGTGCTTGCGTGGCTCAAGCTGCATCACATAACCCGTCTTTGCGTCGGCAATGGCCTGGGCATCGAGCGCACACAAAGCGTCGAGCACGCCCGCACGACACTGCTCATCATATTCGAGCGCCATCTGGCCAATACGGCCGTAAACGCGCACCTTGTGCACGCCGTCGATGTCGCCGCTGAGCTTAAGAAGCGCATCGAGATCACTCTCTGGCACAGGACCCGCCAACTGAAGGCGGGTCCTGCCGGGGATCTCGCTAATAATCGAGAATCTCATAGCTTGTGCCTGGGAGCGTTACTCGGCTGCCTCGTCAGCAGCGGCCTCGCTCTGGGTGATGTAGGCAGCCTCGGCAACCATGTCATCGACATTGGCCTTGGCCTGCTCGACCATGTCCTGGTAGCAGTTCTTGACGCGCATACCGCACGCGATGCCCTGCACGCAGGCATTCTTGACCGGAGCGCTGGTAAGCAGCTTGATGCCGGCCGTGCCAAGCAGAAAACCGCCACCGACAAGCAGGGTATTGAACGTCGACTTCTTCATGTTGTTTCTCCCTTTTGCCGCATTGGACGCGGCACGGTGCCTCAGCACCCGAGTAAACAAGTTTGCTCGAGCACACTTTTGGAAAATAGTTTAGTTTATCTAACTATTAAGTTCAACAATGGTTAACTTTTTGGAAACTATGGGGGTGAACTCAATATGACAAAGGGACTGCCCCTTTGTCATATTCCTACAGCTGCCAGTCCGCCGCCTCCTTTTGCAGCGCAACCATGCGGGCGAATTCTCCACCTGCCGCCTTGAGCTGCGCCGGGGTGCCCTGTTCGGCAACCACTCCATTCTTGAGCACAACGATTTTGTCGGCATTTTCCACCGTACGCATACGGTGGGCAATAACGATAACCGTCTTACCTGCAAGCAGACGGGAGAGTGCCTGCTGTACCACGGTCTCGTTCTCCACATCCAAGCTTGCCGTCGCCTCGTCCAACAGCACGATGGGTGCGTCTTTGAGCAGCGCGCGGGCGATGGAGATGCGCTGGCGCTCGCCACCGGACAGCTTGGAGCCGTTCTCGCCGATCATGGTGTCGTAGCCCTGCGGCATGCGGCACACAAACTCGTCGCAGTTGGCGGCACGCGCGGCCGCAAGCACTTCCTCATCGGTGGCATCACGACGCCCGAGGCGGATGTTTCCCATCACCGTGTCGTCAAAGAGCAGCACGTCTTGGAACACGATAGCGTAGTCGCGCAGGAGTACCTCGGGATCGACGCCCGCAACATCCACACCGCCCACGGTAACCTTGCCCGCAGTGGCATCCCAAAAGCGCGCGGCCAGGCGGCTCACCGTAGACTTACCGGAACCCGAAGGACCGACCAGCGCCGTAACTTCGCCTTCCTTGGCGGTAAAGCTCACATCGGTAAGAACTTTCTCGCCGGCGCGGCCGTCCTCGCCCGCACCATAGCCAAATGCCACGTGATCGAACACCACATCGTGACCCGCGGGCTCAAATTTCTCGCTGCCCCGCGCCACAGGCTCTTCCATGATGGAACGCATGCGCTTGGCAGACGACTCGGCGGCAAACAGCTCGGACATTAACATTAACGCCTGGTCAAAGGGCGCATAGATACGGCTCACCATAAGCAAGAAGGCAAACATCACCAAAAAGTCGACCCGCCCCGAGGCAACCATCGCGGCACCCGTTACCAGCGTGGAAGCGACCCCCAGACGCAAAATGACAAAGGCAGAGTTGACCAAAAGCCCGTTAACGAGTTCTCCCTTAGTGGTCTCGCGCTCCTCGTCATCGATCACGGCACCGAGTCCCTCAAGATAATAGGCCTCCTGGTTGGTAGCGCGGATCTCGCGCACACAATCGAGCGTCTCCTGGATCGCCTCGGTGACTTTGACCTTCTCGGCGCGAACACGGTCGAACACCGGGACCATGGGGCCGCGCGTCAAATACAGCACGGCAAAGGCCACGGGAACGCTCCAGAACGCCGTGATCGCCAACTGCCAGCAAAAGAACAGCGATGCTGCGAACACAATAGCGCTTGCGATAATGGCGCCCCAAAGCTCTCCCAACACGTGGCTGTAGGCATGTTCCATGGTCTGGACATCGCCCATGATGGTCTCGGTTAAATCGGCCAGATCACGACGACCGAAAAACGACAGCGGCAGTTTGCGCAAGCGTTCGGCGATCTCCATACGCTGCTTGCCGCACTCCTCGTAAAAGATGCAGTAGGTGTAGTAATACTGTTGCCAGTTAGAGGCAAAGAGCAACACGAAAAAGACCAGGAGGCCGCCCACGATCGGCAGGGCATCCGGCAGGTCAGCGCCAGTGGCGAGATGTTCGACAAAACCGGCCATGACCAGGAATAAAAAGCCCATGCCGGCCATGGTAATAAGATTGGTGAGCGTGGTCCAGAAAATGCCGCGCTTTACGCCGGCGACGCCTTTATCGGATAGGAAATACTTCTTTTGGAATGAGGCGAACATTTAGGCCTCGCCTCCCTTCGTGACGGCGGCATCCGCGGTCGCTGCAGTGATTTTCCAGCTCGCGGCCTGTTCGTATTCGGCCCACATCTTGGCATACAAACCCTCTTGGGACAGCAACTCGGCATGAGTACCCGACTCCTGCACCCTGCCCTGGTTGAGCACCACGATTTGATCTGCGCCCACTACAGTCGAGAGTCGATGAGCAATCATAATGACCGTGCGACCCGCCGCCAGCTTGCTAAAGGCGCGCTGGATGAGCGCCTCGTTCTCGGGGTCGGCAAACGCCGTGGCCTCATCGAGCACCACGATAGGCGCGTCTTTAAGGATCGCGCGGGCGAGCGCCACGCGCTGGACCTCGCCGCCCGAAAGATATGCTCCGCCGGCACCGAGCATGGTATTGATGCCCTGCGGGAGCTTGGCCACAATGTCGTCGCACTGAGCTGCGGAGAGGGCCGCACGCACTTCGTCGTCAGTGGCCGTAGGCTTGGAGGCGCGCACATTATCGGCAAGTGTTTGCCGGAACAGCTGGTTAGTCTGGAACACGAAAGCGACCTGGTCCATAAGCTCGTGCGGATCCATATCGCAAACGTCCACACCGCCTACAAGCACTCGGCCCGAAGAGACATCCCAAAAACGAGGAATCAGGCTTGCGCAGGTTGACTTGCCGCCGCCCGAAGGACCCACTAGGGCGAGGGTGCTACCAGCGGGAACACTGAAACTTACATGGCTAACGGCAGGTGCTTCGGCACCCTCGTACGTAAAGCTTACGTCCTCAAATCGCACTTCGCCGCCGGCAGGGTGCTTGAGTTGGGCGGGCACGGAGAGCTGCTTGGAATCCATGATACTTCGAATACGAGCCAGCGAATCGGCACTCATCTGAGAGGCCTCGCCCACAAACATGAGCTTGGTCAGGGCCGTCGGTACCACGGCCGAAAATATCGCGTAAAACGTGAAGTTGGCCATAAAATGTGCGAAGTCCGTCTCGCCCGGCGCCAACAGCAACGCCACGGGCAACAGGAATGCCACAAGACCATTGAGCGCGGTAAGGTTGAGTACCTGCGGACCTCGGCAGAACGTGCCCGCATAGTTTTGTGCCATGTCGGCGTATTCGGCGATCGCATCGTGGAAAGCCTTAAAGGAGTAGACCGTCTGCTGAAACACCTTGACCACGGGAATACCGCGTACGTATTCGGTGCCGGTCTTGTTCATCTTGACCAGCGCTCCCATGTAGGCCTTCATGAACTCGGCGCCTTTGCCGCTCATCATGGTGGCCATGGCGCCAAACGAAATGGCCACCGAGATGAGGCATGCCGCGCCCAAGCGCCAATCGAGGGCGAAAAGCAATACGAGCAGGCCCACGACCATGGCGGCGGCGCCTGCGATATCGGGCAGCATGTGTGCGAGCAAAGTCTCGGTGGAGGCGGCACATCCGTCTACAACACGACGCAGCTCACCGGTGGCGTGCGTGTCAAAGTAGCCAAGCGGCAGCTTAAGCAGGTGCTCGCTCGTAGTCTTGCGGATATTGGACGCACAGCGAAACGCGGACAGATGCGTGCACATGAGCCCCACGAAATAAGCTACGATGCTTGCCAGGGCAAAACCCACGGCCCACCAGCCATACATCGCGATGTCGCAGGCTTCGCTCCAGTTAGGCGCCACGGCGATCAGATCGCGCGCGACAAGCCAAATGCACACGTACGGGCCAAAGCTCAGCAGCTGCGAGAGCGCCGAGAGCGCCATGCCCAAATACGTTAGGAATTTGCGGTCACCGGCATACGCGAGCAACTCGCCGATGCCTCCACCTTCCCTTTTTGATCCCTTTGCCATGAGATTCCTTTCTAACGGCTTGAGAGTTAACCGTTCTCAACTTATCATTGATATGTTAGCCAAGGCACACAATCGAGCCAGGCGTGGACGTTTTCGCAAAGGAAGGGGACGCTTTTGAAAATGCATCGGGCTGCGACCGACATAACTGAGCTCTACGCACCACAGTTTGAGCAGTTTGGCCTGGAGCTTTCCGGCAAGGGCGCTGTCTTTACCGGCGAGGTGGCAAACGATCGGGCGCACGGACGCGCATGGATCATGCCTCTCTCCCCTGCCTGCATTGTCATGGAGCATTTCATCACCCCGACGCACGATATGTACCTGGCCGAATACACACCCGAGCCGTACGCCTGCGTGAGCGAAGTCAGCGCGCCCACACTTACATGCATGCCCGAGACTGGCATAACGCCCGCGAACCTCAAACCATCGCATGGACCGTGGCCAAACAATGCCGTTTGCAGCTTTATCCAAGATAGCTGTGGCGAGGAATTAAGCCCGCTGTTTGCGGGGGAACTTTATCACTCGCGCTCGGTGCTCTTTTTGCCTGGATATTTTGACGAACTGGAGCACCGCTATCCCACCGAGTTCGCGGGAATCTTTGAGGCGTTTGCCGAGCCATGGCACGAGGAAGCGACGTCTGCCATCTATCACACGCTGCGCCGGATTAACGAGGACCGTGCCCAAACCGTAGGCGGACACGTCTATATGCAGGGCATCGTGGAGACCATGGTCGCGGAGCTCGCCTGTTCGCGCGCGGCCCACAAGCAGGCGCGGCAGGCGGCAGACACACGCGTCAGCATAACCATGGCCGAAGAAGCAACGGCAATGATTGAGCGCACGCTCGACAAAGGCAGACATGTGGGTATCAACGAGGTGGCCGAGAGGCTCTACACAAGCCGCTCCAAACTATGCGCCACCTTTAAGGCCCAAACCGGCGAGTCCCTGGGCGCCTACATTCGCAGACGCCGTATGGAGCGAGCGCAGGACCTTTTGGCAGATAGCGCGCTCACGATAGCGCAGGTGGCAGAGCGTCTAGGCTACCCTCAGCAGGCCGCCTTCGCCCAAGCCTTCAAGCAATACACCGGCATGACACCCACGGCTTGGCGAAGCAAGCATCGCTAAGGCCCAAGCTCCCTGGCCGTAACGGAGCGATTAATTAGCCGCCGCCCGTCAGCTCACCCGGGATCTAAACGTCAAGATGCGCACAATCAAGCGCCTTTTTGATAAGAGGGACAGATCGATCAGCCAAATACAACGGAATGTTGAGCACCCCGTCGTCGAGCTTTAGGTTCTTAAGTGAGTAGCGGACCCTCAATGGAGTCGTCTCCGCATGCTTGTCGGCATAGTACTTAAGGCTCTTGGAATGAACGACCTCTCCCGATTTGACCTCGACGGGAACGATTTCGTTTCCGACCTGAATCAAAAAATCGACTTCGTGCTTCGGCTTCTCGTTTGTCCAATAACGCGGAGCAGCATCTAACTGTGAAAGTAATGCCTGAAGCACATAGTTCTCGGCGAACGAACCTTTGAACTCCGAAAATAGCGCATCCGAGATGGCAAAAGCGGACGCATCCAGCCTTGCCATGCGGCGCAGCAAGCCGACATCAAGACAGTAGACTTTAAATGCCTTGAGGTCATCGTACGCAGAGAGCGGCACACCACCGGCAGCATTAAGGCGAACCGCCGTGATGAGCCCAGCATCGGCAAGCCATTCCAGAGCATCCTCGTATTCTCGAGCACGAGCCCCCTCGCGCACCGCACCCCAAACGAACTTTTTGTTCTCGCGCGCCAACTGAGCTGGAATCGAGTTCCATATTTGCGAAAGCTTGGCGAACTGCGCACGGCCACCATGCTTGGCAAAATCGCGCTCGTAGGAATCCAAGAGATCAGACAACACCTTATCGACCTGAACGATATCGCCCGTCTCCACCCACCGGCCAAGAGCCTCTGGCATGCCGCCGCATGCAAAATAACGACGAAGATGCTCGACGAGACGGACATGGAAGAAATCGGGCACTGTCTCGATCTGATCCAGGCCGCCAAGGTATTCGTCGTAGTTTGCAGCGCCCTCGGCTTTCAGAAACTCGGAAAAGCTCATGGGGCGCATCTCCATGAACTCGACCTTTCCCACCGGAAAAGCGCTGGTCTCACGGGACAAGCGAACGCCCAACAAAGACCCTGCGCATGCGACGTGATACTCGGGGGCCTCGTCACAGAAGTATTTAAGGGCGCCGACTGCAGAAGGACAATCCTGGATCTCATCAATAATAAGCAGCGTTTCGCCGGGCTCGATAGGCTGTCCAAGTGCCAGGGAAAGATTTGAGATGATCCGTCGAGGATCGCGCGTACCTTCGAAAAACTGAGCGTACTCGCTCTGTACCCCAGGTGACGGCTCCTCGAGCGTCAGATACACAAAATTGCGGTACGAGGTTCGACCGAACTCCTTAAGCGCCCACGTCTTTCCAACCTGGCGCGCCCCCTTAAGGATAAGCGGCTTACGATATTCTGACGCTTTCCAAGCGTTAAGCTTGGCAATGATATCTCGCTGCATGGCCGAACCTCCCGCAAAGAATCTTCCGTAAACGTGATATTTCCCACATTTTACCCTAGGTAAAACGTGACATTTATCACATTTACGGAAGTTTTAAGCTCATTTCGCCACACTTTCATCACATTCAAAAGGCGGAGGCGCATTTTGCGCCTCCGTCACCATCTTTCCTATCAGCCCGCCTGACCCGAACGGCCGAGTCGTCACGGAACCGAGGGGCCGAGCGCAGGGCCTTGCCTCTCAATGAGTTCCGCACGAACAGGAGGCGCCAGTGGCGCCTCCGTCGTGAGTCAGGACTGTCCGAAATTGAGAGGCAAGGCCCTGCGCCCGGCCCCTCGGTTCCCGCTTACGAGAGCGACGTTCTCAGCAACTCGTTGAAGAGCTTCGGGTTGCCCTTGCCGCGGCTCGCCTTCATGCACTGGCCCACCAAAAAGCCGATGACCTTCTGGTTGCCGTCACGATACTGCTGCGCCTGCTCGGCACAGTTTGCCAGCACCTCGTCCACAATCGGCTGCAGCGCACCGGCATCGCTCACCTGACGCATACCACGCTCGTCGACGATCTTGTTGGGGTCGTCGCCGGTCTGGGCCATGGCCTCAAAGACCTCGTGCGCCTGGTTGGAGCTGATAGCATCGGTCGCCAGCAGCTTAGCCAGCGCCGCAACCTGAGCCGGCGCGATACCGGACTCGGTCAGCGACACGCCCGCGCCCTTAAGATAGGCGATCATCTCGTTCACCAGCAAGTTTGCAACCGTCTGGGCCTCCTTGCCAGCCATACCGGCAGCGGCGGCCTCAAAAAACTCGGCAAACTCGGGGTCGCCGGCAATCTGCTCGGCGTCGGCCGCCTTAATGCCAAAGTCGGCCTCAAAACGGACGCGCTTGGCATCGGGCAGCTCGGGGATCTCGCCACGGCAGCGGTCGATGAACTCGTCGTCCAGATCGAACGGCGCCAGATCGGGGTCGGGGAACAGACGATAGTCGTCTGCCGTTTCCTTCACACGCATGACCACGGTGCGCTTGCGACTGGGCTCCCAGTGGCGGGTCTCCTGATAGATGATGCCGCCCTCCTCGAGCACCTCGGCCTGGCGGCAGATCTCGTAGGCAAGGCCATCGTGCAGGCTCTTAAACGAGTTGAGGTTCTTGAGCTCGGTCTTGGTGCCCAACTTGGTCTCGCCGCGGCGGCGCAGCGACACGTTGCCGTCGCAGCGCATGGAACCCTTCTCCATGGAGCAGTCCGAAATGCCCAGCGTCACAAAGATGCGACGGAGCTTCTCCATAAACAGACGCGCTTCCTCGGGCGTGCGCAAGTCGGGCTCGGTGACGAGCTCGATCAGCGGCGTGCCGCAGCGGTTGTAGTCGACGAGCGACTCGGCCGCGGCGGTAATGCGGCCCTCGGCACCGCCCACGTGCACCATCTTGGCGGCGTCCTCCTCCATGTGGATGCGCAGGATGCGGATGGGCACCGTGTAGGAACCGTCCTCGCGACGCTCGGGCATCTGCAGGTTGGACGCGTCATAGCTGGCCAGGTGGCCGGCGCGCTGGTTGCCTTCGCGCATGGTCGACGTCATGGACGTGGACAGGCCCTCGGCGTTGGCCGAGGCGCTCGCCAGGCTCTGGGCCTCGGCCTCGCCAAACGCGCAGTCGGGGCGCTCGGCGGCACCGCGACCGGTCACGTCCAGGTCCAGGTGACCGTACATGGCAAAGGCGACCGGACCCTGCGTGGTCTGGAAGTTCTTGGCCATATCGGGATAGAAGTAGTGCTTGCGGTAGAACATCGAGTGGCGCTGGATCTCGCAGTTGGTGGCAAGGCCGGCCTTGACGATGCTCTCGATGGCGCGCTTGTTAGGCACCGGCAGGGCGCCGGGCAAGCCCAGGCACACCGGACACACGTTGGCGTTGGGCTCGTCATCGTGGCTGAGCTTACAGTTGCAGAACATCTTGGTGTCGAGTGCGGTGAGCTCGGTATGGATCTCCAGGCCGATCACGGCCTCCCAATCCTGCAGGACCTCGGAAAGCTCCTTCATTACAGCTCGCCTCCCTTCCCGGCAAAATCGGGCGCGACGGAAAGCGCGGGCGCGCCCGTGGCGGCATCGGCAAAGCCGCGCTCCAGGGCGCGGGCAAACGTGAGCAGCTGACGGTCCTTAAAGGCAGGCCCCACCAGCTGGGCAGAAACGGGCAGCTGAGTATCCTCGCCCAGACCCAGCGGCACCGAGATGCCACCGTTGCCGCAGATGTTAAGCGAAATGGTGTACAGGTCGGAAAGGTACATCTGCGTGGGGTCGCTGATCTCGCCAAACTTAAAGGCCGTGCGCGGCGAGGCGGGCATGAGGATGGTGTCCACCTTGGCATACGCGGCATCGTAGTCCTGCGTGATGAGCGTGCGGGCCTTTTGCGCAGCGTAGTAGTACTTGTCGTACACGCCCGAGCTCAGCAGGTAGGCGCCGAGCATCTGACGGCGCTTGGCCTCGGCGCCAAAGCCGTGGGCGCGCGAAAGCGAGCTCTGGTCGGACAGGTTGGCGCAGCCCTCCTCCTGATAGCCGTAGCGAATGCCGTCGAAGCGGGCCAGGTTGGAGAACGCCTCGGCCGGGCCGATGACGTAGTAGGCGGCGATGGCGGCGTCCAGGTGTGGCAGGTCGACCTCGACCAACTCGGCACCCTGGTTCTGCAACTCCTGGGCGGCGCGCTGAACAGCGGCCTTGACCTCGGGCGTCAGGCCCTCGGCCTCCATAAACGCAGGGATAATGCCCACGCGCTTGCCCTCGATGCTGTCGTTGAGATGCTCGGTAAAATCGACGGCGCAATCCTGGCTGGTGCAGTCGTACGGATCGTGGCCCGCGCCGGTAAGCGCATTCATGGCCAGCGCGACATCCTCGACCGTGCGGCCAAAGGGTCCCACCTGGTCGAGCGACGAGCCAAAGGCAACCACGCCGTAACGGCTCACGGCGCCATACGTGGGCTTAAAGCCCACCACGCCGCACAGCGACGCCGGCTGGCGAATGGAGCCGCCGGTGTCCGAGCCCAGCGAGAGCGCGACCTCGCCCGCGGCGACGGCAGCAGCGGAGCCACCCGAGGAGCCGCCGGGCACGCGCTCGGTATCCCAGGGGTTGTTGGTGCGATGGAAGGCCGAGCTCTCGGTGGAGCTGCCAAAGGCAAACTCGTCCATGTTGGCCTTGCCCATGGGCAGGCAGCCAGCATCGAGCATGCGCTGGACGCAAGTAGCGGTGTAGACGCTCTGGTAGTTCTCGAGCATGCGGGAAGCACAGGTGGTGCGCGTGCCCACGAGGTTCATGTTGTCCTTGATAGCCAGCGGCACGCCCGCGAGCGGGGGCAGCGGCTTGCCTGCGGCACGGTCGGCATCCACGCGCGCAGCGGCCTCGAGCGCAAGCTCGGGCGCCACCTGCAGGAATGCCTGGACCCCGCCCTCGCGCGCCTCGATGGCGGCAAGGGAGGCCTGGGCCACCTCGGTAGCGGTAAAGTCGCCGGCGGCAACGCCTACGGCAATCTGGGCGGCGGTAAGGGAATCGAAGCTTAGCGCCATTACTCGCTCTCCCCCTCTCCCAAAATGGACGGCACGCGGAAGTAGCGGTCGCGCGCGCTGCCGGCGTTTTCGAGCGCAACGTCGAGCGGCAGATCGCGCTCGGGCTCGCGCAGGTCATCGCCCATCACGTTGGACAGGCTTCCGATGGGATGGAACGTGGGCTCCACGTCGGGCAAGTCATATTGCAGGACGGGCTCGAGCATCTGGACGGCGTCGTTCATGTAGGACGTCATCTGGGCGAGCTCGTCATCGGTCAGTGCGATCTTTGCGTACTCGGCGATGCCGTGCACGTCTTTCTCGCTGAGTGCCATAGGCGCTCCCTTCCGCATAACAGATAAACCGCTCTAGTATACAGGGAGGCGCCGGCTTGGAGCAGGCGCTTTACCCAAATGCAGCGAAAACGTAACGAGAGCGGCGGGCTGGCAGGCGGCGGGCTGGCGGTTCTGCAGCGAAACCGCACCGCCCACAGCGAAAACCGTCCCGCCCACAACGAAAACCATCACAACATTCGACGCTTTTCGTCAAAATCGCGATTTTCATCGAATGTTGTGGTCGCGCGCGCAGACGTGGTGTAAGAGTGTCCTGAGGTCCGTCGCTGCAAGTCCCGATGTTACTCCTTCTTGAGACCGCGCTTCTCGACTATCTCGT
>JAHABQ010000050.1:0-4692 GCA_018376265.1 Collinsella sp.
AGGTCGTGCTTCACCCTGAGGTCTATACTCATGGAAAACCTCCCATTTCCCGATGTCCAAGAAATGGGAGGCAGTTCACAGGCACCTTTGTGGTGGTTTATGGCAGGTCGGTTAGTTGGCGGGCTGGAAGAAGGCTACGGCTACGGCGCCGGGGCCTACGTGGGTGCCGATGGTGGCACCAATGGTGTGAACGGGCAGTTCGCCCTCGGTGTGACCAGCCCACAGTGCCGCACTGTCCTCGATATACTTCTTGAGCACCGCATCCGAAAGGCCCGTATAGCCGAGCGCCAGCGGCATGGAAAAGTCGATGCCGCCTGCCTTTTCGACCTTCTGGTTGAGCAGGTTCCGGCCGTTCTTGGAGCCACGAGCCTTGCCCAGCTGCACGATCAGACCGTCCTCCGCTGCCACAACGGGCTTCACATTGAGCAACGTGCCCACAGCACCAGCCGCAGCAGACAGGCGACCGCCGCGAACGAGGTACTCAAGCGTCTCGAGCAGGCCGATGACGACTACACGGTCGCGCACGGCCTCGACAGCCGCCGCGATCTGAGCCGCGCCCTGGCCCTCGTCCACCAAACGCAGCGCGTACTCAACCAGCACGCGCTCGCCCAGGGTAACGTTATTGCTATCCACCACATACACATCGCCGCCCGGCGCCTCGGCAAGTGCGGTGCGGGCACTTTGGTTGGTACCCGAAAGCTTAGCGCCCACGGTAATAATCACTGCCTCATCGCCGGCCTCACGCGCCTCGGCAATAGCCTGCGAAAACGCGTACGGGTTGACCTGGCCGGTCTTAGGCAGCTCATCGCGCTCCACGAGCATCTCGTAAAAGCGCTGGTGATCGATGTCGACGCCATCCATGTACACATCGGTGCCAAAGGTGACGGACAGTGGCAAAACGGCCAATGCTGGGTGCTCGGCCGGTGACATATCGCTTGCGGAATCGGTAATAATACGGACGGACATAGCGAATCCTTTCTTGCGCAGGTCCCGCGCAGGGAATTTTGACAGCAAGCCCCGGCACGGCATACGCGCTCAAACGGGACTATGCAGTTGTTAATTGGAAGCAAATGCCTTGGCGGCCTTAGATCTCGCGCAGGGTGTTGAGAATCGTGCGTAGCGACGCATACATCTGCTCGCGCTGCTCCACACCCATAGCCTTACCGGTGGTATCGAGCACCTCGCGAATGATGCGGTCCGCCTCGCTCATACTCTCGCCGCCCAGAGCGGTCAGGCGCACCGGAGCACGATACTTAACGGCGGCATCGCCCGAATCATCGACCTCGACGTAGCCGCCCTCCTCCAGATGCGCGAGCGTGCGCGAGACGGCGGCGCGGGTCACGCCTGCCATGCGAGCGAGGTCGGCGCCAGTCAGGCCGTCCTTGCTGCGCTCAAGATAGTACAGGCACATAACGTCGGAGCCCTTGAGGCCCAGCCTTGCGCCCTCGGATGTCTTAATGCGCTGGATCTCCTTGTAGAGCCCGCTGATCAGTCCGACAAAGTCCTCGAAACGTGTCTCGTCGTTCTGCTGCATGGGAGACGACCGCCTTTCGCTTGCATAATGCTAACGGGTAAACATCTTAACCGTACTTATCGGCCGCCAGCCCTGCGCACCCTATTTGTTAACCCATCAACATAAAAACCACCACAAAGGGGACAGGCACCATTGTGGTGGTTTTGACCGTCGAGTTTGATCCGCAGACTTCGCTACAGCTCCACGCAGGGATTGTCGCGAGTCACAAGCGTCTTAACGACAACCGTCGCTCCCAGATAACGCTCGAGCAACTCAGCGAGGCGATCGATCGCGGCCTGGCAGTCCTTCATTCGCTCGGGCTCCACGCACTCAATCGCCAGGAACGCATCGGCCGAATCATCGGACAGAGCCGTTCGAACGCCGTCGCGCCAGTTCCAGCAGCGGCACACGGCGCCCGCATCATCGATATAGGCCAGCTCACAGGGCAGCGTCGGATCGTCCGCCTCCTCGCCAAGCGGCAAGAACGCGTCGCCACCGTCGGTCACCTTCAGGCGAAGGTCTCCCTCGATCGCATGCAGATCCTCGCCTCCCACGGGCAGCGCGTAGGTCAGCGACACCGTGTTGTAAATATCCACCGCCGGCGTGATATGACCGACCGGCTTGCCCTTGAGCACGCGCTTAAGCAGGTTCTCAATCGAACAACGCGCACCCTTCTTAGTCTTGAACAGACGATACGCCTCGCGCCATGCCTTGACCGGTGCGTTCTCGCTGATAGTGTCGCTGGTCAGATGACGTTCCGCGTCGATATTGGCGCGATCGAGCAGCGCCGCAATCGCGTCCACGTCCTCTTGAGGAATCTGCGCCGCGGGTTTCATGCCCTCAACGACTACAACACCGACCGCTGCCTGCGGAAACAGCTCCCAAAATGAATCCTCGGCAATAAAGCTCTTCACGCATGCTCCCTTCACGATTCGCGCCAACGCGAGCGCCTAAACAAAAAGCGCCCTTACAACGACCACCTTCAAAGTCCTACGGTGCCGTCACAAGAACGCTTACGCTGTCCCCATCCGGAGAAGGGGACGATATGTCAGGCGTATTGTAACCCGAGTCATCCACGTGAGCAAAACCACCACAAAGGTGCCTGTCCCCTTTGTGGTGGATATGGACTCACGGCGAAGCTAGTGGCGGAGTCCCAGCAGGCCGCGGCCGCGATGACGGGCCTCGGCGGACACCTGGGCGTGCGGGCCGGCGGCTTTGACGGACTCGGGCAGGTGCGAGTACTTCTTCTCGAAGTTCTCCTCGAACATCACCGCCAGGTTGTGCGCGGCCTCGTCGTAGCGCGCGGTGCTCTGCCAGTATTGGCGCGGCACCAGGATGCCATCGGGCACGCCGTGGCACGTCGTGGGAATGTCGACGTTAAAGATGTCGTCGTGCACGAACTCGCTGTCCTCAATGGTGCCGTCGAGGGCGCGCGCGACCAGCGAGCGCGTGTAGGCCAGCTCGATGCGATGACCCACGCCGTAGCCGCCGCCGATCCAGCCGGTGTTGACCAGGTACACGCGCGTGCGGCCGTCGGCAATGCGCTCGCCAAGCATCTTGGCGTAAACCATGGGGTCGAGCGGCATAAACGGCTCGCCGAACAGCGAAGAGAACGTGGGCGTGGGCTCGGTGACGCCGACCTCGGTGCCGGGAATCTTAGCCGTAAAGCCCGTCACAAAGTGGTACATGGCGGCGTCGGCCGTCAGGCGCGAGATGGGCGGCAGCACGCCAAAAGCGTCGCAAGTCAGGAACAGCACGACACTCGGAGTGGTGCCCATGCCCTTAGTCCACGCGTTAGGAATGTGCTCCACGGGATAGGCCACGCGCGTGTTGTGCGAGATCGAGATGTCGTCGTAGTTGGGCTTGCGGTTCTCGTCGAGCACCACGTTTTCGCAAATGGCGCCAAAACGGACGGCGTTGAAGATCTCGGGCTCGTGGAAGGCGTCCAGGCCCTCGCATTTGGCGTAGCAGCCACCCTCGATGTTGAAGATGCCCATGTCGGACCAACCGTGCTCGTCGTCGCCGATCAGCAGGCGCATGGGATTGGCCGAAAGCGTGGTCTTGCCGGTGCCGGACAGGCCAAAGAACACGGCGGTCTCGTGCGTGACGGGATCCATGCTGGCCGAGCAATGCATGGGCAGCACGTCGTCCTCGACAGGCAGCAGGTAGTTCATGACACTGAAGATGGACTTTTTGATTTCGCCGGAGTAGCCGGTACCCGCGACCAAAATCACGCGCTCCTGGAAGTTGATGACCACGGCGGCGCTGGAGTTGAGGCCCTTGATGGCAGGATCGCACTGGTAACCGGGCGCTGCGAGCACGCAGAAGTCGGGCTCGCCGGTGCGCGCGATTTCGCGGGCGAGCGGACGGGCGAGCATTTGCTTAATGAAGAGTGCCTGGCTGGCACGCTCGCAGGCAACAAGCAGGCGACGCGTGTGGTTGCGGTCAGCGCCCGCCATGCCGCGCGTGACGAACACGTCGCGCTCGTTGAGATAGTCGACGATGCCGGCCTTGATGGCCTCATAGCTCTCGACGGACAGTGGGCGGTTGACCGCACCCCAGGCGATCTTGTCGTGAACATCGGGGGTGTCAACGATAAAACGATCGTTGGGCGAACGACCAGTGCGCTCCCCCGTCTCGATCACGAGCGCGCCATTAGAAGCCATACGGCCCTCTTTGCGACGAATAGCGTGCTCGACAAGCTCTGCCGCCGGCAGGTCCACCAGCAGACGGGGTTGATTCTCGGCGGGATCTTCAACGAGCGTAATACCAAAGTTGGACAGAACTTCTGCAGGGGTAACACCAGGCATGGGGCCTCCTTTAAAAACGCGACACGTTGACGCGACGCGCACTTTACTCACGTAAAGCCCGTTGTACCCGATATGCAAAAACGTTTTTGCGGCAAGGGCGGCAAGCCCGCCCAACGGTCAAAAATCGCAGGCAAGCGGCCTAGTCATTGGGGACGCTTTTAAACGACTAGTCATTGGGGACACTCTTGAACAGACAACATTCAAGGAGTGTCCCCGGATGCCGGCACTTAGGGACGTTCCCAGAGTGCCGGCACAGACGATATGAGCAGAACATAAAAACATTGAGAGCCCCTGCTGCATGAAAGACCGCGGATTAGGCCGACAATGGTGAGTGTCTAATTCAGCCGCGGCGGCCACGCCGCATTCATG
>JAHABQ010000017.1:0-33995 GCA_018376265.1 Collinsella sp.
GGCCGGCCGATCCGGCCCTCAGGGTATCGGGTTCCCACATTCATCCGCACATGTGCGGATGAATGTGGGAGGTGTTCGGTTGAAGTTGATAATCAAGGCATTTGAAACAAACGCAAAAAAGTACTTGCAAAGACGCGTTCCGACATATAAGTTGATAAAAGACCGCCGTTGCGGTTTTAAGCAGATCGAGCATATGAAGTTTCAGTTTTCAGCGTGTAAGAGAAGGAAGATCGGCAAGTACAACCCCAAACGCAATGACAACTTAATGAGGTAACTGCCACATGTGAGGCACCCAGGGCATTGCTGTCTCGATTTTGAGCACGATGCCTTCCGCCTTGCATGGGCCGTTCCATCCCGCCCCTGCAGCAACTGCCTCACGGGCTCATTGAAAACCGCATAGCACCCCAACGTCAGCACATCACCCACGGCAAGCACATCACTCACGACAACCAACACATCAACAAACAGCACGAACATCAACCGATTGGAGAAGCTATGACAAACCACCACGCTGAAGACGGCGATAAGAAAAGCATTCTGGATGCCCGCATTGAGCGAGCATATGCAAACGAATATGACGCCGCCTTTGCCGCCGCGACCATCAAGAACTACGCGTCGCTACCGCTCGCGACGATCTTGGCCGACCACCCTCAACTGCTGAAGCGCTGCACAAAGATCATGGGCGACCCCGACATTCGCAAGCTGACAGACCCCTATGCCCCAAAACGCGACAACGATTCGTACGTTCTTACCGTAGGCTGCCTAGCCCATATGCTTACGGCACTCGACACGAAACTCAAGCTCGAATGGGAACCCGACGAGCGTCATGAACTCGAAAGCAAGCGGAACACCCTGCGCACCGCACTGTTCCTTCCGTTGGACGGCCTCAAGCGCTGCAACGTCGAGCTCAATACACAGGCGCGGCAAAAGCCCGGGACCACAGGGCAGAAAACTCCAAGACCCCATGCGGCCATCGTCGACCGCAACCGATATAACCGCATGACCGCGCATTTTTCTGCCGAGGGAGCAGCCATAAGGACGCTGATCGACCTGCTGTGCCTCCTGAGCATCAACGAGCTATTTGAGGGCTATCTCGCCCTTGTTCCCGCGACGGCACCCAAGTCGGTAGCAAAGATCATCGAGACCTGCAGACGCCAGTTTGAGCGCCATCGCAATGGCAGCGAGATGAACGCCAGCATCGCGCAGTACTACGCGGCTCATTACAAAAATGACGGATGTGCCCCTGTCGAGCATCAGCTGCGGCTCGCCTACACCACGCCCGCCGCAACGCTCTATCGCTTTGGAGCCCTTGGCGCTTGCGAGCCGCACGAACAGGCAGCCTGCCCCACAACCGAGCTCGATCTCAGGCTCGGACGAACCCTGTAGCCCGCCAGCCCCTCCGCGGGCAACAATCCTATTCCACAACACAACCAACAGAAAGGAGTCCTCATGGACACCAATCATTCCCCCATCATCAGCCCCCTCACCATGCGTGAATCCGCCCGAGGCATCACGCTCACCAGCATTTACGATGAGATGCTCGCCCGTCGCGAGCTCTCCGTCATGGGAAACATCGAAACCCCGATGGCCCACGACCTATGCCAGCAGATCCGCCTGCTCGATGCCACCGACCCCAGCCGCCCCATCACCATATTTGTCGCCAGCGCCGGCGGAAGCGTGCGATCGGGCCTTGCGATCTATGACGCCATGCGCCTCGCATCGTGCCCCATCCGCACCGTCTGCCTGGAATTCGCCGCGTCCATGGGCGCCGTGATCTTTATGGGCGGCGACGATCGCCGTATGGCGCCCCATGCAGAGCTCATGATTCACGACCCGCTGATCCCCCAGGGGGCAGGCGGCTCGGCACTTGCGCTGCAGGAAACCAGCCGGCGTCTCATGCAGACCCGCAAGACCCTCACGCAAATCCTCTCGGACCGCAGCGGCCTCACGCCCAAGCGCATCCAGTCCCTCACTGCAAAAGACACCTACCTTTCGGCCGAGCGCGCCGTCGAGCTCGGCTTTGCCCACGAAATCCTCTCGACCACCAAGGAGGTCGCCCATGTCTAACCTCGCCAGCCGTCTCGCCGCATCTGAGTCCGCATCGTCCACCATCCTCGCCAAGGATCGAACGCTTTCCTGCGACACCCGCCAAACGGGACTCAACAACAATGCACTTGTGATCGGTCCCTCGGGAGCCGGCAAGACCCGAAACGTCCTCAAGCCCAACCTGCTGCAAATGAACGCAAGCTACATCGTGCTCGACACCAAAGGCACGCTCTGTCGCGAAGTGGGACCCGTGCTGGCAGCCCACGGTTACCGCGTGCAATGTCTCAACTTCGCCGACCTCAACACCGTCCCGGCCCTTGCGCCCGGCATCGAGCGCTGCGGCTACAACCCCCTGAGGCACATTCGCCGCAAGGCGGACGGCAGGCCCAACCAGCAGGACATCCTCTCGGTGGCAAAGGCCATCTGCCCCATCGAGGACAACAACCAGCCTTTTTGGGATCATGCGGCGGCAAACCTGCTGTCGTGTCTTATCGCCTACGTCACCGAACAGCTACCCGCCGACGAGCAGACGATCAGCTCGGTCATCAAGCTGATCGAGCACCTGCAGGACGGTGCCACAGGTCGATTGTTTGACGACCTGATCACGACCGACCCCCAAAGCTATGCCCTCTCGCTATGGCGGCGCTACGCCATTACGCAAAATGCCGAGCGCATGCACGCGAGCATCGTCGGCATCCTTGCCGAAAAGGTCATGTGTCTGGGATTCGACGGTGCGGCACAGCTCTATCGTGAGTGCCATCAGGCGGACTTCGCTTCCATGGGACACACCCCCTGCGCCCTGTTTGTAACCGTGAGCGATATTGACCGCAATCTCGATCCGCTGACCGGCCTCTTTATTTCGCAGGCGTTTATGGGCCTCATTCGTGAGGCCGATAGGCAGCCCGACGGCAGCCTGCCCGTGCCCGTGCGCTTTATGCTCGATGACTTCGCAAATCTGCAGATCCCCCAGATCGACAACGTGCTCTCGATTATCCGAAGCCGCAACATCTGGGCAACGCTGCTGCTGCAGTCGACCAACCAGCTCGATGCGCTCTATGGCGAGGCACGCGCACGCTCCATCATGGGCAACTGCGACACGCATCTGGTGCTGGCGTTCCAGGATCCCGAGAGTGCCCGGGTGTTTTCCGACCGCGCCGACGCGCTGCCCAGCACGCTCATGGCGACGCCGATCGATCGCTCGTGGCTCTTTGTGCGCGGCTGCACTCCCGAACAGGTCGAGCGCTTTAGGCTCGAAGACCATCCGCTCTACGGGGAGCTGCCCGAGGCGCAGCGAGGCCATGCGGAGGCCGAGCTCTAGACGCAGGGCCCTCGCAGCACGCGACGCTCCGGCGAAGATCCTTAAAGGCCGTGCGCCCCGGGGCCACGGCAAAGCAAAGGGGCCCGCATCCGATGGGATACGGGCCCCTGACTATAAGGCGCGATGCGTTAACAGCAGCGACTACTTGCGGTGAGCGCGGTAGAACTCGATGAGCGCCTGGGTCGAAGCGTCCTGCTCGGCCTTGGCGGCGTCGTCATGGAAGGCTGGAGTGATCTGCTTGGCAAGCTGCTTGCCCAGCTCGACGCCCCACTGGTCGTAGGAGTCGATGCCCCAGACCGTGCCCTCGACAAACGTGATGTGCTCGTACAGGGCGATGAGCTCGCCGAGTGCGAACGGGGTCAACGTGTCGCCAAAGATCGAGGTCGTCGGACGGTTGCCCTCAAAGCAGCGGGCCGGGACGATCTGCTCGGGCGTGCCCTCGGCGCGCACCTCATCGGCCGTCTTACCAAAGGCGAGCGCCTTGGTCTGGGCCAGGAAGTTGCCCAGGAACAGCTCGTGCACGTCCTGGCCGCTGTCGGTCGCAGGGTTGGCGGTATTGGCGAAGGCAATGAAATCGGCCGGGACCACCACGGTGCCCTGGTGCAGCAGCTGGTAGAAGGCGTGCTGACCGTTGGTGCCGGGCTCGCCCCAGAAGATCTCACCGGTGTCGGAGGTCACGGCGCTGCCGTCCCAGCGGACATGCTTGCCGTTGGACTCCATGGTGAGCTGCTGCAGGTAGGCCGGGAAACGATGCAGGTACTGGCAGTACGGCAGCACGGCGTGGCTCTTGGAACCGAAGAAGTTGACGTACCAGACGTTGAGCAGGCCCATCAGCGCAACGGCATTGTTCTCGAGCGGCGTGTTGCAGAAGTACTCGTCGATAGCGTGGAAGCCCTCGAGGAACTGCTGGAAGCGCTCGGGACCGAGCACGACGATCAGCGACAGGCCCACGGCGGAGTCGACGGAGTAGCGGCCGCCGACCCAGTTCCAGAAGCCGAAGGCGTTGGCGGGGTCGATACCGAAGGCCTCAACCTTCTCGAGTGCGGTGGAAACGGCGACGAAGTGCTTTGCCACGGCCTCGGCGTTCTGCTCATCGGAGCCGTCGATGGCGCCCTGGGCCTTGAGCTGCTCGAGCATCCAGGTCTTGACCTCGCGGGCGTTGGTGAGGGTCTCGAGCGTGGTGAAGGTCTTGGAGACGATGATCACGAGCGTGGTCTCGGGATCCAGGCCCTTAAGCTTCTCGGCCTGGTCGTTGGGGTCGATGTTGGAGATATAGCGGCAGTCGATACCGGCGTCGGCATAGGGACGCAGAGCCTCGTAGGCCATGACCGGGCCCAGATCGGAGCCACCGATGCCGATGGACACCAGGTGCTCGATCTTCTTGCCGGTAACGCCCTTCCACTCACCGGAGCGCACGCGCTCGGCGAAGGCATACATGCGGTCGAGGACCTCGTGCACGTCGGCGACGACATCCTGGCCGTCGACGATGAGCTGGCCCCTCTCGGTTGCGGGGCGGCGAAGCGCGGTGTGCAGGACGGCGCGGTCCTCGGTGGTGTTAATGTGCTCGCCGGAGAACATGGCGTCGCGGCGCTCCTCGAGCTTCACCTCGCGGGCAAGATCGCACAGCAGCTTGACGGTCTCATCGGTCACCAGGTTCTTCGACAGGTCGAAGTGCAGGTCACCGGCGTCAAAGCTCAGCTTGTTCACGCGCTCGGCATCGGCAGCGAACCAGGCCTTGAGGTCGATACCATCGGCCTCGAGCTTCTCCTGATGAGCCTCGAGTGCCTTCCAAGCGGCAGTCGACGTAGCATCGATAGGTGCGGCAACAGTTGCCATAGAGTCCTCCTCAGCATACGGGCGCACGCCTCCATGCGCCCGGACATTCAGATGCCACTATTCTAGCGCAGGTCAAGACTACAATCAGCGAGCGTTGCCAATCGGCCCCCAAACGGCAACCGATCAAAAAGGGACAGGCTTATTTTGGCAGGTCAAACGCTTTTCCAACCAAAAATAACCCGTCCTTTTATGGCAAATATTAGGCCGCGGCGCAGACGCTACCGAGTAACTCACGCAGAGGAGACCCGATGCCCTCCAGCAGTTCGGGCGCGATAATGGCAAAAACGGGAACCTCGCCGGTGCCCACGACAGCAGGCACCTTGCCCTCCGAGACAATGCATCCATAAGGCACAAAGCCGTCTTCGCCGGCATCGAGCGCCGCCATGCGACGCGCGAGCTCGCGCGCAAAGCCGGCAGTATCGGCATCGCCAATCGCCAGGACAAAGTCCACGCCTTCGTCGGTCGCCAGGGCCACGGCTTCGTCGATCAGCTCGTCTCCCCCGTCACCCTCAACCGAGCCACAGCGAAAAAGCACGCGCTCGAGCAGGGCTCGATCAAGCGAGCCGAGCGCCGCCGTGACAAGTTCATCACGCGTATGTTTGTCACCGCCCAGCACCACCAGCGCCTTGGTGCCTCCGTAGTGAGCGACCAATCGTCCGCACCAGCGAGCCACGTCTCCATCCGCAACAAGGCGCGTCGGCATACCAAACCCATAATTGACCATCTTTTCCACAACCCTTCCGTGCGTATAGGCGGTATCAATCGTTAGGCTCATGCTACGAAGCGAGCTTTTCCGAGCTGTTTCGCGCTCTTTAGGGCTGCGTTAAAAACCCGATGCAGCCGCACGACCATACCTGCCAAAAAGGGACAGGTTTTGACGGTGTCCGGTCGAGCGGGTATTATCGAACATGTATTCGATAAGAACATGTGTTTGATGGGAGGACGCGTGGCGCACGAGCAGCACACCTACATCTGCATCGACCTCAAGACGTTTTATGCCAGCGTCGAGTGCGTGGACCGCGGGCTCGATCCACTCACCACCAACCTGGTCGTTGCCGACGAATCACGCGGACGCACGACCATCTGCCTCGCCATCACACAGGCCATGAAGGACTTAGGGATTCACAACCGCTGCCGTCTGTTCGAAATTCCCGATGGCATCGACTACATCACGGCCGTACCGCGCATGCAGCATTACATGGAGGTGTCGGCGAAAATCTACGGTATCTATCTGGAATACGTCAGCCCCCAGGACGTGCACGTCTACTCCATCGATGAGTGCTTTATCGACGTGACGCCCTATCTGGACCTCTATCACACAGATGCGGAAGGGTTCGCCTGCACGCTGCGCGACGAGGTCCTCGCGCGCACCGGCATCACGGCGACGGTCGGCATCGGCCCCAACCTATTCCAGGCCAAGGTAGCGCTCGACATTACCGCCAAGCACGTACCCAGCCGCATCGGCATACTCGACGACGAGACCTTTCGCAAGGAGATCTGGCCCCATCGTCCCATCACCGATATCTGGGGCATCGGTCCCGGCGTGGCAGCCCGCCTCGAGAAATACGGCGTCTACGATCTGATGGGCGTCGCGGCGCTCGACGAAAACCTGCTTTACGACGAGCTCGGCGTCAATGCCGAATATCTCATCGACCATGCCTTCGGGCGCGAGCCGACAACCATCGCCGATATCCAAGCCTATCGCCCGCAAGCAACTTCGACCACCACAGGACAGGTGCTCTCGAAGGGTTATGCCTACGAACAGGCCTATACCGTCTTGCGCGAGATGGTCGATGCCGCCGTGCTGGATTTGATCGACAAGCACGTGGTGTGCGACAGCATCTCGCTCTTTGTGGGCTATGCAAGCGAGCGCGCCGACATCCGCAGGCTTGATGCCAGCGGCACTGCACAATATGTGGACGGATGCGGACACCTGCGCTCGAGTACGTCGAGCATCGAACCCACCGCAACCGCCGGCCCCGAGCTCGCACCCCGTGCGCCCAAGCCCGTCCAGCGCGATGACGAACGGCGTCGTCTGGTACGTGAGGCGCAGGCAATCGATGGCATCTTTGTGGGAGAGCATGGCGGCAAACCGCGCGGTGGCTATGCCGCACTCTTTGCGCACTCCAACGCCTCGCGCAAGCTGCCCGAGCGCACCAATTCGTTTAAGAAGATCATGGGATATTTCGATGAGCTCTGGGCGCAGACTGTCGATCCCAAACGACCGGTCAAGCGCATCAATCTGGGATTTGGCAACCTCATGCCCGAGGAATTTTCCACCATCGATCTGTTCAGCGATATCGAGGCCGATGAGCGCGAGCGCGACCTGGCACGCGCCGTGCTGGCCGTGAAAGGCAAATACGGCAAGAACGCGCTGGTTAAGGGGCTGAGCTTTACCGCCGGCGCCACCGCGCGCGAACGCAACGATCAGGTAGGAGGACATCGTGCCTAAGTCCCAACAACAGCCGATGCGGCCACCGACACCTTTTGAACGCCTAGCGGACCCCGAGGGAAGACGTCGCTCCGCCGACCCCAGGCTCACCGCCAACGGCACCGTCCGTGCCGGCCGTGCCGCGCAGTTTATGCCCTTTGCCGCCCTCACGGGATACTACGAGCTCGTGCGTAAACAAGAGATCACCGCCGAGCCAAAATGCGAACTCACAGAAGAAAAAGCCCTCGAACTTTCGAAAAAGCTCGAGGGCCTCAAGCGCGGCGACTTGGTTCGTGTCACCTATTACGATACATACGGCTATCGCAGCCGCACCGGCATCCTCGACGAGGCGCTCCCTGCTTTCAAACTCCTCAAGCTCAAAGATATCGCCATCGACTTCGACGACATCCAGGACATCGAGCTACGCGGACGAGCCTAGACAAGGACGCGCATCCAAGGCAAGGCCTACAGCGTCATGACGTAGTAACCCGCATCTCTCACGGCAGCCTCAAGGACACCGCGATCGATCGGCCGCTTGGAGCGCACGCGCGCTGTGTGGTCCGCATACGTCACCGTTGCCCACACGCCATCCAGCGCATTGAGGGCATTGGCTACGTTCTGAGCGCAGCCGTCACAGCTCATGCCGCCGATGAGCAGCTCATCGCTATAGGGATAGTGCGATGCATCGGTATCCACCACAACAACCTTTTTGGCCTTCTTACCGCTCGCGCCATCGCTGCAGCAGCTCTTTCCGTGTGTCGAAGCGACAATGCGACGCAGTCCAAAAAACATGCCGACGGCAATGACGGCCAACACGATGAGATTCGCAGGGTTGAGCAAGTCGCTCATGCGTTCCCCTTTCAAGTAGCACTATCTAGATACCCCCATGGGGTGTCCTCATCTTAACCCAAAATCGTGTCCGTTCGGTCAATTAGTTTCCCTCTTCAAACTTTTTTGTTGACCATGGCTTACTTTCGTGTATAAGTTTTCCTTGGCTAACAACTGAGGACCCGAAAGGAGCATCGTGACTCGAACCATTGACATCCCAACATACCAAACGGCTGTCGTGCGCAACTGCTCCCCTACGCTCGCAGGTATCAAGCCGGCTTCGCTCTTTACCTATCCCGGCGTTTACGCCAACCAAAACGGAAAACCCGGCGCCGCCCATATCGAAGAGCGACGCTCTCGCCTGCTCGCCGTCATAGCCCAATGCAACCGCGAGCTCCAGCCACTCGGAATCCATATGAGCGTTTTGGTCTGGCGCCCCTGCGGAGCGCTCATCTATGTGTATCGCCCTGCGGACCTCATGCGATACCTCTCCGACCCCCGTGCCACGACGGCGCTAGCCGCCGAAGGTTACGATGTCCACAACCTGCCCGCATCCCTGGTGCATCTCGCCGCGCGCATCACGCTGGCAAGCAGCAATGCCGCAGAGAGCGCCTATGACGGCAGCGTCTGCGCGCTAGCGCGAAATAGGCACTGCGATACGGGGTGCATGTGCGAGTTCCCCCACGAAATTGGCTATTTTTTGGGCTATCCCTACGAAGATGTCCATCAGTTTATCGTCCAGCACGGTGAAAACTATAAGGTCTTTGGCGCATGGAAGGTATACACAAACGTTGAGCAGGCGCTCACGACCTTCGATTCCTATCGTGCATGCACGCAATACCTTACCTACATCTATCAACAGGGCTGCACCCTGGAACAACTTGTCCAGGCAACCCGATAGAGCATACAAAACGCGGCCGCACGCCGCGCAACCGAAAGGAAAACATATGAGCAAGATCGCAGTAGTCTACTGGAGCGGTACAGGCAACACCGAGGCCATGGCAAACTTCGTTGCCGAGGGCGCAACCGGTGCCGGCGCCGAGGCAGAGGTCATCTCCTGCGCCGACTTCTCCGCAGACAAGGCCGCCAGCTATGACGCCATTGCCTTCGGCTGCCCCGCCATGGGTTCCGAGGAGCTTGAGTATGACGAGTTCCAGCCTATGTGGGACGAGGTCAAGGAGACCCTCGGCGATAAGAAGGTCGTCCTCTTTGGCTCTTATTCGTGGGCCGAGGGCGAGTGGATGGACAACTGGAAGGCCGATGCCGACGAGGCGGGCGTCAATGTCGTCGATTCCGTCATTTGCTACGATGCGCCCGACGATGAGGGCGAGACCGCTTGCAAGGCCCTCGGAGCCGAGCTCGCGTAACGAACCCAGGACCTCCAAAAGAGTCTGCATCAAAGCGCATCCTTATCCCTACAAAAGAGCGGGGGCTGGATTCAAGTCCAGCCCCCGCTCTTTTATAACGGCAGTTACATCAACCGGCTACGAGATATTGCCCAAGAACGCCTTGGTGCGCTCGCTCTTGGGGTGGTCGAAGACCTCGCTCGGCGTACCCTCTTCCACAATGACGCCGCCGTCCATAAAGACGACGCGGTCGGCGACGTCGCGGGCAAAGCCCATCTCGTGCGTCACGACGATCATGGTCATGCCATCGCGTGCCAGGTCGCGCATGACACCCAGAACGTCGCGAACCAGCTCGGGATCGAGCGCCGACGTGGCCTCGTCAAAGAGCATAACGTGAGGGTTCATCGACAGGGCGCGGGCGATGGCAACGCGCTGCTGCTGGCCGCCCGAGAGCTGGCTCGGCATAAAGTCGATACGCTCGGCAAGACCGACCTTGGTCAGCTCCTCGACGGCGATCTTCTCGGCCTCTTCCTTGCTGCGCTTGAGCACCTTTTGCTGCGCAAGCATGACGTTCTTTTTGACCGACAGGTGCGGGAACAGGTTGAACTGCTGAAACACCATGCCCAAGTGCGTACGCACCTTATTGAGGTCAACGCCCTTGGCGCACACATCCACGCCCTCGACGACAATCGAACCACTCGTAGGATGCTCCAGACGATTGATGCAGCGAAGCATCGTCGACTTGCCCGAGCCCGAAGGACCCAGAACTACGACGACCTCGCCCTTATGCACATCCAGATCGATATCGCGCAGGACCACGTTATCGCCAAAGGCCTTCTGGAGGTTCTTAATGCTGACGACGACCTCGTTCGAGTTATTGGTTTCGCTCATGATAGGACCTCCTTACAGACCGGCGATGTGATCGGCAGGCGTCGCGACAACCTGTCCGGCGCTCTTGGCGGGACGCTTCTTCTTGGTCTCGGTCGTACCCAAAAGCCTCGCCTCAAGACCGCTCACCAAGCGAGCGAGCGGCAGGGTGATGACCAGATAGAACAGGGCGGCAACCACGTACGGTGTAATGGAGCCCGTCGTGGCCACGATGGTACGGGCGTTCATGACGATTTCGACCACACCCACGGCGGCAAGCAGCGACGTATCCTTGTAAAGCAAGATAAACTCGCTGGTCAGCGTAGGCAAAACATTGCGGAACGTCTGCGGAATCATAACGTAGAGCAGCGTCTGGAAGGCATTCATGCCCAGAGAGCGAGCAGCCTCGTTTTGGCCCTTGGGGATCGATTGAATACCGGCACGGAAGATCTCGCACAGGTACGCAGACGAGTTCATGGCCATGACGATAACACCCAAAACATAGTCGTCCACCTTGACGCCGGCCAACGGCAGACCGAAGAACGCGATATAGATCTGCAGGAACGCCGGCGTACCGCGAATGATATTCACGTAGATGCCGGCGAGGCAGCGCAGGATGCGCGACTTGGAGATGCGCATAAGCGACAGGGCAAAGCCGAAGGGAATTGCCAGCGGAAACGCCACGAGCACGATCGAAAGCGACATAAGGAAGCCCTTGAAGACGATCGGCAGGCTCTGGACCAAAATGACCGGGTTCAGGAACAGGCGCAGGAACATATTGGAGTTCCACGCCTCGACCCACGGCTGCTCCTTAAGGTCGGCCAGGAAGTTATCGAAGGCCGTCACGCCCTTGATCTCCACCGACGGAATCTTGGAGATCTTCTTGGTCGAACCGTCGGCGAGCGTATAGGTGCCGCTAAAGGCCTCATCGCCGCCCTCGACGGGAAACGTCACACCGTAAACCTCGACGCGGAAATAGCCGCCGGCAGGCGCCGTCTCGCCAAAGTCAATCTTGAGCGTCTGGCCGTCAGCCTTGCACGTGGGCTTCATGGGCGTACGATCCATGAGGTCCTCGCCCGAGAGCATCGTCAATCGCGTGTCATCGGTACCAAACGTCGTGCCGTCGACAAACGTCAAAGAAAGACCGCTCAGCTCCTCGTCGGCATCGGCCTGAACTTCCCAGGTAATGCGCGTCTCGGTGCCGCCGACCACATCGCTGCCCGAACCGGTGTTGGGTCGGGCGGTAATCTTTGCGGTCTCAAGCGCCTGAGCGGTCGTGGGCGCATATGCCCCCGCGCACACCAGCGCGAGCGCCACGGCCATGACGCAGGCTAGCTTTTGGAGCAAGGCGGACAGTGGAAAACGCTGCTCCGCGGCCCCTTTGTTCAGTCGAGACAAGGTGGCTCCTATCGTAGAAGTTGCCGGCAAAACGAGACGGAAACGCTCTCCGTCAAGAGAAGCGCAAAGGCCCTCTCCGCAAAACGGAAAGGGCCCGCGCGCAATCAAGTAGTTATTTTACTTGATATTGTACTTAGCCATGAGGGCGTCGACGGTACCGTCGTCGGTCAGGTCCTTGATGGCCTGGTTGATGTCGTCCTTGAGCTTGGTGTTGCCCTGGTTGATGGCGATGGCGTACTCCTCGCCGGTGCTGATCTGCTTGATGGTCTGGCAGGTGTTGAACTGCTCGGCGGTCAGCTGGCTGGCAACGGAGCGGTTGGTGACTACGGCGTCGCCCTTATCGGACTGCAGAGCGCTGAAGCACTCGGTGGCGTCCTTGTAGGGGACGATCTTGGCCTTCGGGAAGTTCTCCTGGGCAAAGGCCTCGGCGGTCGAGCCAGACTGGACGATGATGGTAGCGTCGGCGTTGTTGAGCTTCTCGCTGAAGTTATCGGCCGTGATGTCGGTGTTATCGACCTTGGTCACGATAGCCTGATCGTCCATGTAGTAGGAATCAGAGAAAGTGACTTCCTTCTCACGCTCGGGCGTGTCGGTGATAGCCGCGATGGAAACGTCATACTTGGCGCCCGAAGCGACGCCCGGAACCAGCGTGTCAAAGTCATTGTTGACATACTCGACATCCAGACCCAGCTTGTCACCGATAGCCTTGATGAGCTCAAGGTCAAAGCCCTGGTAGTCGCCGTTGTCATCCTTGTACTCAAACGGAGCGTACTCGGCAGAGGTGCCGACGGTGAGCGTACCGTCCTTGACGAGCGCGTACTCCTTGGAGCCGTCGACCTTCTCGACCTTAGCGTCGCCAGAGCTGCTGGAACCGGCATTAGAACCAGAGGTGGCGTTGGACGAGCCGCAGCCCGTCAGAGCGAGGGCGAGCGCCATAGCACCCGTGGCGGCAAATGCGCCAAGCTTCTTCAGCTTCATAATCAGTCTCCTTCCGGTGACCTCGTTTGATTCAGAGGTCTGCAAAAACTGTTGGCTATTATGCACCCGGAATTACGAATCTGCAATGAGAAAACTGATTGAAACAAACCCATAACGTGAATGGAATACTCTACTTTGTGACAGTCATTACTGCTGCAATGACCTTAATAGTCTAATTTCAGCTGCATAACCTGCAAGTTCGTTCGGAGTCTCCAAAATAAACGGCAGCGAACGCAAGTGGCCATTCGATACAATATTCTGCATAACCTGCATACCTCCACCAAATTCCTCACTGCCAAGGTATCCCTTGCCGATGCACTCGTGACGATCTTTATGGGCGCCACAAGGGTTCTTCGAATCGTTGATGTGTACGGCATGCAAGCGATCGATACCCACCACGCGGTCGAACTCGTCGAGTACGCCGTCCAGATCATGGATGATGTCGTAGCCGGCATCGCTCACATGGCAGGTGTCCAAACAAACGCCCAGCTTATCGGACAGCTCTGGGCACTTGGCGGCAACGCCCTCGATAATGCACGCCAGTTCCTCAAAGCTGCGGCCCACCTCGGTGCCCTTGCCGGCCATGGTCTCGAGCAGCACCGTCGTCTGCTGGCCCTCAAACATCACCTGACACAGGGTGTCGACAATCATCTGAATGCCGGCGTCGGAGCCCTGCCCCACATGCGCACCGGGATGGAAGTTGTAGTAGTTGCCGGGCAGCGCCTCCATGCGCCGCAGGTCCTCTGCCATAGCCTCCAAGGCGAACTCGCGTGCCCGCTCTTTGGCAGAACAGGGGTTGTAGGTATACGGGGCATGCGCCACCAGCGGTCCAAAGTCGTTTTGCGCCATAAGCTCGCGCAGAGCCGCCACGTCATCCATGTCAAGTTCTTTTGCCTTGCCGCCGCGCGGGTTGCGCGTAAAGAACGCAAAGGTATTGGCGCCAATGGACAGCGCCGTCTCCCCCATTGCCCGATAGCCCTTCGTCGTCGAAAGATGACACCCGATCGTCAGCATCTCCAGCTCCCTCTTCATCAGTTGCGGTGAAATACGGTCTATTGGTGCCCTATTTTGGCGCAAACAGACCGTATTCCACCGCAAGTTATAAAAGAGGCATCAGGGGCAAAGGCCTCCAAGGCATTCCAGGCGTTGGCGCCATGCCCCCACGCCCTACAGTTTCAAGCGAATCGCATCGATGATGTGCGCACAGCGCTGTGTGGCGGCTAGGGACATGATGGGGCTTTCGAGTTTCCCCGCCTGAATGAGCTGTGTCGCATGCGATGCCTCACCGTAAAAATCATCGACCTCAAACGGTGCATCGATTTCGAGTGCTCGACCGTCGGAGTACTTCACATGGGCGAGCTCGGGGCGATGAAGACGCTCGATTTCCAACGAGCCCCGCTCACAGGCAATCGTTAAGCGGCTTTCATATGCTGCTTTGCCGTCGCACACCATATGAATGGGTATACCGCCGACGCTCATATGGATCTCGTCGGCCCAATCGACACGGCCGCCTGATACGTCACGCCAGCGAACTTCACGGGACGAAACCTCGCACGCGCCCGCGAGCAAATCCTCAAACCAACCGACCGCATAACAGCCCATGTCATATAGACAGCCGCCCTGCAGCGGATCAAGCAGATAGCCCGAAGGAGACTCGCCGTAATCGAGCTTTTGCACGCTTTCAATCGAGACGATACGGCCAAGCTCACCCGACGCAAGCAAGTCCTTCACGCGAGTGCGCATCGGGCAAAACCGATTCTTCATCGCCTCCATAAACAGCACGCCGCGCTCGCGAGAGATGGAGGCAATCGAGAGAGCCTCTTCCTCACTCAAAACGGCCGGCTTTTCGCACAGCACGGCCTTTCCGGCGCGCAGCGCGCGACAGGCCCAACGCGTATGCATGCCATGCGGAAGAGCCAAGTAGATTGCGTCGACATCGGGGTCGGCAATCAGCGCGCCATAAGCCGCGTCGCCGTTATTGTCGACCGAGGCATGGCCATGCGCAGCATCGATCGAAAACGCTCGGCAAAATTCCTCGACATGTGCAGGAGTGCGGCCGGCCGCAGCCACAAGCCGTGCCCCGTCCACCTCCTTGAGCGACGATGCAAATCGATGCGAAATGTGCCCGGCGCCCAAAACGCCCCAACGAACCTCACGCAAATCATCACATGAATCTCGATGACCCACGACAGCCCCCTTCAGTTGCGGTGAAATAGTTCCTGTTTGGCCCCTATTCTGCCGCAAACAGGAACTATTCCACCGCAAGTTATAAAAGAGTCATGAGGAGCGCGTTTTGCCGAAGGCCTTAAGCACCGCCGTCACGGGACCAGGCTGGAAACGTCGGCGCACATCGTCGAGACGCTCGGGAATATCGATGTGCTGCGGGCAGTGCCGCGCGCATTTGCCGCATTTGACGCAATTGCTCACCAACTTGGGCTCGCTTGTGCGCACCGCGCTCGCCGTAAAGTATTGAGACAGCCCCGTAAACCAGCTGTGCGCGTAGCTCGCGTTGTAGGCGGCAAAGCAGCCGGGAATGTTAATACCCTTGGGACATGGCATGCAGTAGCCGCATCCCGTGCAGTGCACACGGTTCGATTTCTCAAACTCCATCAACACGCGCGCAATCGTATCGAGCTGGTTGGCCGTCATCGAATTCGGCAACGCGAGGTCTGCCAGTGACGAATTCTCGTCCACCTGCGCGGTATCGGTCATACCAGAAAGCAACATGGTCACCTGGGGATGATTCCACACCCACGAAAGACCCCAGGCGGCAGGAGTGCGCAAATGCGGGTCACGGGCACTATCGAGCACAGCGCGGGCCCGTGGCGGCAGCTTGCCTGCTAAACGCCCGCCCAGCAGCGGCTCCATCACAAACACCGCGAGCCCGCGCTCCGCAGCCGCCATGAGTCCTGCCGTTCCCGCTTGGTAACGCTCGCCGGCATAGTTGTACTGTATCTGGCAAAAATCCCAGTCATATGCGTCAAGCATCGTCAGGAAGTCCGCTGCGCTGCCGTGGTACGAAAAACCAATCTGGCGAATACGCCCCGCCGCCTTTTGACGCGCGATCCAGTCCTCGATGCCCAACGCCACCACGCGTTCCCACTGGGCGGGCGAGGTAATGTTGTGCATGAGGTAATAGTCGATATGGTCGGTCCGTAGGCGGCGCAGTTGCTCGTCGAAGAACCGGTCGAAATCCTCCGCGCATTTGCACGAAGCATGCGGCAGCTTGGTTGCGAGCAAAACCTGGTCGCGCAAGCCCAGGCGTTCAAGCGAAGCGCCCACGCAAGCCTCGTTGCCGGGATAGAGATAGGCCGTGTCCAGATAATTAATCCCCTGCTCCACCGCACGAGAAATGATGGCATCGGCTGTCTTCGCATCCGGACGTCCCGGCGCACCGGGAAACCTCATGCAGCCCAGACCCAGAGCGGATATTCGGTTACCACTTTTGGGGTCAACGCGGTATTGCACGGCCCCTCCCTTCGCCACCAGCGCCCCGACAAGGCGAAACACAATGGTCACGCAGCCGAAACATCGTGGAATCGCAATCGAGAACGTATCGTAACGCAGCAGAAATCGAGCCGTCACGGCACCGCTTTAACATCAGCAAAAAGCCCGATGAAAGGAGCCGGGCATGACCACGCGCATGTCTTTGCGGTCTGCCCTGCAGCGTAGCGTCCAGGCAAACGTTTCTTTTTTATAACAGCCGCCCCGCGCACCCACCAATCACCCTGGCAGCATACAATCCATCAGGCGCCCCTTACGCGGGCGCCTTTTACATGGGGAGATGATTCACATGCAGATCAACAAGGTCGCTTTTATCGGCAAGGGCGGCGTCGGCCTGCTCTACGGCAGCATGATTGCCAAGGCCCTCGGCAATGACGCCGTCGAATACGTTATGGATGACACCCGTTTTGAGCGTCACGCGGGCGATGCGCTCACCGTCAACGGCAAGCCCTGCGATCTCACGTCCGTCCGTGCCAGCGAGGCAGCGCCCGCCGATCTGGTCATCCTGACGGTCAAGACCACCGGTCTCGACCAAGCACTCAAGACTATGGAGCGTGTCGTGGGACCCAACACGCTCATCGCCTCGCTATGCAACGGCATTACGAGCGAGCAAAAGATTGCCGAACGCTTTGGCTGGGAGCATACCGTTCTTGGTATCTGCCAGGGCATGGACGCCGTGTTCCTCAACGGCGCGCTCACCTTTACCAATGCGGGCGAAATCCGCTTTGGCGCGGCGGCCGGCACGGACCCCGCAACCATCACCGCGATCGACGAGCTCTATACGCGCTGCGGCATCGCCCATACCGTCGAGGACGACATCGCCCACCGCATGTGGGCCAAACTCATGCTCAACGACGGCATCAACCAGACCTGCATGGCCTACGGCGGGACCTACGGAAGCGCCACGGAGCCGGGCTCCGAGCAGCGTCGCTGCTTTGTTTCCGCCATGCGCGAAACGCTTGCGGTCGCCAACGCCGAGGGCGTTGAACTGACCGAGGCAGACCTGACGCAAATGGTGCACCTCATCGAGGGAATCGACCCCGCCGGTATGCCCTCGATGGCTCAAGACCGCATCGCAAGGCGCAAAACCGAGGTTGATGAGTTCGCGGGCACCATCTGCCGCCTCGCAGCCAAACACGATATCCAGGCACCGCAAAACGAGTGGCTCTATCGGCGCATCCGCGATATCGAGAAAAGCTGGTAGCGCCAACGCGCCGCATTCAACAGCCTTAACAGCAAAACCGCCGCAAGGGAACCTTTCCCCTGCGGCGGCCTTCATCTTCGTCTATGACCGGCGGCCGATCTCACAACAGTTAGCGTTGCGACCCCGGCACCTCGTCCTCATCGTCGCGGCAAAGAACCACGCCTGCGCTTCCCAGCAGCGTGGCCGCGATCAGCGCGCCGACCACGATAGGAGCAGCCCCGCATGTCCCCTGCATGCCCGCGACGAGCGCGGCCGTGGGACCAAGGCAGCCAAGCATCAACGCGACGGCGGCAACGGCAATATCTCGAGCATTCACAAGACCACTTCCTCCAAGAGAAAGACCTTATTTCTCAAGAACCAGTGTGCCCCGCATCCATACGCCCAGCGTACCGCCACGGTAAGGGCTCTGTTAACTCAAACGCATACATAGAACGGGCGTCCTTACGTTGCCCTAAAGCTCGGTAAAGACGCCCGTCCGCCAAATATCCGTGATGCAGAAAAATTACCAGCCAGTGTAGTAGTCGGTGGTTCCGGCAGCGCAGCCGGAGTCATAGACCTTGCAATCACCCTTGGAGCCCGTAAAGGTCGAGCCCTGGGCCATATCGCCCGCGGCAACAACGTAATAGCCGTCGGAATCGCGCCAAAAGCCCTCAGAATCCTGAGTCCATTCGCCCGTGCGATAGTGATAAAGCACATTGCTGCTGTAATAGGTCTCGCGGCGCCCGTTGTAGTTATTGACACCCGCAGAGCGCGTCAGGCCCGATCCGTTCGCGTAGGACGCGGCAGACGCGTAGGACGGAGTGTAACCGGCGTTGTAGTACGAAGCCTGGGCGACCTCGGCAGCCTCCGCCTCGGCGGCAGCCTCGAGCGCTTCGCGCTTGGCATCCTCAAGCGCAGTGCGCAGCTCATCGAGCTCGGTCGACTTGGCGTCGACCTCCCCCATCGTCAACAGGCTACCCGCACCGTCGATGCAACCCTGCAGCACAGCGCGCTCGTCATCGGTGGCATAGTCGCCATACATATTCATGATGATCTGAGCGCGCATCTCCAGGGAATCGCGCTTGGCCTCCATCGAGGCGTTCCACTCCTGCATGGAACCATAACCATCGCCGCGATAGTCAACGGGCTGTACCAGCGTCGTCTCGGACGGCGTAGGTCCAACCGTATCGGATAGTGTTGCCGCGTGGGCATCAGTTGCGCCGGCACCCGCCAATAGCGCCACGGTCAGAGCGGCGGAAAGGGCGGCGGCTTTCGGTTTTCGTGAATCGATCCTCATGTAGCTGGAAACCTCCGTAGTGCGTTTTTGCTGCGTTTGAGCTGCGTGTGATTCGATCGCGCTGCATAGTACCCCGAGCAAATCGTGACCTGCGGTTTTACTCAAAAGGCGCACGTCAATTGCGTAAAACTCACATCCTCTCAACAGGAGTTTTCCACAACTCGAATGCATAAAGCGTGTCAAAAACCCTGTTTTTGCACCCGATCTATGCAAAAAAGGCGCCTGTGCAACCATTGTTCGCACAGGCGCCTTGAGCAGGCATTTTATGCAGTTATACCTATCGAGTCGCAAGGGGGCCTTGCACAAGTCGCCTTACTCGTCCAGCGCGGCGAAGGCCTGCTTCAGATCCCAAATGATGTCCTCGGCATTCTCGGTACCGATGGAAAGACGAATCGTGGAGGGCGTGATGTTCTGCTCGGCGAGCTCCTCGGCAGAGAGCTGGGAGTGCGTGGTGGTAGCCGGGTGCACGACGAGCGACTTGACGTCGGCCACGTTGGCGAGCAGCGAGAACACCTGCAGATGATCGATGAACTTCCAAGCTGCCTCCTGGCCACCCTTAATCTCAAAGGTAAAGATCGAGGCACCACCGTTGGGGAAGTACTTCTGATAGAGCTCGTGATCGGGGTGCTCAGACAGGCTCGGGTGGTTCACCTTGGCGACGTGGCTGTCACCAACCAAGAACTCAACGACCTTCTTGGTGTTCTCGACATGACGGTCAACGCGCAGCGACAGAGTCTCGGTGCCCTGGAGCAGGACCCAGGCGTTGAACGGGCTGATGCAGGCGCCCTCGTCACGCAGCAAGATAGCGCGGACATAGGTCGCGAAGGCGGCGGGACCGGCAGCCTCGGCAAACGAAACACCGTGGTAGGAGGGGTTGGGCTCAGCGATCTGGGCGTACTTTCCGCTCGCCTTCCAATCAAAGTTACCGCCGTCGACGATCACACCACCCAGCGAAGTGCCGTGGCCGCCGATGAACTTGGTTGCGGAGTGGACGACGATGTTGGCACCATGCTCCAGCGGACGGAACAGATACGGGGTGCCGAAGGTGTTGTCGACGACAACCGGCAGACCGTGCTTCTTGGCGATCTCGGAGATGGCGTCGATGTTGGGGATGTCGGAGTTGGGGTTGCCGAGCGTCTCGAGATAGATGACCGTGGTGTTGTCCTTGATGGCGCCCTCGACCTCGTCCAGGTTGTGGGCATCGACGAAGGTGGTCTCGACGCCAAACTGGGAGAGCGTATGCTCCAGCAGGTTGTAGGAGCCACCGTAGATGGTCTTTTGAGCCACCACGTGGTCACCGGCCTGGGCAAGAGCCTGCAGGGTATAGGTGATGGCAGCAGCACCGGAGGCGACGGCAAGACCTGCCACACCACCCTCGAGTGCGGCGATACGGTCCTCGAAGACGCCCTGGGTGGAGTTGGTCAGACGGCCGTAGATGTTGCCGGCGTCGGCAAGACCAAAGCGGTCGGCGGCGTGCTGGGAATTGCGGAACACATAGCTCGTGGTCTGGTAGATAGGCACGGCGCGGGAGTCGGATGCGGGATCGGCGCTCTCCTGGCCAACGTGAAGCTGCAGGGTATCGAAACCAAAGGTGTGCTCGGGGTTGTTGATGAACTGGCTCATGATGATCTCCTTGATCGAACAAAAGTAAATAAAAAGAGAGAAGTAAGTCGCTGTCTCCTGATCACGCCGACGGGCGCAAACAGGAGCCCGGCATTCGTCTTGGTAAGCAATTCATATGCGGGCCTCCTTTCGCATCCCGGTTCCGTGGTTGGCTTAATTACCTACCGCCTTTGTGTGTTTTGAATAGTACGAGCATTGTTTCCCTCGGTCAATCACTTAAAAGCGCTAACCTGTTATCGGTTTTTTAGATAGCTATCGAAAGGACGGGCGCCGATGACCCTCCAGCAGCTTCGCTTTCTTATCGCCGTGGCAGAATCCGGCTCAATTAACGCCGCAGCTCAGCGCCTCTATACCGCTCAGTCCAACATCTCAAACGCCGTCAAAAGCCTGGAACAGGAACTCAATCTGGAGATCTTTACGCGCTCCAGCCGCGGCGTCACGCTCACCAACGACGGCACCGAGCTTTTGGGCTATGCGCGCCAGGTCGTAGAGCAGGCCGACATGCTCGAGGCGCGCTACGAGGACGGCGGCACCCCGCAAGCCCGCCTCGCCATTTCCGCCCAGCACTACGCCTTTTCGGTCGAGGCCTTTGTCAACGTGGTCGAGCGCTGCCGCGACAGCAAATTCGAGTTCATCATGCGCGAGACCACCACATCGCAGATCATCGATGACGTCCGCGCATTTCGCAGCGACATCGGCATCCTCTATCTGGACGACTTTAACGCCCGCGTTCTGCAGAAGGCTTTTGCCGATACGCGCGCGAGCTTCCATCCCCTATTCGACGCGACGGTCCACGTCTTCGTTAGCGAGCGCCACCCGCTTGCCCGCCGCCCGCAGCTGTCCCTTGCCGACCTCACACCATATACGCGCTACAGCTTTGAACAGGGGGCCTCAAACTCCTTCTATTACGCCGAGGAACCTTTTAGCTATATCCCTTGCGACCGCAACATACGAATCTCGGACCGCGGAACACTTACTAACTTACTTATCACGTCGAACGGCTACACCCTGTCGACCGGTGTCCTCTCCAATGAAATGCAATGGGGTATGGCATCGATCCCGTTAGCAGACGCCCCAACGATGCACGTAGGCTATATCATGCACGACGAGCGCAAGCCCTCTCCCCTCTTGCAGCAATACCTCGACGAGCTCAACCGCATCATCCATGCCAACTAACTGTCGGAAGACGGGGTAGAAATCGTAGATTGCTAGCCCCCGGCGAGCATGGCGCTACAATGGTCACTCACACGAAACGTACCCAACGAAAGGAAGCCCGTGAAGGTCATCATCTATACCGACGGCTCGGCCCGATCAAATCCGGGACGCGGCGGCTACGGCGCCGTGCTCAAATACACCAACCCCGCCGGCGAGACCTTCACCTCCGAGCTTTCGCGCGGCTACGCCAAGACCACCAACAACCGCATGGAGCTCATGGCGGTCATCGTGGCGCTCGAGGCACTTAACCGCCCCTGCGAGGTCGAGGTCCATTCCGATTCGCAGTACGTCGTCAACGCCTTTAACAAGCACTGGATCGACGGCTGGAAAAAGCGCGGATGGAAAACCGCCAACAAGCAGCCCGTCAAGAACCGTGACCTGTGGGAGCGCCTACTCACCGCCAAAAGCAAGCACAAGGTTGAGTTCATCTGGGTTAAGGGTCACGCCGGCCACGAGCTCAACGAACGCTGCGATGAGCTCGCCACCACGGCGGCCGACGGCAGCAACCTCGATATCGATACCGGCTTTAACGAGAGCGACCTGTAACGGCGTTTTCGCACGCTATTTCCTGCCCCCTCGCGCTACACTCATCCTGTAAACCGAACGGCACGAGGGGGATACATGCTGCGTATAGCGACCATCGGCACATCCATGATTACCGACGACTTTATCCAGGTCGTCAACGCCAACGACCAAGCCGCGTTTGTGGGCACGCTCTCGCGCGATGCCGAGCGCGGCGCCGCCTTTACCGCCGAACACGGCGGCGAGCGTAACTTCACCGCACTTGACGAGCTTGCGTCCGCCGACGACGTCGACGCCGTCTACATCGGCAGCCCCAATGCGCTCCACTACGAGCAGGCCCTTGCCTGCATCGCCGGTGGCAAGCACGTCATCGTCGAGAAACCCTTCTGCGCCACCGAAGCGCAGGCGCTGGAAGTCTTCCGCGCTGCCGAGGCAGCAGGTGTCGTGGCCCTCGAGGCCATGCGTCCCCTCCACGATCCCGCCTTCCACGCCATCGAGGACGCCCTGGGCGAGATCGCCCCCATCCGCCGCTCCTCATTGCGATTTGGCAAGTATTCCTCGCGCTACAACGAGATTCTCGCGGGACGCGCCACCAATATCTTCGACTGCAATATGGCATCAGGTTCCCTCATGGACATTGGCGTCTACACCGTCGAGCCCATGGTCGAGATTTTCGGCATGCCCTCCGGCCTTACGAGCATGACTACTCTGCTCGACCCCACCACGCGACAGCTCACGCACGGCCCCATCGACGGCTGCGGTTCCATCCTCGCCAGCTACGGCGGTGGCCGTATCTCCGTCGAGCTCGCGCACTCCAAAATTACGAATGACCTGCTGCCCTCGCAGATCGAAGGCGAGCGCGGCACTATCCAGATCGACCATCTGTCCACGCCCCGCAACGTCCGCATCGACTATCGCGGCGACGTCGTACGCGGCTCGGCGACCGAGGCACCGCGCGAACAGGGCGACAACGGCCGCGTGCTCGACCTGCCCAAATCGAGCAACACTATGGAATACGAACTCACAGACTTTATCACCGCCGTCGGCGGCATCGATAACGTTAAGGAAGAGATTTGGGAGACCCCGGCGGGACGCCACGAGCTTGGCCACTACCGCGATGTCACGCTCGTCTCACTGCGCATCATGGATGCCGTGCGCCAGCAGGCCGGCATAACCTTCCCGGCCGACGCAGGCAAGCAGGCATAGCTATGGGCCTCTTCGATACGTTCTTCTCCAGCGTCACCGGCGGCAGTCGAGAGCCTCAAAAACCATCAAACGTCGAGCTCGAGCTGCGCCGCAGGCTTACTGTGCTCGCAAGCGACGAGGCCACTCAAGACACTCCCCTGCGCTATTTCCTGCGCTGGGCGGGGCAAGTCCAGGGCGTTGGCTTTCGCTTTACCAACACCAACCTCGCGCAGGCACGCGCGCTCACCGGCTGGGTGCGTAACATGGAAGACGGCTCAGTCGAGATGGAGATACAGGGGGCTCCGGCAAATATCCTATCTCATCTCGAGGCGCTTCATGCCTCCTACGAGCGTATGGGAACGCGTTTTCGCCTCGTAGACGCCCAGGCCCGAGCCCCACTTGCCAATGAAGACGGTTTCACGCCTCGTTATTAGTATTGTGTGCTAAATACGGTATCATTTACCTACGACCGTTGATAGAAAAGAGGCGAGGCGCATGGCGGTGCAAAGAAGGAATACCAAGCAACGAAAGCTGGTTCTTGACGCCGTGCGCCAAAGCTATAACCATCCCACCGCCGACGAAATCTACAACGCCGTGCGCGAACAGGATGACAAGATCAGCCGCGGTACGGTCTACCGCAACCTCAATCTCTTGGCAGATGCCGGCGAGATTCTCTCCATCAAGACGCCGGGCGGCAGCCGCTTCGATCGCACGATCGAGCCGCATGCGCATATCATCTGCACCTCATGCAGCCGCGTCATCGACGTACCGCTCCCCTTTGATGCCCAGCTCGACGCCAAAGCGTCCGAGCAAATCGGCTGGCACGTCACGTCGCACTACACCATCTTCGAGGGTCTCTGCCCCGACTGCCGGTAGATGTTTGGGACATGCCTACTCGGCAAGCAGGCGACGCAGCTCTTCTTCGACCGTGCGCACGTAACGGACGCGGTCGTTGATGCCGCGCATGGTGGGGTTGCAGTTCTCCATCAGATAGGGATGGCCCACGACGTTGAGCATGTCGCGATCGTTTTCGTTATCGCCAAATGCCATCATCTCATCGGGCGAAATACCCAAGGCACGACCGTAATCGGCAAGCGCGTAACCCTTGCCCGAACCAAAGCCGATAAAGTCCGTCCATTCGGTTCCCGACGTCATCACGTCGACACGGTCGCTAAAGAGGCGCTCGAAATACTCCAGCGCCGCCGGCTGATTCACCTCGGGCGTCTGGAAGGCAATCTTAATGACGTCCTCGTCGATGTCCTCGGGACGGTCGACCACCGCCACATCGCAGTGGACCTCATAGCGCAAATGATCGACGAACGCATCGTTGCCGCTCATGGTGTAGAGGTGCCCCTCACACGAAAGGGTCACGTCGGCATGTGGATACGCAACCACGGCATTCGCAATGTCCATAGCAAGGCTACGCTCCATGGAACGCTTGACCACGGCACGCCCCTCGCTCATCACCAGAGCTCCGTTTTCGCATACATAGGCGAGCTCATCGGCCACCGGGGCAAACAGGTAGCGCAAGCTCGCATATTGACGGCCACTCGCCGGCATAAATACAATGCCGCGACGATGCAGCTCGTCGATGAGCTCAAAGGCCTCGGAACGCGGCTCGCGCTCCCCCGGATGCAGCAACGTGCCGTCCAAATCGCATGCAATCAGCTTGATTCCCTCAAGACCCATATGCTTTCCCCAAAGCCTCCTATCAACAGCAAGACGGACTTTGATTGGTCGCCCCTCAAAGCCCGTCTTGCGCATACGCGCGCTTAGCCGCGCGTCTTTTTTACGATGGTAAAGTCGGGAGCCATACTCACAACGGCATCCGCCGCACTCGACGCAAAGCGCCGGTCCGCATCGAGCTCGCATGTGACCACCGAGAGTCGAACACCCTCGACACCCCGGAGCATGCGGCCCAAAACAGGCTGCACCGGCGTATACATGCGCACGGTATGCTCGTCCGAGTCGCCTCGGAAGAGCGGCGCATGCATGTTGCCGATCTCCCAGCACGCATGCGCGAGCGCAATCGGGTCCATGCGGTCAACTTCGACCAAATAAACCTCGGCGCTGCGCAGGCGCACGACAACCGCCACGGGCACCACGCCCGAACGGTCGATGGCGAGCACGTCGCCGTCGGCAAGACGGCTGCCGTCGGCAGCATCCAGCCGAACATCGATCGTGCGCCCCAGCTCCGTCACGCCCACAAACGCGCATACATCAGCCTGGTCCCAATCGAGCAGCAGCTCATCGACCTCAAAGACGCCGCCCAACTTCCGGCGAAGCAGGAGTTCATAGGACGGATCGTTGAGATTTCCCAAGCATGTCGTCGAAACCAAGCGCTCGGGCATACTCTAACCCTCGACCTCGACGAGCTCGATATCAAAGTTGAGGTCTTTGCCGGCAAGCTCGTGATTGGCATCGAGCGTCACGGCCTCGGGCGTCACGTCAATGACCACGGCAGGAACGGGCATACCGCTCGGCGTGGACAGGAAGAGCTTCATGCCCTTCTCGATCTGCTCGATGTTGGGAACCTGTTCGGCCGGGAAGGTAATAACCATCTCGGGATTGTGCTCGCCGTAGGCATCGGCAGCAGGAATGTGCACGGTCTTCTTCTCGCCCACCTGCATGTCGACCACGGCGGCGTCGAAGCCCTTGATCATCTGACCGGCGCCGCAGGTGAACTCCAGCGGCTCGCCGCGATCGTAGGAGCTATCGAACTGCGTGCCGTCATCGAGCGTGCCGCGATAATGGGTCTTGACCTTCTTGCCCTGGTTGGACATGGTAACCTCCGTGATAAGGGCGGCGCACAACGCGGGCCGCCGTGAACATATGGCGCTAACTATACCCTAGTCATACAATTCAATGACAGTTTGCAAAGAAACGCTGCAACCGGAGGAACCATGGCATATCCCGTATTTGACCTACACTGCGACACCACCGACCGAATCGGCTGGGCCACGCTCGATCTCGACCTGCGCTTTACCGCCGGCACCGACGGTTATTTCCCCGGCGACGAAACGCATCCGCAAGATTTCGACCTCATCGAGGGTAACGCCTGCGCCATCTCGCTCGCGAAGATCGGCAACACGCCGTGGGCACAGTGCTTCGCCACGTTTGTCCCCGACGAGATTCCCACCGCCCACGCCGCGCGCTTCCAGGCGCAGATCATGGCGCACATGAGCGGCCAGGCAATGCTCAACCACGACCGCATGGTCAACGTACGCAGCGCGGCAGACATTCGCCCTGCGCTCAAAGATGGCAAGGTCGCCTGCATCCACACCATCGAAAACGCCACGTTCTTTGCCGAGGACCCCGCGCTGATCGAGGTGCTCAAGAGCTTGGGCGTACTCATGTCATCACTCAGCTGGAACGCGCAGGGACCGCTCGCGAGCGGCCACGACACCCACGCCGGCCTCACCGCCGCCGGCATCGAGGCGCTTACGCAGATGGAGCACGCCGGCATGGTGCTCGACGTCTCCCACCTCAACGATGAGTGCTTTGACGAGGTTGTCGCCCACGCCACGCGCCCCTTCGTCGCCAGCCACTCCAACTCCCGCGCAGTTTGCGGCGTTAAGCGCAACCTTACCGACGACCAGTTCCGCACCATTCGCGACATGGGTGGCATCGTCGGCCTCAACTACTGCAGCGAGTTCCTATCCAACGACGCAACCGACAAGACAGCCGCAGACGTCACCTTCGACCAGCTGGCGGCACATATCGAGCACTGGCTTGACCTGGGTGGCGAAAATGTCATCGCGCTCGGCGGCGACTGGGACGGTGCCGCGGTGCCCGCTTTCCTCTCCGACGCCAGCAAGATGCCCGAGTTCCAGAACATGCTCTCCAAGCACTTTGGCAAGACTGTGATGCAGAAGCTCTGCAGCGACAACGCGCTTGCCTTCTTTGAGCGTTATTAATTTCACATCCCTTGAGCGGGCCGGCATGCCGAACGGTCGACATGCCGGCCCGTCCCCAATCTGAAGGACCGCTTTTGACGCAGCAGTTTACGATTTCCGTACCCCGACCGGATGGGACGCCCATCCCCGTCGTCGTTACCAAAAAGTGCGTCAAGAACTTCAACCTACGCGTCACATCGAGCGGTGAGGTCCACGCCAGCGCGCCGCTCGGCGCCAGCCGCGAGCGTATCGAAGCGTTTGTGAAGCGCAACAGCGCCTGGACTATCAGCCGACTTGCCCAGCGTGAGCAAAGTCAGGCGACGGCGCGAGAGTCACTCAGTCCCTCGTCCATCATTGCACTTTGGGGCAAGCCCATCACGGTACAAGATGCGCTCGATCACAACTTTAAGTCACCCGCACCGCGGCCCAAGCAGGCCACCTTCGCAAGTTTTATAGGTGCCGACAAATCGAACGAACGCCCACAGGCCAAGCGGCGCGCAACCCTCGACGGCCTGACGTCCGATGAGCTCCAAACCCGCATCGACCAACTCTATGCATCCGAGGTCACCACGGCGCTGCGCGATATGGTACGCGCGTACGAAATCGCAATGGGTGTCGCCGTTTCCCGCGTTTCCGTACGTAGCATGAAAACGCGTTGGGGCTCATGCACGCCCAAATCCGGTGCCGTTCGCATCGCACGCGAACTTGCCGCCTATCCCATCGAGTGTCTCGGCATGGTTGTCGCCCACGAGCTCGTCCACCTGCTCGAGCCAAGCCACAATCAGCGGTTTCACGCCCTGCTCGACACGTACTGTCCCAACAATAGAGCTCTATCGCAGCGGCTCAAGCAGCCGCCCATAGAGACGTATTAGAACCGGTTAGCGCACGCGCTCGATCTCGACGCCGCAGCTTGCCAGGGGAAGACCGACGGGAGCCCAAGGCTTATCGAGCTTAACACGCACGCCAAGCAGCAAGGGGTAACGACGCAGCAGCATCTGGGCCACACCCTCGGCTGCCGCCTCGATGAGTTTAAACGTATGCTCGCGCAGATAGCCATCGACATCGTGGCACACCGAGCCGTAGTCAATCGAAGCGTCCAGGTTATCGTGCTCCCCCGCTGCACGCAGGTCGGCATAGAGCACCAAGGACACGATGAACTTCTGGCCCAGCGCATTCTCTTCGGGATACACGCCGTGGTTGGCAAAGACCTCGAGACCGTCGATAGTAATGCGGTCAGCATGGCGCAGATCGTCATAACTCACGTGGGGCACCGCCGTTGCGGTGGATATATCGCCCCTTCCACGGCGGGCGAGCTCGGCGCCTTCAGTCTTGGTTGCATTCTCGGGCAGTTTCTTGTTGCTCATCGCGATCGTCTCCTTCGTTTAGAACCCCGACCGCGTAAACTAACTACACGCGAATCGACAGGTTCTTTTTATCATCGCTCCAGTTGCAAGCATTGCGCGCGGGGCATGCAAAGCAGGCGCGCGACGCTTTGTCGGCTGCATAGAGCAGACGCTCAAGCGGTTGGCTGTTCACACGCAGCTTTCGATGGCCCAGAATGGCCGTCTTAATGGCTGCGGCATCGGCCGGCTCAAACGCCACATCATCGGGCATGCCGCCGAGAATCGCATCAGCGACGCGTTCGCTTGCAACATCATGGGATATACCCGATTCATACTGTTCATCTTTGCCGATATCGTGAAGAAGTGCCGTGGCGTAGATGACCTCACGGTCAAATTCGAGCTGTTCCTCGAGATTCTTGATCCACATAATGCGAGCGACATCGAGAAGATGGTCAATACCGTGGCGGCAGAAGATGCGCCCCGATTCCAACTGTGCAATGTTACCCAGGTGCCGCCGGAACAGCCCGTTGGCGCAAATGTAATCAATGCGAGGCATGGCACCAAAGGGAGCCAAGCCCGAAGCCATAAAGCCGCGACGCGACGTCCCCTCATCGGTCTTCGATGTAAAGTCGTTGACGACCCTCATGCTAACGGCCCAGCATCCTAAAGAACCGCTCCTCGAGCGCGGGATCAGTCTCAAAGACGCCGCGGCGAGCGAGCGTCACGGTCTTGGTACCGGGCTTTTGCACGCCGCGCATGGTCATGCACATATGCTCGGCTTCCATGAGCACAATCGCTCCCTGGGGAGCGAGATAATCCATGAGAGCGTCGGCAACCTGCGCACACAGCTGCTCCTGCAGCTGCAGACGGCGGGCATAAACCTCAACCGTGCGGGCGAGTTTGGAAAGCCCAGCCACCCGACCGTTAGGGATATAGCCAATGGCGGCCTTGCCATAAAACGGCAGCAGATGGTGCTCGCACAGCGAGTAGAACGTGATGTCGCGCTCGATAACCAAATCGTTCGAAGCGACGGCAAAGGTTTTGGACAGGTGCTCCTCGGCACTCTGGTCCATACCGCCGGCGATCTCACCATACATACGGGCAACGCGCGCCGGGGTCTCCAGCAGGCCCTCACGAGTTGGGTCCTCGCCTATGCCCTCAAGCAACAGCTTAATGGCGGCCTCGACTTTTTCCTGATCGACCATCTGGGCCTCACTTTTCCGATTTTGCGTTCGCGCTATGGTACCACGCCCTCCGGCATCGGCCACAAGCTACATAGTATGGGTCGAATAGACCGGATCGTCCCGCCAAAGCTCCACGGCGTCGCAAAGCGCAACGTTCTCACGTGCAGCACGAGCGCGCGTGGCGTTCATGTCGATCACGCGCTGATTGCTCGAGCCCCTAAAGCGCAACGAGATATCGTACAGATCCTGAACGAACGGGCCGTCCACCAACATGTCGAGGCAGGCCAGGATACGGTCCGTCACCTCGGTATGATGACGGCCACCCGGCATAAGCTCCTCGAGCACGTCACCGGTAAAGCACCAAATGGTCTTGCCCGACCCCGCAGGATAGGCCGCACGCACGCGTTCGATAAAGTCAACAAGCCCCGCCTGATTCTCGGGCTCCATAGGCTCGCCGCCCAGAATCGTCAGGCCGTCAATAAAGGGATGATCGAGGCTCTCGATAATCTTGTCCTCGACGGCACGATCGAACGGCTCGCCCGCGGCAAAGTCCCACGCGACAGAATTAAAGCAATTCTTGCACCCGCGACGGCACCCGCTCACAAACAGAGAAGTACGAACGCCCTCCCCATCAGCAATGTCGAAATACTTAATGTTCGCGTAGTTCATAAGTAACTCTCCCGGGAGGCCGGGACATATCATCCCGTCCTCAAACATTCTCGGCCTTCGGCCTGCGAAACTGCGGGCGGGACGATATGTCCCGGCCTCATGCAAAGGGTAACTCAATGAACGAAGCGAACATCGAGCATAGGGTTCGAGGTCCAATAAATACTCAGCTGCAGCTCAACCGCCATCGCAAGTAAATCGCAGCTGCAGCTCAAATTATTTCCGCTAAGAACTTCGAGGAGTGAGCAGACCGCATGCCGCATCTCAGCTACATCAACTTGGCTGCCCGTAGCGAGGCCCCGGACCTTTGCTCGATATGAGTTCCGCACGAACAGGAGGCGCCAGTGGCGCCTCCGTCGTGAGCCAGGACTGTCCGAAATAGCGAGTAAAGGTCCGGGGCCTCGCTACGGGGCAGCCTGGGATGGTTATTAGAGATGCAGCACGCGGTCGCGGATCTCCTCGGTTCGACCCTGGTTCCAGAACTGGGTACCGATGTAGCCGCACGTACGACGAGCGACATTCATCTTCTCCTGGTCGCGGTTGCCGCAGTTGGGGCACTCCCACACCAGCTTGCCGTCATCCTCGACAATCTTGATCTCACCGTCGTAGCCGCACACCTGGCAGTAGTCGCTCTTGGTGTTGAGCTCGGCGTACATGATGTTGTCGTAGATGTACTGCATCACGCGAATGACAGCCTTGAGGTTGTCCTGCATGTTGGGAACCTCGACGTAGGAGATGGCACCGCCCGGCGAAAGCTGCTGGAACATACCCTCGAACTTGAGCTTGTCGAATGCGTCGATCTCCTCGGACACGTGGACGTGGTAGCTATTGGTGATGTAGCCCTTGTCCGTCACGCCCGGGATGATGCCAAAACGACGCTGCAGGCACTTGGCGAACTTGTAGGTCGTCGACTCAAGCGGGGTACCGTACAGCGAGAAGTCAATATCGCTTTCGGCCTTCCACTCCGCGCACTTGTCGTTCATGCGCTGCATGACGGCCATGGCAAAGGGCGTGCCCTCCTTCTCGGTGTGGCTGTGGCCCGTCATGTACTTGACGCACTCATACAGGCCGGCATAACCCAGACTAATGGTGGAGTAACCGCCCACGAGCAGCTTGTCGATCGTCTCGCCCTTCTTCAGGCGGGCGAGGGCACCGTACTGCCAAAGAATCGGTGCGGCATCCGAAAGCGTACCCATCAGACGCTCATGACGGCACAGCAGGGCGCGGTGGCACAGCTCAAGGCGCTCGTCGAAGATCTTCCAGAACTTGTCCATGTCCTGATGCGAGCTCAGCGCGACATCGGGCAGGTTGATGGTCACAACGCCCTGGTTAAAGCGACCGTAGTACTTGGGCTTGTTCGGGTCATAGTTCAGCGCGTTGGCCACGTTGTTAAATCCGTTACCGGAGCGATCGGGCGTCAGGAAGCTGCGGCAACCCATGCAGGTATAGCAGTCGCCGTTGCCCGCGGTCTCGCCCTTCGACAGCTTGAGCTCGCGCATCTTCTTCTCAGAGATATAGTCGGGCACCATGCGCTTGGCGGTGCACTTAGCGGCCAGCTGGGTCAGGTAGAAGTACGGGGAATTCTCGTGAACGTTATCGTCCTCGAGCACATAGATAAGCTTGGGGAACGCCGGAGTAATCCAAACGCCGGCCTCGTTCTTAACGCCCTCGTAGCGCTGGCGAAGCGTCTCCTCCACGATCATGGCAAGGTCATGCTTCTCCTGAGGCGTACGGGCCTCGTTAAGATACATAAAAACCGTCACGAACGGCGCCTGGCCGTTCGTGGTCATAAGCGTCACGACCTGATACTGGATCGTCTGGACGCCGCGACGAATCTCGTCACGCAGACGGTCCTCAACGACCTCACGGACCTTTTCGGGAGATGCGGAAACGCCGAGCTCCTCGAGCTCGCGGGCGACCTCGCCGCGAATCTTTTGACGGCTCACCTCGACGAACGGGGCAAGATGGGTCAGCGAAATCGACTGGCCACCGTATTGGGAGGAAGCAACCTGGGCGATGATCTGCGTCGCGATGTTGCAGGCGGTCGAGAAGCTGTGCGGCTTCTCAATCAGCGTACCCGAGATAACAGTGCCGTTCTGGAGCATGTCCTCCAGGTTCACCAGGTCGCAGTTGTGCATGTGCTGGGCAAAGTAATCCGAATCGTGGAAGTGGATCAGGCCCTCATTGTGGGCGTCCACGATCTCCTGGGGCAGCAGCACGCGCTGGGTCAGGTCCTTGGAAATCTCGCCGGCCATATAGTCGCGCTGAACGGAGTTGACGGTCGGGTTCTTGTTGGAGTTCTCCTGCTTGACCTCTTCGTTATTGCACTCGATCAGCGACAGGATCTTGTCATCGGTCGTGTTCTTCTGGCGCTTCAGGCTCTGAACGTAGCGATAGATGATGTAGTGGCGGGCGACCTCGTAGCAGTCGAGACGCATGATCTCGTCCTCGACCAAATCCTGGATCTCCTCGACCGAAACGGTGTGGCCTGCGCTCTCGCATGCCTCGGCGACGTTTTGCGCCGCATAAACCACCTGGCGGTCGGTTAGACGAGAACTCTCCTCGACCTCCAAGTTGGCGGCGCGGATGGCATTGACGATCTTATCGATGTCAAAGACAACCTCGGTGCCGCTGCGCTTGATGATCTTCATCCTCTTGCCTCTTTCGCGTCGTAGCCTCATTGCGCTTCAGAGCCAAACGATGCCCGGCAGGGCTTGCCCCCGTCTTGCGGCGCCGTCGCGCAATCTGTGTTCTCGATAAACCATAAGTCCTCATGCGGACAATCCTCGCGGCCGATCAGGCGGCTCAAAGGCGTGTCCAAATGGGACGAATAAGGTCTTCGTTCTCTGTCCGCCATCTATCATACGACAAAGACGCATCTATATCCTGTATTCTTTTTTTAGTTCAAACACAACATATAGTGTTTCAGCAGGTCAAAGCAATTGGTCATTTTGCAGACGCATTATAAATGAGGGATATTTGACAAGTCGGTAAAACGTTACCAACACGGCTACCTGCATGGCAGTTATAAAACGCCCTTAGTCAAGCCGCTGACAAATCCTACCAAAACCAAGCCGCTCACGCCAAAATAATCCAAAAGATTGCGCTTGACCAACATGTTGCGGTCACGCTCGGTCAGGACGTATGCAATCAGCCAGTGCCCCTACGGGATGCGAAGATCATCGCACGCGGATCTTGAGTTCAATATCTGGTGCCACATTTGGCGACCAAAATCAGAACCACCCTTAAAAAGGGTGGTTTGCTCTTAGGGTATAACCCACGGGCCCCGGGCTCGCGTCTAAAGGCGCGGGCCCGGACTTCGTCCAGGC
>JAHABQ010000051.1:0-7684 GCA_018376265.1 Collinsella sp.
GAAAACGCCCGTTTTGAAACTCAACCGCCCTTTTGCCCGCAAGCCGCCAGCTGCAATCGCAAGTGAATTAACGCGGGTGGCTTGCGCGCCATTTGCAAAGGCTCTGTTAGACCATGATTGACATCTTGCCCAATCATCTTTTTGTAATTGCAAAATATTCGCCCCTTTGCTGGATTTAAAACCGGCAAAGGGGCGATACTCTCAAGCTCGAATAAGTCAATCGTTAGGACTCTGTCGTTTCATCCCACTCGTCATCCGCATGTAAGATGGCATCAAGTTCGTTTTCTACGTCGGAAACGCCAATATAGGCCTTCGCGATATTCTCCCGTGCATTTCGCACCTTTAAGGCGATCTCCTTCTGCTTCTCTATGGGAGGGTAATAGACGAGAACCTTCCCGAAGTCAGAAGACTGCGTTCTCCTTCGATTGCTGTGGCCGGTGTTGATGGCGCGGAATGCCTTTTGGAAGCGGCGGCTTCTCAAGAGTATCGACAGGAACTCCGGATCGATGACATTTGGGTCTTTGACCCGTAAGATCGGATATTCTTGCGTTACGAGGGCATGGTCGAATTCCTCGGTGACGAAGCATACGACCCCCTTCCAAAGATCGATTCCGGAGTAGACGATGTCGGAGGTTCTTACCTCAAACCAGTCGCTGCTTGAGTCGTAGAAATACATCCCCCGCCATTCGGGAGGGTTGTTTCCGACGCCTGGTTCCCTAAGCCTTGCAACACCAGTTTGGGAAAGAGTCAAGACCTTGTATTCCTTCATCGGCTCTTTCCCGAAGTCCACGTTCCTTCTCATCCGTTTCACTAGATCCATCATGGGTGCAGATGACCAGCCATGCGGCACGTAATCGCCCTTATGAGCCATGTAGACATGGTATTTCGGGTCCACTCTATGACTCGGATGGCTTCTCCATACTGACGAAGCCCTCTCGGCGACGCATCTCGGGTCGGAAACCGCCCCGTTTTCCTCCCAGACGTTCCACTCTCCCAATATCGAGCCAGTCTGGTCGTCTGAAAGATAGCCGTTCTCGTCGGCGATATAGAGGTCGTTTCTAGGATCAGGTCGACCGGATGGCGTATATCCGATATGAGATGCCTCCCCGAAAAAGATGTTGTAGTCTAGTCCGCTATCCTTGAGAGCAACCGCAATGTCTCCCTCACAGGCTTCCAGTTGATTGCCCAATCTAGCCGATTCCAGGTCGGAGAACTTTTCAAAGATCAATATCGAAGTCTTGTTCGTGGCGCCAGACCTGCGAAAAGCGAAGTCTGGAAGGGAGATCACGGACAGTATTCTTCCCGATTTAAAGAGCCATTCACGAAGGGCCGGACAATTTGATTGAGACCCGCTGTTGTTGAGAACCCCGTCGGGCAGGACCATGCCGAGCCTGCCGCCCGGCTTGAGCCAGGAGACGCTTTTCTCCAGGATAATTTGTTCCGACTGTATCGATTGCTTTCCGCAGCCTAGGACGAAGTCATCTAGGAATGCGCCGTCAAGCTGGTCCTCATCTCCATTTGCGACTTTGGTTCCGAAAGGCGGATTTCCCACAATCAGGTCAAACTGGCGATCCTTCTGGAGTCTCGGCTTGCTCAGGTTTGGGCTGAGGCAGCTCTTGTCGGCCTCGATGTTCGTGTGACCATCGTGGTGCAGGAGCAAGCTGATTTTGCAGATTCTAGCCAGGGTCGGGTGAATTTCGATTCCGTAAACGTTCTGCGCGGCAAAATCGGATTTGATTCTCGCGAGGTTCCCCTGCCCGGCAAAGCCCGCATCGGTATCGTTCCATACTTGAAGGAGGGTTTCGAGCAAAAAGCCTCCCGAGCCGCACGTCGGATCTAGAACGTAATCTTCACTCGTGGGATTGAGCATCCCTACCGTGAATCTCGCTATCTGCCTCATGGTGAAATACTGACCGAGGCTTCCGCGGAAGACCGATCCGAAGAAATCCTCGAAGGCCGTTCCGATGACGTCGGAATCTGTATCGATGAACGAAATCTCCTGAATGACGCGAACGACCTGGGCGACCTTGCTATCCGGAAGCTCGATTTTCTCATCACGCGGGAAAATGGCCTGATCTTGCTCCTTAGCGTCGCTAAACAGCTTGTGGACCCTCGTGGCGATAGCCGAGTCGGACTCGTTGATACCAGCTTGGAACGAGCGGGGGTGGCCGTTTCGCGTGTAGCGCTCGTCGCGGACCTTGGCGAACATCAGCTTGCTCCACTCATCGAAAGCCGATAGCGGATCGCGTTTTCCTCCAGCCCAAATGATGGAGTGCGCGCGCCTGATGGCGATGCTGATATCGAAGGCGCTCGCCGGCTTAATATCCATTTCCGTGCCCGCGTGAAGCGGATACACCATATCCTGAGAGTAGTTCCTCGGAAGAAGTTCTCTGTCGCCCAGCTTATTTCTCCTGCGCTCCCTAGCGCCGAAGCCCTCGAGCTGCCAGACGCATGACTCGTCTCCGTAGTCCTTCATGGTGTATTTTGCGCCCAGCGCGATGCCGTTGGCGAAGGCCTGCGCTTCCCCTTCCGCCCTTTCAGCCGGAGTCGCGCCCTCTTTCTTGTTCTCGACGACTAGCCAGGGCTTCGTGCATCTGTCGTCTTCGTAGAGTACGATATCCGCGAAATCGTTGTGCGAGCCTTCCACCTCGGTATCGATCTTTCGCGAATCATAGCCTTTCGACAGGACCAGAAACGCTACGGCGTCGGCCCTGACCTTTTCCTCGGGATCGCTGATCTGATAGCTTTTCGTCCTGCGGAAGGAATACTTTATCTGAGTGCCGTCCAGCGAGAAGAGCCCGCGCATGATCGCGGTTTTCGACAGCTCCGACAATCCGAGCGAAGAGGCCAGTGCCAGCTGCGTTTCAAGTTGATTTGCCAACTATCTCACCGTTTTTCCGTCAGATGCCGACGTCTTGACCTTCATCTCGAATGGCATCCCGCCCTCCCGGACGAGAGCCTTGAGGAACGCATTGACGGCAGTGGACATAGACAGGCCGAGCTCGTCGAGGATGACGGTAGCCTCTTTCTTGACCTCCGGTTCGATGCGAATCGTCGTGGCGGGTATGTTCGACGGCATGGTTGTACCTTTCCTCGTATATCACGGTGCAACCATTTTATCGTCTCTATGCGGCGGATGCGACCCAGTAGTCCATATAGGGCGGCAGGACGTTGAACATGTCACGGATGCGGCTCCTGCATACGCCGTTCGCGAGCTGTCGCGCGACCGTGCGCCCGGCAGTGCCGGAATCGGCCGCCATGAAGGTCCGGCACCACTTGAACCAGGCGAGGTAGGCATCGAGGTGCTTCGTCGACACGCCTCTGAACGGCTCCATGAAGGTGCTGAGGAGCGAATGGACGGTGTTGATCCGGTTAATGGTCCCCTCGGAGCGGTCCTTGGAATCGTAGGCAGTATGCGCGGCGACCTCGAGCTCGGCGAGGACGTCGACGTAGGCGGACGCCTTGTCCGTCGCCACGACGGAACCGGACATGATGCGGCCCCTCAGCACATCCATGGCGCGCTTCCTCGACAGGACGCCCCGCCCCGAGACCTCGAAGAACGTCTCGTTCGAGTCGTTCACGCCGGTCATGACGCAGATCTGCTCGCGCGACAGCCCGCGCTTGTGCACCTGCTTGCCGCGATGTCGGGAGGGACGCGGCATCGTGAACGACCCCTTCGTGTGGTTGCCCTTGAAAGACTCGGGAAAATAGGTCTCGTCGAGCTCGCAGCCGCAGCCCCGTTCGACCTTGAACGAGGGGGAGTAGGCCGAAAGGCACTCAATCAGCCTGTGGCGCATGGTGTAGGCGGTCTTGAGGCAGACGTGGCAGCGCTTCGCGCATTCCCGCAGGGGCAGCATGAGAACGAAACACTCGGCGTAGGCCATCCAGGTCTCCTTCGGGAGCTTGCTCGTTCCCAGGATACGCTCACTGCCCATGCCGAAGGTCCTACCGCAGTCTCGGCAGAGGTAGCGCTGCTCTCCGTTCTTGGCCTTCCCCTTCTTCACGATCGCGACTGACCCGCAGCGCGGGCAGCATTCGACTTCATAGGAGGAGCCGGCCGCGTCATCGAACATCGCCGCGCGGATCACGTCCCTGACGGATTCGATCGCGCGGCGGCGCTCGGTTTTGCTGAGGTTCGCCATGTTCTTTTTGAAGGTGATGACCAGGTCTTCGGCGTTCATGATGCTCCAATGCCGTAGTGCTTATGGATATTATACCACGGTGGCATCACCTATATGTCAATGTTGGTCTAACAGAGCCTTTGCAAAACCCCAGGTCGCAGGTCTTCGCCATTCGTGAACAAAGTGAGTAGTCTCAGGTGGCTTGCTTATGAGTTGGCGAACGGGCCTTCAGGATTCATAGCCTTCGAACTGTGTTCCGAGGAAGAGGCCGCGGACTACCTGCGCGACAAGTGCAACTTCTTCAAGCTCGCATCCTACCGCAAACTCTTCTCGAAATACGAGGGAGGCCCGCGCGACGGCCGCTACGTAGACCTCGACTTCGGCCAGCTGCGCCTGCTCGCGGCGCTCGACCAGGAGCTGCGCCACGCCCTGCTCGGCATGACGCTCGACATCGAGCATTTCCAGAAGGTGACACTGCTTCGCGAGATGGAGGACCGTGGAGAGGACGGCTACGCCATCGTGGCCGACTACATGGCATCGCTTACCACTGCAAACAGGGAGTACCGCCTGCGCGAGCTCAAGATGAGCGGCCGCAGCCCCTACAGCTCGAGCCTCTACGCGAAGTACTCCGGCGACATGCCTGCCTGGGCCTTCCTTGAGCTCACCTCGTTCGGCACCCTCATCGATTTCGTGCGCTTCTGCGCCAGGCGATGGGGCGACAGGCGCCTCGAGGCCTCCCACTACGACCTCAAGCGCGTGAAGTCCGTCCGCAACTGCGCCGCGCACGGCTCGTGCCTGATCAACTGCTTCGCCGAGAGGGGCGCCGCCCGGGGCTCGGCGTCCAGCGGCGTCTCCCGAAGGGTCGCCGCCGTGGGAATTCCCAAGGCGACCAGGAGGAAGTGGATGGGGAATACGGCCATGCAGGAGGTCGCGACCGTGCTCGTGGCGCACTCCGGCTTGGTACCCGAGGGCTCCTCGCACTCGCGCGCCGCATCCGAGCTCGCCGAGATGTTCGCCAGGGCCGACGGCGAAACCGAGGCGCTGCCCGACAAGGGGCCCGACGCCGCAGCTCGCTCCGCGCTCGAGTTCCTTCGCAGGTTGACAGAATCGCTCGGGTTGGTAGAATAGCCTGCAGATAGCAAAACCTTCACGGTTTTAGGGGCGGACTTGCGCAAGCGACTCTGCCCTATTTTTATATTCACTCGCTATAGGAGACGGGTGATACCTGGGTCAATGACAGAACTGAGAAGCCCGAAATAATAGAGCCAGTTAGAAACCCTCGGGTTTGCGGGGCGGGATCGTGAGAGCGATTCTGCCCTATTTTTTTCCTCCGTCTGCCCCAAACCAAGTAGTTCGAAGATAGCCTGTAGGTGTCCTCGTGGGCGCCTTTTATTTTCAGGGAATCGGCCGCTTCATGAACGAGCGACCGGCTTGACCTAGATCGAACCGCCTTCATCTCCGTCTAGGCGCCGGCAATCAACATCGTGAATCCGCGCGTGCTACAATGCGGGCACCAGAGATGAAAACACAGTCCCCGTCGGGTAGTCGTGGGCGTGCGGGAGTCCGCATCAGTAACCTGCCTCCTTGGTTGTCCCTTCTCTGCATGGTCATCTACATAAAGGAGGAACCAGCCATGCAGATCAGCGTGTCGTCCACCCTGACCGTATATCACGACGGCCAATTCTGGGTCGGGCTGGCGGAGCATGTCGAGGACGGCAGGTACGGCGTCGCCCGCATCGTCTTCGGCGCAGAACCGTCCGATGAGGAGATCCTGCGATTCGTTACAAGCAAATGGGCGAAGCTCGCGTTCTTCGGTGACGATCCGTCCGAGGCGAGCGAGCCCGCGAAGAACCCCAAGAGACGCGCCCGCGAGGCGGCGAAAGCCCTCAAGCAGCCGGCGATGAGCACCAAGGCGCAGCAGGCGCTCGCGAATCAGCGGGAGACGATGAAGCGGGAATCGGCTCAAGCAAGAAGCCAGCGTCGCGCGGATGAGGCGGAGGCGCGCTTCGAGCAGCGAAAACTGAAGCGCAAACAGAAGCATCGCGGTCATTGATACCACCATCAACCCATATATAGCAGCAGGCGTAGCTTCGATTGAAACTACGCCTGCCACCTGGTGCTATAACGTTATACAGAACGTATGTTCTATACCCACTCGATGACTAACCCAGTCCGAGCACTACCGATGCGTGTCGCGTCATACCGCCTAAGAGCTGATTCGTTCAGAAAAGGTTCAGGGGGATCGTCGAGTTTATTGCACCCTCGCGTTTTACAAAAGAGAGTACAAGGCCCTTTAGCTCGAATTATTGCATTTAGAACCCCGCCGCTCATCCATCCTAGCTTGCCCAAACAGCCCTCCCGCGATGTCCATGTTCCAACGGATGGGTACCATTTACCCGGGTGCACCTGGGGCAACGGGCCGGCAGGCCCGCGCAAGGTCGCTCGCATAACACACAACATCAAACACGACAGAAGAGGCGAACGACAGATGCCGGACCCCGGACGACAGCACCGCGGAAGAGAAGCATTCCAACCACAACCGAACGAACATCGCTCCTAGGCAGGCGCCCGCATGGGCGCCTTTTACTTTTCAGGGACTTAGCTGAGAGCTAAGCCACGCGGCTCATGGCCGTTTCGTGGAGGCCCGACCAGCTCGACCCACCTCGACCCGTCTCCGTTCCCGTCATGCGCGCGATGCGCCAGCAGGCGGTTCAATCGTCGCGCAGACGAAAAGGGACACTGTGCCGCGCGGTGTGCCCGCACGGTGCCGCACGGGAAGATTGGAGGAACCATGGCACGCACAGCCGAATGCGCCGCGCCCGAGAACAACCAGGGCCGCGACGAATGGATGACGGTGATCGAGATGCAGCAGTACATGAGGGCGAGCCGAAACAAGGCGTACGACCTCATCTGGTCGGGAGAGATCGACTCGTACAGGCTCGGCAGGAAGCTCCTGGTTTCGAGGGCGTCAGTGGACGCCTACATCGAGTCAAGGAGCGGCAGGAAATGACGGCGGCGACCGCCCCGGGAGCCGCCCGCGGCCGGGCACGCGAGGGAGCCTCGAGACGAAAGGAGCTCGAGGACGACCATGACCAAGAGCACTAGCAGGAGCCAGGTGAGGCTCATCGCATCGACAAACGCGATATTCGGCGCCGACGAGGCGTGCGCGATGCTGCGCATCAGCCGCGACGCCATGTACCGGCTCGCCAAGGACCGCGACGACCCGTTCCCGATCCGCTACATCGGCGGCAAGACGCGCGACGGCATCGTGCTGCACGACGAGCTCGTCGCATGGGTCGAGCGCAACAGCGTCGTCGGCTCGCCAAGAAGGGGCTAGCGCCATGGCGGCCGCAGGCCCGAGGGGACGCGACGGCCCCTCCCCGCGCGAGTTCACGGCGGTACGGCACTTCATGATGGCGGACCTGGGCCTCTCCGGCCTTCCCCTGCTCGTCTACGCGCGCATCTTCGGCTTCTGCGACGCCGGGTGCGGCTACTTCGAGAGCAAGGGCGGCCTGGCCCGATTCCTCAACGTGCAGGAGCGCAGCGTCCACCGCGCCATCCGC
>JAHABQ010000018.1:0-46716 GCA_018376265.1 Collinsella sp.
TTGAAGGGCCTGACGCCGGAGGAGTTCCGGAACCGGGCCCTTGCGGCGTAGTCGCTATTTATTCAGTCCAAGTTTCGGGGCGCAGTTCACAGGCACCTTCGTGGTGGTTTTTGTTTTAGGCGGAGGGGAAGGCTTTGGCGGCAGTGCCTATCCTCGGCTTTTGCCAAATCTCGATCTGTAACACCAAGCCAGCGAAAAAGGCTCTAACTGTTACAGATTTAGATGAACCGTTCGGCCGCCAACCTAACGTCTTGATCTGTAACACGTAGCGGGGAATTTGGTCTCTAACTGTTACAGATTGAGATGAACAGGCGGATGTTCGCACAATGTCTCAATCTGTAACAACTACGGGACTCAACGTGGCCTACCTGTTACAGATCGAGACAAACTGGCCGGTCAGGCCCCAAACCATCACAAAGGTGCCTGTCCCCATCGTGGTGGTTGGGTGGTCGGCATAGAAAAAGTCCCCGCCGGGCGTGTGCTCGACGGGGACTTTGCCGTTTGATGGCTAGCGCTGTAGGTGATTACTCGCCCAGCAGGCTCTTGGTGATGGAAGCGGCGGCCTTCTTGCCGGCGCCCATCGCCAGAATGACCGTAGCGGCACCGGTGACGATGTCGCCGCCGGCCCAGATGCGGGGATCGGTGGTCTGGCCGGTCTCCTCGTCGGCGACGATGTAGCCCCACTTGTTGAGCTCCATCTTGCCGCCGATCTTCTTTGCGAAGGGGTTGGCGTTGGTACCGATAGCCGAGATTGCGACGTCGCAGGGAATCTCCTCGATGGCGCCCTCGATGGGCACCGGGCGACGACGGCCGGACTCATCGGGCTCGCCGAGCTCCATCTTCTGGACCTTGACGGCGCACACGGAGCCGTCCTCGCCAGCGACAAACTCGAGCGGGGAAACGAGCGGCAGAACCTCGACGCCCTCGGCCTTGGCGTGGTGCAGCTCGGCACGACGGCAGGGCATCTCGTCCTCGGTACGACGGTAGGCGATGATGGCGTGCTCGGCGCCCAGACGCTTGGCGGTACGGACGGCGTCCATAGCCACGTTGCCGCCACCAAAGACAACGACGTTCTTGCCGTGCTTGGTGGGGGTGTCGTACTCGGGGAACTTGTTGGCCTTCATCAGGTTCACGCGGGTGAGGTACTCGTTCGCGAAGAAGACGTTGGGCAGGTTCTCGCCGGGGACGTTGAGGAACTTGGGCAGGCCAGCGCCGGTCGCCACGTAGATGGCGTCGAAGCCCTGCTCGAACAGCTCCTCGGCCGTGGCCATGTTGCCCACGACGGAGTTGTACTCAAACTTGACACCCATGTCCTCCAGGCCGTCAATCTCGCGCTTGACGACTGCCTTGGGCAGACGGAACTCGGGGATGCCGTAGACCAGCACGCCGCCGCCGGTAAAGAAGGCCTCAAAGACGGTAACGTCAAAGCCGTTGCGGGCGAGCTCGCCGGCGCAGGTGATGCCGGACGGGCCGGAGCCGACGACGGCGACCTTCTTGCCGTTCTTGGGAGCCATCTTGGGCGTGGAAGCGAGCTCGGGGCGATCACCCAGGAAGCGCTCGAGCTGGCCGATGGCCACGGGCTCGGACTTCTTACCACGGATGCACTTGCCCTCGCACTGGTTCTCCTGCGGGCAGACGCGGCCGCAGATGGCGGGAAGCATGGAGTCCTCGCGGATGGTATCGAGAGCGCCGCCGAAGTCCTTCGCGCGGATCTGCTCGATAAAGCGGGGAATGTTGATGTTGACGGGGCAGCCCTCAACACAGAACGGCTTCTTGCAGTTGAGGCAGCGCTCGGCCTCGGCCAGCGCCATCTCCTCGGTGAAGCCCTTGTCGACGGGGCGGAAGTCGCAGGCGCGCTCGGCAGCCGGCTCCTCGTTATCGGGGGTGCGGGGCGACTTCATATCGGCAACGAAACGACCGTTAACTAGTGGCATGCGCAGCTCTTTTCCTCATAGGCCTTGAGGGACTCGCCCTCTTCGGAACGGTAAGCGGCCTGGCGGGCACGAAGGTCATCCCAGTCGACCAGGGTGGCATCGAAGTCGGGGCCGTCGACGCAAGCGAACTTGGTCACGCCGCCCACCTCGACGCGGCAGCAGCCGCACATGCCGGTGCCGTCAACCATGATGGGGTTGAGCGACGCGGTGATGGGGGTGTCGTACTTCTGGGCGGTGAGGGTCGAGAACTTCATCATCGGAACGGGGCCGACGCAGAAGACCTGGCTCACGGCCTTGTCCTGCAGCAGGCGCTCCAGCGGAGCGGTGACAACGCCCTGCTCGCCGTAGGAACCGTCATCGGTAGTGATGTGGATGTGGTCCTCGTCGAGGAGCTCGCGGAACTGGTCCTCCATGAGTAGGAGGTCCTTGGTGCGGGCGCCCATGATGGCGTGCACCTCGTGGCCGGTCTCGACCAGGTGCTTGGCGACCGGGAAGGCAATTGCCAGGCCGACGCCGCCGCCAATGACGGCGCAGGGGCCCTCAGCCATCTCGGTGGGAACGCCCAGCGGGCCCACGACGTCGCGCAGCGACTCGCCGGCCTCGTAGGTGGACAGCATCTCGGTGGTCTTGCCGATCACCATGAAGATGAACTCGACCCAGCCCTCGTCACCGTTCCAGCCGGCCAGGGTAAACGGGACGCGCTCGCCCGTCTCGTTGGCGCGAACCATGAGGAACTGTCCAGCGTGCGCATGCTTGGCGATTGCAGGCGCCTCGATGCGGAACTTGAACACCTTCTCCGAGAACTGCGTCTTCTCCAGGATCTTATACATAGAACCCCTCTCTTGTTAGGGCCGCCGAACCGTGCCTCCACGGAAATGGACGGTAGCCCGAATAAAACCGTACGCGCACAGGCGTTGTGCAGACATACGGTGCAAATTATACCCTCATGGACATGTCGCTTACGTGTGTCTTCGGCTGTTGGGAGCAGGGTTTATCCACTTTGGCCTACCAAAGGGGGAGAGGTTTATTTTGGTCGGTTTTATCAGGTAAAACGGCAAAGGGGGCCGGCCTCGCGCTTCGGTGAGGCCGGCCCCCTTTGGAGCGTTGCATATGTATGGCGGCACAGGGTTTATTGCGACGCGGCATCCGCGGCGTTTCCGCATATAAAACCTGCCAAAATAAACCTGTCCCTAAATGGTAGGTTTTAGTGCTTGCCGTTGGCGGAGGCGGCACCGTTGACGTGGTCGCGGGCATAGACCACGCCGTGCACGATCGCCAGGCCGGCGGCGTCGGCCGCGCGGGCGCAGGTGTCCTGGAAATCCTCGGCCTCGCGGGCGCGCAGCTGCTTAAGAACGTAGTCGGCGACGGCCATCTTGCCGGGAGGGTTGCCGATGCCGGTGCGGATGCGGCTGAAGTCGCGGCTGCCCATCTTGTCGATGATGGAACGCAGGCCGTTGTGACCGGCATGGCCGCCGCCCACCTTAACACGCACGTCGCCGGCGGGAATATCGAGCTCGTCGTGGATTACGAGCAGCTCCTCGGCCTTGATCTTGTACTCGCGACAGAGCTTGGAGATGGGGCCGCCCGAGGTATTCATGTACGACTGCGGCTTGACCAGCACAATCTGGCGCTTGCCACCCTCTTCCTCAGCATCGTTGATATTGATGAGCGCGACCTCGGCGCCTGCTTGGTTTTTCCAGTACGTGACGCCGGCCTGACGGGCCAGCTCGTCGATTGCCTTAAAGCCGGCGTTGTGGCGGGTCTCGGCATATTCCTCGCCAGGGTTGCCAAGCCCGGCAACCATGCGAATCTTAAGCGGCTGTGCAGCTGCCATATTTGTCCTTCCGTTACATAAAAAGTTTAATCAACGACAAAGGCTACCACGCCCGCCGAAGGCGAGGCTTTGCTTCAGCGAAATCCCACCAGACAAAAGCGCGGCCGCGGCAGAGCGAGCCGTCGGAACAGAAGAAACCCCCGCGCGACCTTTGCGAAGCAAGGGGGAGCGCGGGGGTTTCTTCTGTTCCGACGGCGATGCGCCGGGTTGCAAGGACGATGCGACTACAGCGCGAAGTCGCCGCCGACGAGCGTGGAGACGGGCTCCTCGTGGTAAACGGCGGAGATGGCCTGAGCGAACTCCTCGGCGACCGAGATGGTCTTGATCTTGCCGCCGACCTCGACGGGAATGGCGTCGGTGACGAGGCACTCGACGATCGGGGCGTCGTTCAGACGCTCGATGGCCGGACCGGAGAAGATACCGTGGGTGGCGCAGACGTAGATATCGCCAGCGCCCATAGCCTTGAGCTCCTTGACGTTGGCGCACAGGGTGCCAGCGGTGTCGATCATGTCGTCGTTGATGATGCAGGTCTTGCCCTTGATGTCACCGATGATGCCCATGACCTCGGCGGCGTTGTGGCGCGGACGGCCCTTGTGGGCGATGGCCAGGTCGCAGCCGAGCATGTCGGACAGCTTCTTGGCGGCCTTGGCGCGACCCACGTCGGGGGAGACGACAACCAGGTTGTCGGTGTCGAAGTGCATGTCGTTGTAGTACTGGCCAAACAGCGGCAGTGCGGACAGGTGGTTAACCGGGATATCGAAGAAGCCCTGGATCTGGCCCTGGTGCAGGTCGAGGGTGATGATGCGGTTGACGCCGGCGCGCTCGAGCAGGTTGGCGACGAGGCGGGCGGTGATGGGCTCGCGCGGGCCGGCCTTGCGGTCCTGGCGGGCATAGCCGTAGTGGGTGATGACGGCGGTGATGGAGCGGGCGGATGCGCGCTTGGCAGCGTCGGTGGCGATGAGCAGCTCCATGAGCATGTCGTTGACGTTGCCGCCGGCCACGGACTGAATCAGGAAGACGTCGGCGCCGCGGACGGTCTCGTCGTAGCGGGCGTAAATCTCACCATTGGCGAACTGCTTTAGCGTAAGGCCCGAAAGCTCGACCCCAAGGTACTCAGCGATCTTCTGAGCGAGGGGACGGTTGGAGGAACCGGAATACACGCGGATGGACTTGCGCATATTCTCCGACTTCTCGGGATCATTAATCGGCATTACCCTTCTCCTTTATATCGAATGCCATATAGATGCCTTGTTGCATTGTAACCGCGCGACGGGGTTAATCGGGTCTTGATAACGTCTTTACCGTCAACGGACACGAACCGACCACTCATCCGGTTGCGCAGGTCACGATAGAAAAAGGAGCCGCCCCCATGGGAACAGCTCCTTAGATGCTTGGTAAAACGTTATACCTCGTCGTCCTCGTGCAGACGGCGGCGGTAATTGGCGGCCCAGCCCTCAATGTTTACCTGGCGGGCACGACCCAGGCCAAGTGCGTCGGCCGGGACCGGCTCGGTGATGACGGAGCCGGCGGCCACAAGCGCGCCGTCGCCGATCTGGGCGGGCGCGACCATCATGGTGTCGGAACCGATGAAGGCATCCTTGCCGATGACGGTCTTGTGCTTGTGCACGCCATCGTAGTTGCAGGTGATGGAGCCCGCGCCCACGTTGACACCGGAGCCCATGGTGGTGTCGCCGATGTAGGACAGGTGCGGCACCTTAGAGCCCTCGCCGATCGTGGACTTCTTGATTTCCACGTGCGTGCCGGCCTTGGAGCCGTCGAGCATGTGGGTGCCCGGGCGCAGGTAGGCGCGCGGGCCGCAGTCGACGCCGTTCTCGATGACGGCCTCGATGGCGATGGTCTCATCGATGGTGCAGCCGCTGCCGACGGTGGTGTCGGTGAGGCGACTGTTGGGGCCGAGCTGGCATTCCTCGCCCACGGTGACGTGGCCGATCAGATGCGTCTGCGGCCACACGACGGTGTCGCGGCCGATAACGGCGTCGGGGCCGATCCAGGCCTGCGTGGGATCGATGAACGTGACGCCCTCGGCCATCCAGTGCTCGTTGATGCGGTCGCGCGCGATAGCGGTGAGCTGCGCGAGCTGGATGCGGCTGTTGACGCCCAGGCCGTTGCGGTAGTCATCACAGTGGAAGATGGAGACAGCCTGGCCGTGGCCTTTGAGGATCTCGAGCATGTCGGGCAGGTAGTACTCGGACTGCGCGTTGTCGTTGCCGATCTCGTTGATGTGGGCGGCGAGCTGCGCGCCGTCAAAGGCGTAGCAGCCGGCGTTGCACTCCAGCAGCGTGGCGGCCTGCTCGGGCGTGCAGTCTTTCTGCTCGATGATGCGCTCGATCTGGCCGTCGGCGCCCAGCTTGATGCGGCCGTAGCCAAAGGGGTCGGGCGGGGTCATGGTCATGACGGTGCAGGCGAGCTCGCCGGTAGCGACGGTCTGCGCGAACTTGGCGACGGTGTCGGCGGTGATGAGCGGCAAGTCGCCGTTGAGCACGACGACGGGGCCTTGCGTGATGCCGCAGGCCTCGAGCGCGACCTTCACGGCGTGACCGGTGCCCAGGCGCTCGGTCTGCTCGACGCACTCGACCTTGGTGGCGCTGTTGGCGTAGGCGCCGTCGATAAGGGCGCGCATCTCGTCGGCGTGGCTGCCGATGACGACCACGACGCGGCTGCAGCCGGCCTTGATGGTGGCGTCGACGATCCACTGAACCATGGGCTTGCCCAGGATCTTGTGCGAAACCTTGCAGTGGTTCGACTTCATGCGGGTGCCCTCGCCGGCAGCGAGGATAATTGCGGTTGCGTCCATGTGATCTCCTGTTACGTTATAGAGACGTGCGTTTGGAAACGATACACGGCGCAATATGATACCGCAGGCATATGATGAGCGCGTAACGATTGGTTTGCGGCGGTTGAGGCTTGCGCCGCCGGCGTGGCGTTTGCGCTGCTTGCGTGCGGCGTTGGCGGTGCTGCGGAGCTGTCGTTTGAGCGAGGGGACGGGGGTGCCCGTGGACAACATACGAGAGGAGTTTGGCGGCGAGCCCGTCGCGGCGTTCTCGATGTCGCATCCGGCGGTGCCGGCACTCTATATGGTGCTGACGCTGGGGCTCACCATGTTCTCGATGCAGCCGGTGCTGATTGCGCTGTCACTTGCGGGCGGGCTGGCGTATGGATTTGCGACGCGTGGGGCTGCCCGCACGCTGGGCGCACTCCGCTGGCAGCTGCCGGTGATCTTGATCATCGCGGTGCTCAATCCGCTGTTTAGCGCCTCGGGCTCGACGGAGCTGTTCCGTATTGGCATGCGTGCGGTGTATCTGGAGAGTATGGTATACGGCCTGTGCATGGGCGGGTTGTTTGTGGCGAGCGTACTGTGGTTTGAGGCTGCGGCGTCGATGCTTGGCTACGACAAGGTGCTTGCGCTTCTGGGTAACGCCGCACCGGTGATCGCGCTCATGATTTCGATGTGCATGCGGCTTATCCCACAGTTTTTGCGCCGCGGTCGTACGGTACTGGCGGTGCAGGATGCGATTGATGTGCCGGGTCGCGCGCCGGCCGATCCCGTGCGTTCGCGCCTACGGGCATCGAGCGTGTTGATGGGCTGGGGCATGGAAGATTCGCTGGAGCGCGCGGACGCCATGCGCTCCCGTGGATGGGGCGCCGCGACACGTCGCACGACGTACGCGCGGTATCGACTGGGGCGCAACGACGTTGCCGCGCTGGGCGGGCTCGCGCTGTTTGGTGCTGCCGCGGTGGCGGTGGCGTGGACCGCGACGACGCAGTATTCGTTTTATCCGCAGCTCTCGGTGCCGGCGCCGTGGCTGGGCTATGTCGTGTGCGCTGCCTGGATGATGCTGCCTTGCGCGTTGCACGCGATTGATGAGAAGAGGTTTGGCTGATGGCTCGGTTGGATAGGGGCCCGGTGTCGGGCGCGGCGTGCGGCCCGGATATGCCGGCGATTGAGGTGCGGAGCCTGAGCTTTGCCTACCCCGATACTGATGCTGCGGTGCTCGAGGGGCTCGACTGGTCTGTTCCCCAAGGTGCATTTGCGCTGCTTGTTGGCGGTACCGGTTCGGGCAAGTCGACGCTGCTGTCGCTGCTCAAGCCCGAGATCGCGCCGGCGGGTACGCTCTCCGGCGAGCCGCGCGTGCTGGGCGAGAACGTTGCCGACATGGACGTGCGGGCATCGGCGGAGCGCGTGGGTTATGTGTTTCAGGACCCCGAGAACCAGATCGTGTGCGAGACCGTGTGGCACGAGATGGCGTTTGGTCTGGAAAACTTGGGGCTAGCGCGTGATGAGATGCGCCGTCGCGTATCTGAGACCAGCTATTTCTTTGGGCTGGAAGATTGGCTCCACCGCGACACCGATACGCTTTCGGGCGGACGCAAACAGCTGCTGTCGCTGGCGGCTGTGCTGGCATTACGCCCGCGCGTGCTGCTGCTCGACGAGCCCACGTCTCAGCTCGATCCCGTTGCTGAGAAGAATTTCCTGCACGCGCTGTTTCGTGTGAATCGCGAGCTGGGCTGCACGGTTGTTGTGGCGACGCATCAGCCGCGCCCAATGCTCGAATACGCGACGCGTGCGTACCGGATTGAGGACGGTCGCGTGCGCGAGGTGGCGGATATGGCTTCTTTGGGACGCCGAGAATCGCTGTTTTCCGATGACATGTTGGGGTGGGGTGCCATCCGATGTGCAAAAAACGGAGTATTCAGCAGGCGTGAGGACAATTTGGGCTCTCTGGAGCCGCCCGGGGACGTATCGAGCGCGAAAAAAAGTTCAGAATTGGACAAATCGTCCGAATTTGTGGCGCAAACGTCGCTCGAGAACGGCTTGGAAGCCTTCTCGCGCACGGATGGAAGCAGAATACTCCAAAAAATGCACGCTGGGTCGGCTACCACCCTGTCGGAAGGTTGGTTTCGCTACGATCGAGCGTCCGGCTGGGTGTTGCGTGGGCTCGATGCGTCGTTTTCGGCCGGTGCGGTGCATGCGATCGTGGGCGGCAACGGATGCGGTAAGTCGACGATGCTCTCGGTGCTGGCGAAGACCGCCAAGCTGCAGCGCGGCCGCATGGTGCGCGGAGCGGCCTCGGCGGCGTTGCTGCCTCAGAATCCCAAAGCATTGCTGGTTGCCGAGACGGTGTGCGACGAGCTGATGGAATGGGCTTCAGCCTGCGGATATGACGAGACCGTGGCGCGGGAGCGCGCGGCGAGCTTGGGGCTGGACGGCCTGGAGACGCGCCACCCCTACGACCTCTCGGGCGGACAGCGCCAGCTGCTCGCACTGGCAAAGCTGCTGCTGATCGGCCCCGAGCTGCTGCTGCTTGACGAGCCCACGAAGGGCTTGGACCTGGAGAGTCGCCGCACCATCGCCCGCGCCCTGCGTGACCATGCGAAGGCTGGCGGCACCGTCATCATGGCTACGCACGATTTGGACTTTGCCGAGCAGGTAGCCGACGACGTCGCCATGATGTTTGACGGCGAGATTGCCTGCATGGAGTCCCCGGCCGACTTCTTTGCCGACAACGTGTTCTATAGGGCGTGATGGGATGACGGACTGTCGTTTCTCGCGTTTGCTTGCAAAACTGGAGATCCCGCTGTTGTTGGCGGTGCCGGCGGTGATGGCTGCCGCGTTGCTGGCGGGTGTTGAGCAGGCAGCGTTGGCCATGCTGGTTGTGGTGGCGTTGGTGCTTGCGCTGTTCTTTGCGGGCTATGAGGCATCGCGTCCAGGCCTGCGTCAGATTATGCCCACGCTGGTGCTGGCGGCGCTGGCGGCGGCGGGGCGCATCCTGTTTGGACCCATTCCCGACTTTAAACCCGTGAGTGCCATCGCCATTATCGCCGGGGCGACACTCGGTCGTCGTAACGGCTTTATGGTCGGTGCGTTGGCGGCGCTGACCAGCAATTTCTTTTTTGGGCAGGGCATGTGGACGCCGTGGCAGATGTATGCCTGGGGGCTCGTGGGATACGTTGGCGGTGCGCTGGCGTATGCGGGTGCATTCGACCGCGCCGATGGCACCGTGCGTATGCCGGCGCTGCTGACCTACGGCTTTGCTTCGGGTTTGCTGTACGGCGTTGTGATCAACGCCTACGACATCATTGGTTTTGTACAGCCGCTTACTTGGGCAGGTGCCGTGGCACGTCTTGCCACCGCCGTGCCGTTCGATATCACGCACGGACTCGCGACCTGCGTGTTTTTGGCCGCCTTGTACAAGCCCTGGTGCCGTCGCATTAACCGTGTCGTCGTGAAATACGGGCTGTAAGGCATTTCGCGTTTCCTCACGAACTTGCGGTGGAATAGTTCTCGTTTTTGGCTATTTGCTGCCCAAACAGGAACTATTCCACCGCACCTTATAGGGGGAGAGGGGTCACATGATCTGTTTTCCTCTGTCCTCCCAGGAATTACTTGGGGCTAGAGCTCTAGCGTGAGGGTGACGGGGCAGTGGTCGCTGCCAAAGATGTCGCCACGGATACCGGTGTCGCGAACGTTGGCGGCGATTGCGTCGCTTACCAGGAAGTAGTCGATGCGCCAGCCGGCGTTGTTCTTGCGGGCATTAAAGCGATAGCTCCACCAGCTGTAGACGCCCTCGACGTCCGGATTTGCCGAGCGCCAGGTATCGGTAAAGCCGGCGTCGAGCAGCTCGGTAAACTTGCCGCGCTCCTCGTCCGAAAAGCCTGCGTTGCCGCGGTTGGACTTGGGGTTCTTAAGGTCGATCTCCTCGTGCGCAACGTTAAAGTCGCCGCAGGTCACGACGGGTTTGCCGGTCTCGCGCTCGAGCGCGCTCAAAAAGTCGCGGTAGGCATCGTCCCAGGCCATGCGCACGTCGATGCGGGCGAGTTCGTTTTGCGCGTTGGGAGTGTAGACATCCACAAACCAGAACTTGTCGAACTCCAGCGCGCAGACGCGGCCCTCGGTTGCGGCTTGGGCAACGAGCTCGGCGGCCTCGCCCTCGCCGGCGTAGGGTAGCAGCGCGTCGGCGTGCAGCACGCGCAGCGGTTCCTGGCGGCTAAAGACCGCAGTGCCCGAATAGCCTTTACGCTCGGCGTAGCTCCAGGTTTGGTGATAGCCGGGCAGGTCAATATCGACCTGGCCCTCTTGCAGCTTGGTCTCCTGCAGCGCCAAGATGTCGACGTCGAGTTCTTGCGCGATCTGAATAAAGCTCGGGTCCTTTTTGAGCACGGCGCGCAGGCCGTTAACGTTCCACGAGGCAAAGGTGTAAGTCTGAGGCATGGTGTCCTTTCGACGGGGTTGGCAGGCTTAAGATTAACGCAACAAGAGCGGGGCGGAGTCCGCGAGTGATAGTGCGAACGCCGCCGTCCCGGAGACACGGACGGAGGACTCATATGACGCAGGCGATAACGGACTCCAAACAGGCCTCCGCCGCGCTGGCGGAGCTGTTTGGCACCCACAAGCGCGTGGTCTTCTTTGGCGGCGCGGGCGTTTCCACGGCGAGTGGCATCCCCGATTTCCGCAGCGTGGACGGCCTATATCACCAACAGTTTGCCTACCCGCCCGAGACCATGCTCTCGCATAGCTTTTACGAGGTGCACCCGGCCGAGTTCTTCGACTTCTACCGCACCAAGATGATCGCGCTTGGCGCCAAGCCCAACCGCTGCCACACCAAGCTGGCCGAGCTGGAGCGCGCCGGCAAGCTAAATGCCGTGGTGACGCAAAACATTGACGGCCTGCATCAGATGGCCGGCTCACAGCGCGTGTTCGAGCTGCACGGATCGGTCCATCGCAACATTTGCCAGTCGTGCGGCGCGGTCTATAGCGCCGAGTGGATTTGCTCGCGCGAGCACGAGGACGCCGCGGGCGTGCCCGTGTGCCCCGCGTGTGGCGGGCGCATTAAGCCCGATGTGGTGCTCTACGAGGAGCCGCTCGATGAGCACGTGCTGACCGGCGCCGTTGCCGCCATCGCCGCGGCCGATGCCCTCATTGTGGGCGGGACCTCGCTCGTGGTGTATCCGGCGGCGGGCCTTACGCGTTACTTTACCGGCGATACGCTGGCCATTTGCAATCTTGCTCCCACCGATCAGGATGCAAATGCCGACCTGCTGATTTCTTGCGACATCGCGGCCGCGTTTGCGTTCTAGCCCGCGCGCGCGGATACAATAGAAAGACTGAGTGCAAAGCGACCCCGCCGCCAGCTCCCCAGGCTCGGCGGCGTGGGCATTTTAGGAGGATGTTCATGGCGAACGACAGCAAGACATGGCGGTGCGGAAAGTACGAGCTCAGCTTTGACCGTCCGCGCATCATGGGCGTCCTCAACGTGACGCCCGATTCGTTTAGCGATGGCGGGGAGCACTTCGACCCCGATGCCGCCATCGAGTACGGCCTGGCGATGCTCGACGCCGGCGCCGACATCATCGACGTGGGCGGCGAGTCCACGCGCCCCGGTTTTACCCCGGTCAACCCCGACGAGGAGGCTCGCCGCGTGCTGCCCGTGGTGCGCGCGCTGGCCAAGGAGGGCGCCATCGTCTCGATCGACACGCGTCATGTGGCGGTTGCCAAGGCGGCCGTGCGCTGCGGCGCCTCGATCGTCAATGACGTGACCGGCTTCACCGATCCCAAGATGGTCGAGTTTGTTAAGACGAGCACCTGCGGCGTCATCGTGATGCATGCCGGCGAGGTCGCCGCGCCCGCACGCACACACGCAACGGTGCAGCTCGATACCTCGGCAGCGGCGTTTGTTGCCGAGAAGGCGCGCGAGGCGGCTGCCGAGGCCGCGCGTGAGGCCGAGAAGCCGGCTCGCCGCCGTCGCGGCAAGTTGCTGGGCGAGCCTAAGCCGGAGGCCAAGCTTCCGGGCGGCGTGGTGCAGCCCTCGTTGCCGTTTGGCGAACCGGAGCCCACGTCCGAGCCTTCAAGCGAGCAGGAGACGCCGGCCGCCGAGCAGGCTACTGCCGCCGAGACCGTCGCGCCCGCGCCCGAGGCCACTCCCGCAGCCACCGAGGCCGCATCGGAGTCCAATGACCGCCTGGCCGCCATGATGCGCCGCAGCGCCCGCCGCGAGGAAGCCTACGTGCCCACCTCGCAGCTCCGCCGCTTCACCCTGCCCGATTCGGCGCCCATCATGCGCCGTGTCATGGGCTTTCTGTCCGACCAGGCCCGCACGCTCATCCATGCCGGCGTGTCGCGCGACCGCATCTGCATTGATCCTGGCCCGGGCTTTGGTAAGTCGGCTAACGAGGACATCGTCATCCAGCGCGAGACTGCCAAGATGGCGTCACTGGGCTATCCGCTCATGTGCGCCGTGTCGCGCAAGCGCTTTGTGGGCGCCGTCTCGGGTGTGACCGAGGCCGCCGAGCGCGATGCCGCTACGTTTGGCGTGTGCCTGGGCGCCATCCAGGCCGGTGCCAACATCGTGCGCGTGCACGACGCCGCGGGTTTTGCGCAGTTCCTGAACGGTTACTGGGCGGTTGCCAAGCCGCAGCCGCGCCGCGCGTTTGTGGCTGTGGGCTCCAACCTGGGGCATCGCTGCGACAACATCCGCGCTGCACGCGAGATGATCGCCGAGATTCCGCTCACCTGCGTGTCCAACTCCTCCAAGATCTACGAGAGCGAGCCTGCCTACGAGACGCGCCAGGACGCGTTTGCCAACGCCGTCATCGAGATTAAGACCGAGCTGGCGCCGTTGGTGCTGCTCGACGAGCTTATGAAGATCGAGGCCGAGCTGGGGCGCGACCGCTCCAAAAAGGCCAAGGCCAACGGCCCGCGCACCATCGACCTGGACCTGCTGTGGATGGACGGCGAGACCCACGGCGGCAAAAAGCTGCGCCTGCCGCATCCGCTGATCGGCGAACGCGATTTTGTGCTGGTGCCGCTCGAGGACCTGATGCACGACCCGGCGCGGTTCTTCCGCTACAACGGCGTCGAGGTCAAGGAGCCCGAGGACCGCGTGGGCCATATCGTGGGCGAATTGGGGCGTATGTAGATGATCGAGATGAATGCTGTTGCCGCTGGCACCGAGCTCGACGCGGCGCGCGACGCGGGCCGCGAGGGCATGTCCGCGGGCTGGTGCGCGTGGAGCGCGGGCGATGCATCGCTGATGTTTTCGCTGGTCGTGCGCCCCGATGTGAACATGCACGCCTTCCACGGCCTGCCGTTTGTGGCCGCAATGGGTATGATGGACGTGCTCGCGGGCACGGCCGCAACGCCGGGCCTGGGGCTTGCCGGCAAAGTGGGCATCCAGTGGCCGAGTGACATCGTGTGCGGCGCGCCCGCGTTTGAGACGTCGCTCGCGCGCGTCGCCGTGAACGGCGGTGCCGGTGCTGCGGGCATGTTCGGTGCCGTGACGGTGGATATTGAGCGTTCGGCGTTGAGCGAGCTTGGTGTGGACGTGGCTGACGAAGCGCTGGTCGAGGCGCTGGCCGCCGCCGTGCTGGCCCGCGTGGACGCCTGGGCGGTTGTTGCCAACACGCCGCAAGGCGCCGCAGGGCCGCTGGCTCCCGTGCTGGGCGAGTACTTCGACATGGTGCCGCTGCTGGGCCGCCAAGTTGCGGCGGTGTCGCCCAACGGCCTGCCGCTTGCGGTCGGTGTGTTTGCAGGCCTGGACATCTGGGGCCGCGCGACCATTAAGACCGATGCCGGCGAGCAGGAGTTTCCGCCCGAGGCCGTACGAATTCGCGGACTGTAACGCGAGGCACCCGCGCTCAAAGATAACGATGACAACGAAGCCCTCTTCGGCCTGTGCCGGGGAGGGCTTTGCGTGACTGCGGGGTAGCACCTCGGACCTATTCCTCAAAACTGAAAATTTTTCGATTTTGAGGAATAGGCTTGGCGAGCATTTGCGGGGACTGTGGCATCGGGCGTGCTCGACTTAAGCCCCTGTCCTATCCCAGCTCCTGCATGCGGCGGTAGATTTCGCAGATACCCTTGATGGTGAGCTGTCCGTCGACCACGTCGAAGGCATCGGTCGAATCGGCGACGATCCATCACGGCGCCGACCTTGATGCATTCCTCGGTGTCACGGCCGATGGCGTGCTCGGGCGCCTCGAGCGGAACGCTGGCGAGCTTGGCAGCGCGGGCAGCTAGCGCGTCCATGGAGATGCGGATGCCCGGCGCGATCGCTCCGCCAATGTAATAGCCGTCCTCATCGATGACGTCGATATTGGTCGCGGTACCAAAGTCCACCACGATCGCTGGCGCGCCGTAGAAAGCTTCGGCTGCGACGGCGTTAGCTACGCGGTCGGCGCCCACGGCCTGGGGTCGCGCCGCACGCAGCTTGGTCACGGCGGCCGTCTGCGGCCCGATGACGATGGCGTCTGCGGCAATGCGGTCGGCCACAGCGTGCCATTCGCGCGAGAGCTGCGGCACCACGCCGGCAAAGGCGATCGCGTCGACCGCGCCGAGCGAGAGGTCGTACATCTTAAAGAAGCCCATCAGGCGCACGTGGATCTCGTCGGCGGTATAGGAGCGGTCGGTGGGCATGCGCCACGACTGCACCAGCTCGTCTCCGTCAAACAGGCCCATGGCCGTCTGCGTATTTCCCATATCGATAGCGAGCAGCATGTCTACTCCCAGTGTCGGCATAAAAGGACGCGCACCATTGTATACGTGCCGTCGACGGCGCTCGGCTGCGATTCGTTTACGGTGATAGGGGCTGAGGGGTTTAAATATGAAGGAATTATGCTCTACGAGATTTTCCTTGCCGTTTACCGAACTCCCGCGTAATATTCTTTTTGCGCACATGAGGCGCCCAGACATTGCGGGGTGGAGCAGTCTGGTAGCTCGCCGGGCTCATAACCCGGAGGTCGTAGGTTCAAATCCTGCCCCCGCGACCAAGAACTTGCAGCTCGTCGGCCTAGCCGGCGAGCTTTTTTGTTATTTCGGGACCGTGTTTTCGGTCCAATTCTCGGCCTCTCAAACAAAATCTCGATCTGTAACATCTAGACCCGATTTGGGCGGCTAGGTGTTACAGATCGAGATATACCGGTGGGTTGGGTCGTGTTTGTCTAAATCTGTAACACGAGGGACGGATTTTGCCGAGTTGTTGTTATAGATTGAGATTTTCTAGCAGGCGGGTTTGGTTTGTCTCGATCTGTAACAGTAAGACCCAGTTTTGTCGCGTAACTGTTACAGATTGAGATAAACCGGCGGGCAAACCGACGGGCCGCCTTGCCCCATCCGCCTGCCGCCACCTGATATTCGCCGATTTCCGTTGTGCCGCTGTGCCTCCATGCCATATCCTCTAGACAACTACGCGGCATCATCGCCGCCGCGCCTACAAGAGAGGAATGTCCATGACCGCACCTGCATCCAAGCTGCTCCAGCCCATTACGGTTGGCCCCCTTGAGCTCAAAAACCGCATTATGTTCCCGCCGCTGACCACCGGCTACGAGGAGCGTGACGGTTCCATCGGCGAGCGCAGCCTGGCTTTTTACGAGCGCTTGGCCCGTGGCGGCGTGAGCTACATCGTCATCGGCGACGTTGCTCCCGTCATGACCGCAAGCCCCACGCCCAAGCTGGCGACCGACGCCCAAATCCCCACGTTTAAGGCCCTGGCCGATGCCGTCCACAAGCACGGCGCCAAGGTCGCGCTGCAGCTGTTCCACCCCGAGTACGACGTGCCCGGTGTCGGCCGCATGGTCATGGGTTCCATGGCCGCCGCCAAGGCCGCGCAGGAGGCCAAGGCCGCCGGCGACGAGGAGGCCTTTGCCGCCAAGATGGCCGAGTCCAACGAGATCCGCAATCAGGCATACGCCAAGCTGCACCACGACATGCAGCACTTTGTGAACGAGGCGAGCGTAGAGCAGCTCACCCAGATCAAGGAGGCCATCGCCGCCTCGGCCGCCCGCGCGCAGCAGGCCGGCATCGACGCCATCGAGGTCCACGGCGACCGCCTGGTGGGTTCGCTGTGCTCGGCCATCCTCAACCAGCGCACCGACGAGTACGGTGGTTCGTTCGAGAACCGCGTTCGCTACGCGCTGGAGGTCGTCGCTGCCATTAAGGAAGCCGCGCCGCAGCTGATGGTGGAGTACAAGCTCCCCGTGATCATGGAGAACCCCGATGGCACGCCGCGCGGCAAGGGTGGCTTGCAGCCCGACGAGGCATGCGAGTTCGCCAAGCTGCTCGAGGGTGCGGGCATCGACATGATCCAGGTCGCACAGGCAAACCACACCGGCAACATGGGCGACACCATTCCGCCCATGGGCGCCATGCCCTACAACTGGACGCTGCCCGTGGCCGAGCGCGTCAAGGCCCTGGTCTCCGTGCCGGTGGCAACCGTCGGCCGCGTTGTCTCGGTCGAGGCCGGCGAGAAGATTCTGGAAGACGGCGCCGCCGACATCATCGCCTATGGCCGTTCGCTCATGTGCGACCCCGACATTGCGCTGAAGGCCGCCACGGGTGAGCCCATCCGCGAGTGCCTCAACTGCAACAAGGGCTGCGTCGATGCGATTCAAAACCGCAAGTACATCTCGTGCGTGCTCAATGCCGAGAACGGCGATGAGGCAACCATCGCCATTAAGCCGGGCGAGGGCGACAAGAAGATCGCCGTGGTGGGCGGCGGCATCGCCGGTCTGGAGGCCGCGCGCGTGGCGGCCAAGCGCGGCTACGACGTGACCGTCTACGAGGCGAGCGATCATCTGGGCGGCCAGATTGTGCTGGCGGCCGCGCCTCCGCGCAAGGACGAGATTATGCGCTCGGTCGAGTATTACGAGAAGATTCTGCCTGGCCTGGGCGTGAAGGTCGAGCTCAACCATGCCGCTACCGCCGAGGACCTCAACGCCGCCGACGCCGCGATTGTGGCCGTGGGCGCGCACGACGTGGTCATCCCCGTTCCGGGTGCCGATTCGGACAAGGTCGTCTCGAGCTGGGACGTGCTGGCCGGCAAGGTGGAGCTCAGCGGTCGCGTCGCCGTCATTGGCGGTGGCCTGGTGGGCACCGAGACTGCCGAGTACCTGCTGCAGCACGGCTGCGAGGTGGCGATCGTGGAGATGCTCGACAAGATTGCCGCAGGCGAGTCCGAGACCATTCTGCCGCTGATTATGAGCGACTTTGCCGAGCACGGCGTGGAGCAGCACGTGAAGACCCGCCTGACCGCCATTACCGACGAGGGCGTGGAGGCCATTTGCACCACCGAGGACGGCGCCGAGGAGCCGGTGAAGATCGCCTGTGATTACGTGGTGATGGCCGTGGGCTCCAAGGCCAACGCGTTTGACCTGGACGGCGTGACGGTGCCCGTGACCTGCGTGGGCGACTGCTCGGGCGAGCGCACCGCCGACATCGCGAGCGCCATCCGCACGGCATATCACGCGGCCAACGAGCTGTAGTTGAACATCGCGGCCAGGCGGGGCGGTAGCACGGATTCGTCTCGCCCGGCTGTGTCCCGTCGGGTGTCAACCGGTGCGGGGCCTGCAAGCGCAGCAGGTCCCGCCCTTTTTGTTTTGCTCCGGTGGATGGCAATGCGCGGTAATCATGAGGAATGAGGACGTCTACTGCCTTGCAGATCACTCAAAATATTGGGGGAGGGGTTAATAACTATATCCTCTATACCAAAGGACATAAAGAGATGCCAATTTTGTTGACAAGCGAATGACGATTAGCTGCGAGTCAGCTACCAGCGTAAATAATCGATAAAGAAATGTCGTAATTTGGTGCCAAATGCCCAGATAACGCCGCGTCTATTTTAATTAACTGCTTTGAGCAAACAGTAAAATGCTACTATCTAACTTGCACGTAAGAAAGCAGATTAACGGCTAAGGCTAAGAAGTGGCAGGTATGTCGGAAGCAACTAGGACTCGCACGCATGCGCCCGAGGTTAGGCAGCGCGCCGTCGAGATCCTCCAAGAGGGGGTCGGTCATCGCGCTCTCGCCGCGGAGCTTGGCATTCCCCAGGCCACGGCTCGTCAGTGGGCCCGCGCGTATGCCGTGGGCGGTGCCGACGCCGTTCTCAATGCCGGTTCGCATCATCACACCTATTCGTACGACGTAAAGCTCGCTGTGGTTAAGGACCGTCTGGAAAACGGCTTGACGGTTCGCGAGGCCATGATCAAGCACAAGATTCCCAGCGAGTCTTCGGTCAAGGCTTGGTGCCGTCAGTACCGCGAGAGCGGTGAGTCCGCACTGGTCGATAAGCCGCGCGGTCGCAAGCCGCGCGTTAAAAAGGCGGAATAGCGAACGGGATGGTGCGCCCACAGGGGCGCATTTTTCTTACCGCGCCTCTGCTCCAATGTGGACATGCCCTTACCCCGTACGCCCAAAACTCCCCAGTTGACCGAAAACCTGCCACCGCAACCCCGTAATTGAGCTATAACGTTAAACAATTGCAGCGTTTTTGCATGGGGGAGTGATGGTATGACGCTACTGTATTTCCTTACCCTGTTTCCGCTGGTACCGGCGTTGGGCATGCTGTTCGCGCGCGGCGACCGCGCCCGCGATGCGGTGGGGCTCATAGGTTCCGGCATTATTATGGCGGTGACAGTTGTAGTCGCCGTCATGTTTTTTGGCATGGGTCCGCAGAGCTTTGAGGTTGCCTCCGGCACCTCGCATGTGCTCTCGATCATCAGCTCCGTCATCGACGTCATCCTGTGCGCCGTAATCCTGTACAACGCGTACAAATATAGGAACGCGCTCACCACGGTGCTCGGCATAGTCCAGCTGGTGGGCTCGCTCGCCTTTGCAGCCATGATGTTGCCCGCGGCCGAAGCCGTCACGGCAACGCCGCTCTACCTGGACTACATGAGCGTGATCATGGTGCTCGCCGTCGGCATCGTCGGCAGCCTAATCTGCGTGTATGCCTTGGGTTATATGAAGGACTTCCAAGCGCACGATGAGCACGAGGCCGCGCTGCGCGGGCAGACCGCGCCCGACCGTCGCCCGCAGTTCCTGGCGCTCATGTTCCTGTTCCTCTCGGCCATGTTCGTTATCGTGACGAGCGACAACCTTGAGTGGCTGTTCTGCGGCTGGGAAATCACCACCGTGTGCTCGTTCCTTATGATTGGCTATACGCGCACGCCCGAGGCCATCAAGAACGCCTTTAACCAGATCATCCTCAACATGCTGGGCGGCATCGCGTTTTTGGCCGGACTCATGTACCTGCACGTTAACGGCATGCCGCTGACCATCCCGGGCATGATCGAGCTTTCCGGTGCCGGAACCGTGCAATCCGCGCTGCTGGTGATGCCGGTCATCCTGCTGTCGCTCGCCGCACTCACCAAGGCCGCACAGATGCCGTTCCACACTTGGCTGCTGGGCGCCATGGTTGCCCCCACGCCCACGAGCGCCCTGCTGCACTCGTCAACCATGGTCAAAGCCGGCGTGTTCCTAATGGTCAAGCTGAGCCCGCTCTATGCCATCTATCCCGTGACCGGCTTTATGGTCACGAGTGTGGGTGCCATCACGTTTTTGCTCGCTGCCCTCATGGCCATCTCGCAGAGCAACGCCAAGCGCGTGCTCGCGTACTCCACCATTTCCAACTTGGGCCTCATCAGTGCCTGTTTGGGTGTCGGCGCGCCCGAGGCCGTATGGGCGGCCATCTTCCTGATCCTGTTCCACACGGTGGCCAAGTCGCTGCTGTTCCTGTGCGTGGGCACGGCCGAGCATCATATCGGCAGCCGCAATATCGAGGACATGGACGGTATGTTCAGCCGTATGCCACACCTGACGCGCTTGATGATGCTGGGCATCATGGGCATGTTCGTGGCGCCGTTTGGCATGCTCGTGTCCAAGTGGGGCGCTCTGGTGGCGTTTGCGCAGACCGGCAACGTGCTCATGATCATGGTGCTTGCCTTTGGCTCGGCCGCGACGTTTTACTTCTGGGGCAAGTGGCTTGCCAAGCTTTCGGGCGTCGACCCCACGGCTCAAAACGTTGAGGTCAATGTCCATAAGACTGAATGGATGGCGCTCAACACCATCGCCGCGCTGCTGATTCTGTGCTGTGTGGCGTTCCCGGTTATCTCGAGCGGCCTGGTGTCGCCTTACTTGGCCATGGTGTTTGGCCGCGTGCCGTACGTTATTGGCAAGGACGCCATGTATCTGATGGTGGTTATCGTGGCGTTTATCGCCGTGGTGCTGCTGACGTCGTTCCGCGTGAGCAATAAGCCGCACGTCAACGTGTACCTTTCGGGCGTGGGAACCGACAAATATCGCCATTTCCGCGGCTCGATGGGACACGAGGTGAAGGCCGAAAAGCGCAATTGGTACTCGGAGGACGCCCTTGGCGAGAAGCGTATTGGCCCCGCGGGTAGCGTCGTGTGCTGCAGTATTATTTTGTTTGCGCTGCTGTGTTGCGCGTGGATTGGGCCCGAGCGGCTTGCCATGAGCGCGCCCTCGGTGCTGCGTGGCAAGTATTTTGAAGGTTCGGGCGTCGTGGGCATCTTTATAGGCACCGTGGCATTTGCCCTGATTGCGCCGCTTGTGGGCGGCCTGATCGACGGCATCGACCGCAAGCTGTCCGCTCGCATGCAGGGCCGCGTGGGCCCGCGCTTGCTGCAGCCCTTCTACGACGTTGCCAAGCTGCTGCGCAAGGCCCCCGCCAGCGTAAACACCATGGACGATACCTACATGGCGTGCGCGCTCATCTTTACCGTGGTGGGCGGCGGCATCTTTGTGTCGGGTTCCAACACGCTGTTGTGCGCCTTTATGGTGACGCTCGCCGCGATCTTTGTGGTGTTGGCGTCCGCCTCGACGCAAAGCCCGTTTGCCCAGGTTGGCGCCGACCGCGAGCTGCTGCAGGTTATGAGTTACGAGCCCGCCGTTCTGCTGATGAGCGTGGGTCTGTACCTTGCCACCGATAGCTTCGATTCCATCGCCGTGACGGGGCAGTCGGCCCCCATCATCGTGTACAGCGCGCCCATTTTCCTCGCGCTGCTCGCGGTGCTCACCATCAAGCTGCGCAAGTCGCCGTTTGACCTTTCGTACTCGCATCACGCGCATCAGGAGATCGTCCAGGGCGTTGCCACCGAGATGAGCGGCGGCACGCTGGCCAAGATGACCCTTATGCACTGGTGCGAGACCGTGCTGTTTTTGATGTGGGTGGGCATGTTCTTTGTCTGGGACAACCCGGTGAGCTGGGTGGTCGCCCTGGTCGTGATGGCTGCGACGTACTTTGTCGAGGTGCTGATCGACAACACCTTCGCGCGCAGCACCTGGCGCAGCTGCTTTAAGCTCGGATGGGGCGTGGCGCTGGTGTTTGGCCTGCTCAACCTTATGCCCATCCTCGTCGACGTGTTTATTTAGGAGGCGGCATCCATGGATCATAAAATGTCGCGCTCGCCGTGGGTTATTCATTACGACGGCTCGAGCTGCAACGGATGCGATATCGAGGTGCTGGCCTCGCTCACGCCACTGTTCGATGCGGAGCGCTTTGGCGTGGTCAACACCGGCAACCCCAAGCATGCGGACATCTTTTTGGTGACGGGGTCGGTCAATGCCCAGAACCTGCCCGTCGTGCGCCAGATTTACAACCAGATGCTCGAGCCCAAGTGCGTGGTGGCGTGCGGCATCTGTGCGTGCTCGGGCGGCGTATTCCGCGATGCCTACAACGTAATCGGCGGCGTGGACCGCGCGATTCCCGTGGACGTGTACGCGCCCGGGTGCGCCATTCGCCCCGAGACCGTGATCGATGCCATCGTGGAGGCGTGCGGCATCCTGGACCAGAAGGAGGCCGTGATGCGCGCCGGCGGCGACCCGCTCACCGTGGGCGGCGCCGCTACCTGGGACGGTGGCGTTGAGTTGGGCGAGGACGGGTTTGTGGCCGCGGGGGCCGGGGCTGACGGTGCCGGTGGCGCGCCTGCCGGGAAGCCCGCCGCGCCCGCCGCTGCAAAGGAGGCTGAGTAATGCAGAAGGCTATCTATACCACCGTCGGGATCGACGAGCTCCTGTCGCATGTCCAGGCGCTCAAGGGCGTCGGCGCGCGCTTTGTGCAAATGCACGCCGAGCGCAACGTCGACGACGGCACGTATCGCCTGGTCTATACGTTTATCAACGTTCGTGCTGCACAGGAGCAGATCGCTCAGGATGGTAGCTATGCGATCGAGAACCTGGTGGTCGAGGGCATCGACCAGTACCAGGAGATTCCGTCCATCAGCTCGTACTATCCGGCGGTGTTCCCGTTTGAGAACGAGGCACACGATCTGTTTGGGCTTGCCATCACCGACATGCAGATCGACTTTAAGGGCTTTTTCTACCAGGTCTCAACGGCCGAGCCCATGAGCGTTATCACGCCCGAGGTGAAGGCCGCGCGCGAGAAGGCCATGAAGGTCCGTGCCGTCGCAGAGGCCAAGGCGCGCAAGGCTGCGGCCGAGAAGGCTGCTGCCGCTGCTGCCGCGGGGGAGGGCGCCGCGGGTGCCGGCGATGCTGCGAACGCTGTTGCCGCCCAGCCCGCTGCGGCTACCGGCTCCGATGCTCAGCATGACGATGCTGCTGCCAAGGCCGCGCTCAAGGCTGCCGAGATGGAGGCAAAGCTCGCCGCCATGGATCCCGAGAAAGCGGCCAAAGTCCGCGCGGCGCTTGCCGCCAAAGCCGCCCGCGATAAGCAGAAAAAGGAGGCGTAAGGTCCATGGCACATCGCTCCGTTATTCCGTTTGGCCCGCAACACCCGGTGCTGCCCGAGCCGCTTCATCTGGACCTGGTGATCGAGGACGACCGCGTTCTCGAGGCAATTCCGCAGATCGGCTTTGTGCACCGCGGACTCGAGAAGCTCACCGAAAAGCGCGACATGCATCAGTTTGGCTACATCGCCGAGCGCATCTGCGGCATCTGCGCCGTGGGCCACAGCTACGGTTATGCCAGCGCCTGCGAGCGCATGCTCGGCATCGAAGCGCCCGGCCGTGTGCAGTGTATCCGCACCATTCTGCATGAGCTTTCGCGCATTCACTCGCACCTGCTGTGGCTGGGCCTGCTCGCCGATGCCTTTGGCTTTGAGGCGCTGTTCTATCGGTCGTGGACGCTGCGCGAGCAGATTCTCAAGATCTTTGAGAGCACCTGCGGCGGCCGCGTGATTCTGTCGATCAACGAGATCGGCGGCCTTAAGCACGACATCGAGGACTCCGAGCTGGCGGGTATTGTCCAGACGCTCGACGCCATGCGCCCCGACTACGAGGCCCTGGTGCATACGTTTTTGGACGACAATAGCTGCGGCGAGCGCCTGCATGGCGTGGGCGTGATCAGCAAGAAGGACGCGCTGGAGCTTTCGATGGTCGGTCCGTTCGGTCGCGCCTCGGGCGTGGACTACGACGTGCGTATGTTCGGCGACGGCGCCTATGCGGATCTGGCCGCGTTTGAGCCCATCGTTGCCACAGACGGCGACTGCTATGCCCGCTGCCAGGTGCGTTGTGCCGAGGTCATGCAGGCCATGGACATTATCAAGGAGCTTGTGGGCAAGATTCCGCACGACGGTATCGGCGGGCGCACCAAGCTTACGCCGGCCGACGGCGCGCGCGGCGAGGTTGTGATTGAGCAGCCGCGCGGCGAGGCGTACTACTATGTGCGCGGCAACGGCACCAAGAATCTGGACCGTTTTCGCGTGCGCACGCCGACGTCGCAGAACCTGGCGGGTCTGACGCATGCGCTGCAGGGCGTGCTCCTTGCCAACGTGCCCATGATTATCCTGACCATCGACCCCTGCATTAGCTGCACGGAAAGGTAGGCGCGGCATGAGTTTACTGACATTTGCCAAGACGGCCTTGGACTCTATGGTCAAGCAGCCGGTAACGGTGTGCTATCCGCAGGAGAAGCTGGCGGCGCCCGAGCGCTTGCGCGGGCATATCGTCAACGACATGGATGTGTGCATTTGCTGTGGTATGTGCGCACGTCGCTGCCCGGCGGGCGCGCTCACGGTCGATCGCAAGGGTGGTACCTGGTCGATTGACCCGTATGCCTGCGTGGTGTGCGGTGAGTGCATCGAAAGCTGTCCCAAACACTGCCTGACTATGGACACCGCCCGCATTCCAGTTGCGGCGGACAAGACTCCCACAGTAGAAACCAAGCCGGAATAGCGCGAAGACGGGGCCGGTGGGGCAAAAATGCCCCACCGGCCCCGCGCTTAATGCGCGGTGGAGCCGCCGCGAACAAAACTATGCCGGATTACGGGGCCGGATAGCGAACCTCCGACCATATAGAAAACCGCAAAAACAAAACCGCAGGTAGATAGCCTGCCGTTTTCCAAAAAATGAAGGTATGGATGAGGGTCCCGACTTTAGCCCCGTAAACCGGCATAGTTTTGAAATAGCACCATATCCGTAACAGCCCTTTAACTCCCGTGGACGGAGGAAAACGGACCATTTTGGCCTTGCGAGGGCTGCCGCGTGACCCGTCTGCCACGAAATGGGCTCATCTACTACGTTTAAGCCGCTACCCTCAACCATGGCAAGTAATGCGAAATAAAAACTGCAGGTAGAACGCCTGCGGTTTTTCATGAAAAGCGGGTATGGTCAAGGGTATCGAGTCAAACGTAGTAGATGGGCAGGTTTCGTGGCGAGCGGTTTCGGCTGATCCCTTGGGGACGGAGGAAAACGGCTCATTTTGGTCCCGCGAGGCTGGCGGAGACACTCGTGCAGGGCCGCCCGAACAAAACTATGCCGGTTTACTACGATGAATCCGAGATTCCTGACCACACCCGCATTTTTGCAAATATCGCAAGTGTTCTACCTGCGGTTTTGTAAGTGCGCAATTTGCCGTGGTCGGAGATATGCGGTTCATCGTAGTAAACCGGCATAGTTTTGAAATGGCATCAAATTGGCGGCAGCCAGCGGCTAGCCTCGCAGATAGGCGATGGCGATTTGGGTGCGGTTGCGTAGCCCCATTTTGGCTAGGATTGAGCTGATGTGGTTGCGCACGGTGCCTTCGCCCATATAGGCGGTGGCAGCGATCTCCTTGTTGTCGAGGCCGCGGGCGATGAGCTCGGCGACTTCGAACTCGCGGTCGGTCAGACCGGCAAAGGCGGCGGGCCGGCGGGTCGCGCCGGCCTCGACGTCCGCCCCATCAAAGTTGATATCTTCGATCGCCTTGCCCTCGAGCACGCGTTTGCCGTCCATGACCTGCGCCAACGCCGGCGGAATGGCAGCGACATCGGTCTTGATCAGGTAGCCGCGGGCGCCCAGCTTGAGCGCCGACACAATGTACTCGTCATCCGAGAACGTCGTCAGAAACACCACGCGCGCCGCAGGGTCGTGCTCAAGGATCTCGCGCGCGGCCGAAAGGCCGTCGCGTCCCGGCATCTGGATGTCGAGCAGCGCAATATCGGGTGCGTGCTCGGCGTAGAGCGCCACCGCATCGTTGCCGTTGGCACCGGTGCCCACCACTTCGATCTGCGGCTGGGCGCCCAAGATAATCTTGAGCGAATCGACCACCAAGCGGTCGTCGTCGACAACGATGAGCCTCATCGGCCCTCATCTCCTTGCTGTTTGGGAACGGTGGCAAACACACGCCAGCCGCCGGCGCCGGCACGCGGGCCGGCGGTGAAGGTGCCGCCAAGCGCCTCGATGCGCTCGCGCATGGAGGCGAGCCCCATGCCCTCCGCGGTGCCGCGGCCGCTTGCTTGGACCTCACCCACGCCATCGTCGGTAACAATGAGCTGGTAAAACGACGGATGCTCCATGCACCGTACGGTGACGGTCTGGGCGCAAGCGTGGCGCATGGTATTGGAGAGCGCTTCGCGCAGGACCGCTGCAAAGCAGTTGGCGACGTTTGCGGGCGCATGTTCGGCCATAACTTCAAGCTCAATCTGCGGGCCGCCGTCCGAGCGTGTGCCTTCGACAATGCGTTCGAGCTGCACGGAAAGGTCGACGGCGTTGTCGTTGAGCGCGTGGACGCTGGTGCGCACAAGCTGGAGCGCCTCGTCAACCGTGCGTTTAACGTCGGCGAAATCGGCGGCGACGCCAGGCTCGTCGGCGTGGACCACGCGTAGGGCTTCGGCCTGCAGTGAGGCGCGCGTGAGCTGGTGCCCGACGTTATCGTGGATCTCGCGCGCGATGCGGGCGCGTTCGGCGAGCGTCGCGAGCTCGACTTCGTAGTCCTGGCGATCGGCAAGATCGCGGTTGCGCGCCTCGAGCGCGAGGGCTCGTTCCTGCAGCTCGTCGCGGGTGCGGCGCATGCGCCGCTGCTCGCGCTCCAACTGGGCGGTGCGTAGCGATAGCAAGGTGGCGGCAACCGAAAGGATGGCGGTTAACAGGAGCGTTCGGGTGGTGAGCACGCCACCACGAAGGTCCGCGACAAGCGCGCAGACAAACACGGCGCCAATCGCCAGCGCGGGCCAGATTCGTTCACGGCGAACGCGTCGCGCGATGTCATAGAGAGCGAGAGGCGCAAACGGCACAAACGGCGGCACGAAGACAGCCGCGATGATGCAGGCGTAGCTCGCGGCCTCGCTCACACGGCGGGCGCGGTTTCCCTGTACGACCTCGGCCAGCGAGGTGGCAATAACGCCAAGGCAAAACGCCGCGACCAGGCGAGCGTCCACAGCAAGACCCATGGCGGCCGCAATACAGCACGCCAGCACGATCGATTTGTCGAAAAGCCTGTTCATACGGGTATTGTACGCGAAGCCGCGCGTGGTGGAGGGACCGCCTGCGCAACCGTGACATTCCTCCCACGCGGCAAAGCGGGGACGTCGGCAGGCCGCACGGCCAAGCTCCGCACTCGTGACAAAGCTCACTGGTGCGCGCCGCTCGCTCCTGCGATGATGCAATCGTACCGGGCCGCAATCAACAGAAGGGCCGCCTCATGACAGACATCGTCCACGTCGAAAACCTCGTCAAGCGCTACGACGACCTTATCGCGCTCGACCACTTTAGCCTGAGCATCGCCCCCGGCGAGATCTTTGGCCTGCTGGGCCCCAACGGCTCGGGCAAGACCACGTCCATCAACTGCATTCTGCAGCTGCTCGCCTACGACAAAGGCACCATCGAGCTGTTCGGCGAGCCCATGACGCCCGCCCGCTACGACCTCAAGCGCCGCATCGGTGTGGTGCCGCAGCAGGTGGCGGTGTTTGACGAGCTTACGGTGCGCGAGAACATCGACTATTTCTGCAGCCTTTACGTCAACGACCGCAAGCGCCGCCGCGCGCTGGTGGACGAGGCGATCGACTTTGTCGGGCTGGGCGACTTTACCAAGTTTCGCCCCGGCAAGCTCTCGGGCGGCCTGGCGCGTCGCCTCAACATCGCCTGCGGTATCGCGCACAAGCCCGAGCTCATCTTCTTTGACGAGCCCACGGTGGCGGTCGACCCGCAGAGCCGCAACGCCATCCTGGAGGGCATCTGCCGCCTGCGCGACGAGGGCGCCACGGTGGTGTATACCAGCCATTACATGGAGGAAGTCGAGCAGATTTGCAGCCGCATCATGATCATGGACGGCGGACGTGTGCTGGCGCAGGGCACCAATGACGAGCTCAAACGCATGATTCAGATGGGCGAGCGCGTGACTGTCGAGGTCAGCGCCGTAGAGACCGCCACGGTCGAGCGGCTGCGCGCCCTCGAGCACGTGCTTTCGGTTGAGTTGTCCGGCGGCGAGCTCGTCTGCACCTGCGAAGCGAGCCCGCACAATTTGGTCGACATCCTCGACACGCTGCGCGCCGCCGATGTGGCGCTCGGCCGCGTGTGGAGCGAGCCGCCGACCCTCAACGACGTGTTCCTCGAGATCACCGGCCGCGAGCTGCGCGACTAGGGGGCAGCCATGTTCAACACCATTATCATCACAGTCAAAACGCTGCTGCGCCGGCCGAGCACGTGGGTCTGGGGCGCCCTCTTTCCCATCGCGCTTTCCACGATGTTCATGTTTATGTTTGCGAACCTGAGCTCCGACGGCACGGTCGACCCGGTGCCGGTTGCCGTCGTGGCGGACAAGGTCTGGGACGCTTCGACCTTTAAGGATGCGGCGGCTTCGCTTGCCAAGGAAGGCGACGACCAGCTGCTCGAGATCCACGAGCTCGACGACGCAGCCGATGCGAACCGTGCGCTCAAGGCCGGTGAGGTCGCGGGTATCTATACGGTCGACGCTGCGGGCACGCCCAAGCTCACACTGCTATCGAGCTACGACAGCTCGCGCGCATCATCGGTGCTCACCGATCGCAGCATCCTGGAGACGGTGGCAAGCTCGTATACACAAAATGCCGAGCTCATGTCCCAGATTGCCCAGGACAACCCGGCGGCGCTCGCCGACCCCGAGGCGGTTGCGCGCGCCCTGTCGCTCGAGGGCGGCACCCGCCGCGTAAGCCTGACACGCACCACACCCGACGGCACGGTCATCTACTACTATGCGCTCTTTGGCCTGGTCGCGATGATGTCTGCCGAGTTTGCCGCCTTGAGCGTCATCGACCTGCAGCCCAATCTGTCGGGTCTTGGCGCGCGTCGCTGCGTGGGCGGTCTTTCCAAAACGGCGTCGCTGGCCGGTATCTTTGTGGGCTCGTGGCTGGTCTCCTTTGCCTCGATGGCGATCGCGATCGGCTACGTGCGTCTGGTCGTGGGCGTCGACTTTGGCGGGCGCGAGGGGCTGTGTTTGGTGGGCGGCGCCGCTTCCGCGCTTGCCGCCACGGGCCTGGGACTCTTTGTGGGCACGCTTCCCGTTAAGGGCGGCAAGGCGTCCAAGTCCGGCATCCTCACGGGCTTTGCTACCACGTGCGCCCTGTTCGCTGGCCTCTACGGCGAGCCGGCGATGGCGCTTGCCGACGACGTCGCCCGCGCCTGCCCGGCCGAGTGCTGGCTCAATCCCGTCAAGCTTATCTGCGACATGTTCAACCGCCTGTATTTCTTTGAGGACCTGGGACCTTTTGCCGTTCGCGCCGGCGCGCTGGTTCTTATGGCGCTGCTGTTCGTTGCCGCCGCCACGCTGATCTTTGGAAGGAGCCGCTATGAGCACCTTTAAGACCGCGCTTCGCATGGCGCTGGCACACCCGTTCTACCTGCTCATCTACACGGTGTTCATTTCGCTGATGGGCGTATTCATCGCGGCATCGGTGAGCTGGAACTCGTCGCAGCTCACCGAGTACAAGCCCTACGACGCCAACGTGATCGTGGTCGACCGCGATGGCAGTGATCTTTCACGTGCGCTCACCAAGCACCTAGGTTCGCGGTTTGACCTGGTCACGGGCGTCGGCGATGACACGTACGACCTTGCGGACGCGCTCTCCAAGAGCAACAGCGCCAAGGGCAGCGCCGACTGCGTGTTCTTTATCCCGGAGGGGTTCGAGGACGACCTGGTCGCGGCTGCCCGCGCGGGGGAGTCCCTGCCCAAGCTCGATGTGACCTACGGTGCCGGCACCATGGCGGCGGCGCTTTCGTCTGCCGAGGCTTCGCGCTGGATCTCGCTCGCGGGCGCTGCAGCCGCACTTGAGCCCACTGCCTCCAACGGCGACGTTGCCAAGGCCGCCGAACATGCCGCTGCAAAGCGCGCGGAGGTCCAGATCGAGCGGGTCAAGGTCGACTCGGCTGCTGCCGCCACGCTCGAGTCGTACTTCAACTTTGGCGCGTACGCGATTATCTCGTCGGTCATCGTGTCGGTGGGCTTGGTGTTTTCGGGTATGAACGAGCCCGAGCGCGTGCGCCGCATGGATGCCGGCCCAATCTCCGATCGCCAGCGTTCGCTTGCCGTGTTTGCGGCCGCCGCCGTGCTCACCGTCTGTATCTGGTTTGTGTCGAGCATGATGGGCGTCGTGGGCTTTGCCAGCGCGGTTGCCGAGGTCGGCGTGGGCCGCGTCTGCCTTGCGCTGGCGGCAACGTTTGCCCTAGCGCTGACGCCACTGGCCGTTGGCTTTACGCTGTCGAGCCTGGGCGCGCGCGAGGAGCTGCTCAACGGTGTGGGCAACCTGCTTGGCATGCTCATGACGTTTTTGGGTGGCGCCTGGATGCCGCTGTCGCTGATGGGCTCGGCCGTGCAGACCGTGGCGCACTTTGTGCCGACATATTGGGTGAACGACGCGATTGGTAAGGCGCTTGCCTCGGATTTGACGTCCGCCGTGCTGGGGGACATCGCCTGCGACCTGGGCGTCACCGTGCTCCTTGCCGCGGCCATCGCCGCCGTAGGCCTAGCCCTCGCACGCACCAAATCCCACGCCTAGCCACCTAGTCATCGGGTACTCATTGGGGACAGACTTAAACGACTAGTCATTGGGGACAGTCTTTGCCGAACCGCCGGCTTGCCAAGGACTGTCCCCAGCTGCCGGCAGAAAGGGAACGTCCCTAACTGCCGGGTGGCGAAAGAGTGTCCCCAACAGCTAGTCATTTAAGAACGTCCCCAATGACTAGTCTGAAATAAATCCCAAGCCTCGCTCCAAAATAGTTCGCCAAGGTTTACTATTACGCTCATAAAGTAGTATGAGGCTAACAATGGGGGATACCATGGCAACGCAGGAAGCCTATGTCCAGGTTAAGGATCTCAAAAAGCATTACGGCGACGGTGATGCACGCCTGACGGTACTCGATGGCATCGACGCGTCCATCAACCGCGGCGAGATCTGCGTCATGCTGGGGCCCTCGGGCTCGGGCAAGTCGACCTTTCTCAACCTGATCGGCGGCCTGGAGGATGCCGACGGCGGTTCTATCATGGTGGACGGCTGCGACCTCACGGTGCTCAAGCCTACCGACCTGGGCGAGTATCGCCGCCGTGAGCTGGGCTTTGTCTTTCAGTTCTACAACCTGGTGCCCGACCTCACCATCAAGGAAAACATCGAGGTCACGGCACACCTGTCCAAAAAGCCGCTCAACATTGACGGCCTGCTACGCTCGCTGGGCCTCTACGAGCACCGCAACAAGTTCCCGCGCCAGGTTTCGGGCGGCCAGCAGCAGCGCTGCGCCATCGGCCGTGCGCTCGTCAAAAACCCGGGCCTGCTGCTGTGCGACGAGCCCACCGGTGCGCTCGACTATAAGACGTCCAAGGAAATCTTGCAGCTCATGGAGGATGTCAACCGCACCTACGGCTGCACCATCATCATTGTCACCCACAATGCCGCCATCGCGCGCATGGCCAATCGCGTGCTGCGCCTGCGCGACGGGCGCATCGTCGAGGATGAGCTCAACGAGTCGCCCGTCTCGGCCGCCGAGCTCGATTGGTAGGCGGCGCCATGACACCTCTCGCAAAACGTCTTCCACGCGAGCTGCGCCGCAATATCGGCAAGTACCTGGGCATCTTTTTGCTTATGTGTGGAAGTATCGCTCTCACCTCGGGCTTTTTGCTCGCGGCGCATTCCATCGGCTGCCTTATCGATGACATGCGCGATGCGTACACGATTGAGGACGGCCGCGTGACCACCTCCTTCGAGGCGACCGAGGAACAACTCAAGGCAGCCGAGGACGCGGCCGACGACGTCGGCGGCGTCACGCTCTACAAGAATTTCTCCATCGACGCCATCATCAAAAAGGCGTCCGGCGACGACGGCACCAAGCGCACGCTGCGCACCTATGCGCACCGCACCAAGGTCGATATCGCGTCCTACTGCGAAGGTAGGCGGCCTAAGGCGGACGACGAGGTGGCAATCGACCGTGTCTTCGCCACCAATAACAACCTGTCCGTGGGCGATAAAGTCGAGCTCGAGGGTCGCACCTACACCATCTGCGGCATCATGACCCAGCCCGATAGCCAGGCGCTGTTCCTCAACAATTCGGACTTTACGGTGAACACCATCACGTACGGTGTGGCCGAGGTCACCGACGCCGGCTTTGCCGCGCTTAAGGACGCCGGCGGCGCACCCGCCTACACCTACTCCTTTACCTTTACCGATCGCGATCTCTCCACCGCAGACCGCACCGACGCTGAGCAGGATATGGTAGAAGCGCTCACCGATGCCGATGCACGCGTGGATGACCTCATCGACACCGATTCCAACCAGGGCATTGGCTATGCGCGCGACGACGTGGACGGCGACTCCACGATGTGGATGACGCTGCTCGACATCATCATCGTGATCATGGCGTTTGTCTTTGTGGTCCTTACCGACGCCACCATCGAGGAGGAGAGCGCCATCATCGGCACGCTGCTCGCCAGTGGCTATTGCCGTCGCGAGATCGTGCTGCACTACCTCGCGCTTCCCGCTATCGTGGGCGTGCTCGCAGCGCTTTTGGGCACTGCGCTCGGCGTTGTGTTCTTTACCGAGCCCATGCGCAGCCTCTATTACGGTTCGTACAGTCTGCCGCCCTTCCAGGTGTACTGGAGCTGGGAGATCTTTGTGAAGTGCGCCGTGGTTCCCGCCGCCGCGCTCATCCTCATCACGCTGGTGGGCCTGCTTCGCAAAATGGGCAAGACGCCGTTGCAATTCCTTCGTCACGAGGCGAGCGGCAAATCGGGTACCAAGCGCGGCCTGCAGCTGCCGGAGCGCATGGGCTTTGTTTCCCGCTTCCGCCTGCGTATCTTCCTGCGCAACCTGGGCAACTTCGCCACGCTCTTCGTGGGCATTGCATTTGCGTCGCTGCTGATGCTTTTTGGCCTGGCGATTCTGCCCACGATGACGCACTACGCGGACAACCTGAAGACGAGCCTGGTCGCCGAGCACCAGTACACGCTCAAGGCGCCGCTGGAGCTCGAGGGCACCGCCGAGGAGCGCGAGCAGTGGTCGGCACTCGAGCGCTTGCAGTCGGTTGACGGCGCGCTGCTAACCGCTGCCCAGGATGCCGATGACGAGCTTGACGACGCGGCCGATGCGGCGCAGACGGCAGCCGATGCCGCGACCGCATCTCCGTCTGCCGAGAGCCTGACTGCGGCGCAGGATGCGCTTGCCAAGGTCCAGGACAAGAAGGATGCGCTTTATGCGCGCCTCGATGATCTTGCCGATGCCCTCGGCTGCAACCGTGATGAGGCTATCGACCTGATCGACAAAGCCTCCAAGATTGACACTGACAACGACGATATCCACCAGGTCAATACGACCGACAACGGCGCGGGCGCAATCGCACAGGCTGAGAAATACGCCGTTTACCAGCTGCAATACGACCGCGGCGATGGAAATGGCGAGGAGACGATTTCCGTCTACGGCATTTCAACCGATTCGCGCTATTGGAAAGACCTCAACGTCGGCGATGGGCGCATCGTCTTTGGCGGCGGTCTGCTCGATAAGTTTGGCTGGAGCGAGGGTCAGAAGGTCATGCTCGGCGACAAGTACGAGGGCGAGCGTTATTCCCTTGAGTACGCGGGCAAGGACTGTGCCTGGGGCTCCAAGTCGGACATGAATATCTATATGAGTATCGACGACTTTAACGAGCTGTTCGACAACGACGCCGCCTACTTTAACGGCTATGTGAGCGACGAGAAGCTCGATCTCGATGCTCGTTACTTTGCCGGCGACACCACGCCCGACGACATGCGCGCCGTGGGCGACCAGTTTATCGGCATGATGAGCAAAATGATCGGAATGATGGTTGGGCTCGCGGTGTTTATCTTTCTGCTGTTTATGTACCTGCTGACCAAGGCTGTGATCGACCACAGCGCCCGGTCGATCAGCTACATGAAGGTCTTTGGCTATCGCGATAGCGAGATCTCGCATCTGTACATCCGCTCGATCACGCTGTGCGTGGTGGCGTCACTCGTGCTGAGCCTGCCGGTCATTATTGGCTCGCTCACGGCCATCTTCCGCTCGATGCTGCTCGCCTACAACGGCAATATCGAGATTTACGTGCCCGCTTGGTCCATGGCTGCATGCGTCGGCATTGGCTTTGCTACCTACCTGGTCGTGGTGCTGCTACACACGCGCTCCATCAAGCGCGTGAGCCTGGCCGAAGCCCTCAAAGTCCAAGAGTAGTCATTTAAGTCTGTCCCCAATGACTAGGTGCCGTACTTGACTTTAACTCTGCTTTAACTGGTACCATCCTCTATGTCTGTAACGCCATATAGACCGAGGGGATAGATCTATGACCGCAACCGCACCCGCAGCACCGGCAAAGGTGTACTTTACCAACCTGCGCACGCATGCTCGCGAGAGCCAGCTCGACAAGCTCAAGCGCCTCATCCGTCGCGCCGGTATCGAGCAGATCGACTTTGAGAACAAGTTCGTCGCCATCAAGATTCACTTTGGCGAGCTGGGCAATCTGAGCTTTTTGCGCCCCAACTACGCTCGCGCCGTCGCGGATGTCGTGAAGGAGCTGGGAGGCAAGCCCTTCCTCACCGACTGCAATACGCTCTATGTGGGTAGCCGCAAAAACGCGCTCGAGCACATCGATACCGCCTACCAGAACGGTTTTACCCCGTATGCCACGGGCTGCCAGATCATCATCGCCGACGGCCTCAAGGGCACCGACGAGGCACTCGTCCCGGTCGAGGGCGGCGAGTACGTGCGCGAGGCCAAGATTGGTCAGGCTCTCATGGACGCCGATATCGTGATCAGCCTCACCCACTTTAAGGGCCATGAGCAGGCCGGCTTTGGCGGCGCCATGAAGAACCTGGGCATGGGAGGCGGCAGCCGTGCCGGCAAGATGGAGCAGCATGCCGCCGGCAAGCCGAACGTCGCGACCGAGCACTGTGTTGGCTGCCGTGCCTGCGAAAAGGTCTGTGCGCACAACGCTATCTCGTTTGACGACACCCGCGAGCGCGAGCTTGCCAACGGTAACACCCGCACGGTCCACGTGGCCGCCATCGACCACGATCGCTGCGTGGGTTGCGGCCGCTGCATCGGCGTGTGCAACCAGGACGCCATCAAGCCCGGCTATGACGCCGCGGCCGACGTGCTCAACTGTAAGATCGCCGAGTACACCAAGGCCGTCGTCGACGGCCGCCCGAGCTTCCACATTTCGCTCGCCATGGACATTAGCCCCAACTGCGACTGCCATCCCGAAAACGACACGCCCATCGTCAACGATATCGGCATGTTCGCGAGCTTCGACCCGGTCGCCATCGACCAGGCCTGTGCCGATGCCGTCATGGCGTCCGAGCCGCTGCCCAACACCGAGCTCACCGATAGCGCGGCTAAGATGGAGCACAACCACGAGCATCTGGAGGGCGAGCAGGCCAAGGACCCCTTCTGCATCACGCATCCCGACACCGACTGGCGCGCCTGTATCGCACACGCCGAGAAGATCGGCCTGGGCACGAGCAAGTACGAGCTCATCGAGGTCAAGTAGCGCCTAGTTATTGGACAAATGAAGCGCTTTTCTGGCGCAAGTAGAGCAAAAGCCGCCCGTGGGCACAGCGCTCACGGGCGGCTTTTCGGAAGTATGCGGCAAATTTCGAGACCGCCGAGCACACGACGTTTTTTGGCAACAAAACCCCTGATAAATTGTTGGTAAAACTGCGGTCTGGTCGGCAGTTCCAGATTTTGCCGCATACTTTCGAAAATAGGGGGTCAGATAAAGCCCCAGACGTTGCTTTTTGCCTAAAAATACTCGTCGAGGAAGTTGTTGACTGTGTTCCAGTAGAGCTCGGGGTCAACTTGCGCGCTCTTGGCGTGGGTGGCGCCATGGATGGTGAGCTTTTGCTTGACTTTGCTGGCGCACGCGTCGTAGTTTTGGTCGAGCATGTCGTACGGCACAAAGGTGTCCTGGTCGCCGTGGATAAACAGCATGGGAACCGTCGCGTGTTTGAGTTGCTCCACACTGCTCGCCTTATGAAAGTCGTAGCCCGCGCGCACGTTGCACACCAAGTCTGCTACATCGAGCAAGGGAAAGCTGGGCAGGCCGAACACGTCCTTGAGCTGCAGAGAAAACTCGTCCCAAACACTCGTATAACCGCAGTCCTCGATAATGCATTTCACGTTTGCGGGCAGAGATTCCCCCGCGACGTTCATGGCGGTTGCCGCACCCATCGACTCGCCAAAGACCAGGATGCGCGCCTCGGGGTCAGCTGCGACGATCCGCCCAATCCATGCAACGACATCGAGGCGCTCGGGCCAGCCCATGCCGATATAGTCGCCGCCGGAGCGCTCGTGGGCGCGGGCGGCAGGCGCGAGCACGTTCATGCCGCGGTCGTGGAAGCGCTTGGCGTATCGGGCCATGCCGATGGGCTCGTTGGTATATCCATGCAGGCAGACGGCGTAATCGTGGGTGTTCTCCGAGGCGGCAAAATACCAAGCGGCAAGTTCGGTTCCGTCATCTGCGGTGAGGCTGCTGCTCTCGCGATTCTCTTTAAACCACGCCCGCGCCTCGGTTTCCTCGGCATCCGGCTGCTCGCCTTCTTTGTCGTTCTTGCTATCCTGCATCATCTTCATGGTGTAGGGCGCTTGGGGATTCAGGGCAAAGTCAAACAAAAAGTTGCCGGCAAACCCCAGCAGCGCGACAACGAGCACCAGCGCAACGACGCCGGCTATCTTGAGCTTTCGATGGGAACGTGCGTTTTGAGCCATGCGGTATTCTCCTATAAGATGTTAATACGTCAACATTTAATGCAAGCGCATTATGGACGTTCGCCGTTGATGCGTCAACAGGCAAAGAATGGGTAAACAAAGGGTCACGTATGGTGCAAATTTCGCACGTACCTAGACGCTTTGATATAGTGTTGAGAACTCTTTACGTTGGAGGATGTAACCGGCATGTCCGATTCGAGCGACAGTTCTAAGCCGCGACCCAAGACCGCGGCCGTTCCACACTACACGGTGGGCGAGGAGATCATGAACTCCGTCACCCATGGTGTCGGCTGCCTGCTGGGTATCGCGGGCCTGGTACTCCTGATCGTATTTGCTGCCCTGCGCGGCGGAGGCCCGGCCCACATGGCCGCGGCGATTGTCTATGGTGTCAGCATTATCCTCGAATACCTTGCCTCCACGCTCTACCATGCGATTCAGCCCGCTCGCGCCAAGCGCGTGTTTCGCATTATCGACCACAGCTGCATCTACCTGCTCATAGCCGGCAGCTATACGCCGTTTTGTCTCATCACGCTCGCAAACGACGGCGGTCCTATGCTGTTCTTTGCCGTATGGGCCATCGCCATTATCGGCATCGCCCTCGAGTGCTTTATGCGCGAGCGTCAACCGCACTGGGTAAGTGGCCTGGTCTACCTGCTGATGGGCTGGCTCGTTGTCTTTAAGCTGCCCGAACTTGTGGCACTGCTCAACCCCGTGGCGCTTGCCCTGCTCGCCGTCGGCGGCGTGTGCTACACCGCGGGCGTGCCGTTCTATATCGCCAAAAACGTGCGCTATCTGCACAGCGTGTTTCACCTGTGGGTGCTCGCCGGCAGCATCTTCCAGTTCATGGCGGTGATCCTCTTCGTAATCTAGCGACCACGCCAGCGCCCGTGCCCCCGCTCGGTCGCCAGCGCAATTGCCCTATCCGCCATCAACGTTTTACCCTAACGTCCCGAATCTTGGAGGTTCGAGAAACTCCCGATGGACATAACCATCTCCCTTATCACCACCCTCGTTTTGACCCTCATCAACGGCTACTTCTCCATGTCCGAGATGGCGCTCACCACGGCTAAGCGCGCCGTGTTGGAGCACGATGCCGAGGAAGGCGACAAGCGCGCCGAGCGCGCCATTAAGCTGGCCGCCGACTCCGACCAGCTGCTCGCCACCATCCAGGTCGCCATCACGCTCGTGGGCTTCGCCTCGTCCGCCGTCGCCTCGACGAGCCTGTCCGACCCGCTTGCCACGTGGCTCATGAGCTTTGGCATCGCGCCGCTTTCCGCCATCGCGCGCGGCCTGGCGCCGGTCATCATCACCGTCGCCGTCGCCTTCGTGTCCATCGTGGTTGGCGAGCTTGTGCCCAAGCGCATCGGCCTGGCTAATGCCGAAGGCGTATCCAAGCAGGTCGTGGGACCGCTCTCCGTGTTCCAAAAGATCGCCCGCCCGCTCGTGTGGCTGACCGGTGCCTGCTCCGACGGCCTGGCCCGCATCCTGCGCATCAAGAGCGCCGACGACCGCCAAAACGTCTCGGAGGAAGAGATCAAATACATGGTCTCGGAGCAGGACGATCTGCTCGACGAGGAAAAGCGCATGATCCACGAGATCTTCGACCTGGGAGACACCGTTGCCCGCGAGGTCATGGTGCCGCGCGTGGACACCACCATGTGCGAGGACGACGAAACGGTCGCCGACGTGCTGTCCGCCATGCGCCAGACCGGCTTTAGCCGCATCCCCGTCTATCACGAGGATCCCGACAACGTCGCCGGCATCGCGCACATCAAGGACCTGATCCAGCCTTCGCTCGACGGCAAGGGCGACCAGCCCATCGCCGACTTTTTGCGCGACGCCACCTTTGTGCCCGACACCAAGGACATCCTGCCGCTGCTGTCCGAGATGCAGACCTCGCACGACCAGATCGTAGTGGTCGTGGACGAGTACGGTGGCACGGCCGGCATCATCACCATCGAGGACATCGTCGAGGAGATCGTGGGTGAGATCGAGGACGAGTTCGACCCCGACAACAAGTACCTCACGCGCCTTTCGCGCCGCGAGTGGCTCGTCGATGGGCGTTTTTCGTGCGATGACGCGATTGAGCTTGGTTGGCCGCTCGAGGAAAGCGATGATTATGAGACCATCGCCGGCTGGATTTTGGAGCTTTGCGACTCGGTGCCCGACATCGGAGAGGTGTTTGAGGTTGCGGGGTACAAGTTTAAGGTGCAGTCGATGCGTGGCCAGCGCATCTCGCTCATTCGCGTGATCGCTCCGGCCGAAACCGATAAGAAGGATTCCGAGCCCTCGGCAGACGAGCCGACGGCGTCTGGTGCGGGCTCTGCGGACCCGCACGACGGCGACGAGTAGGGTAAGGAAGAGTAGGGGAGAGTTATGGCAGGCCTGTTCAACATCCTTAAGGTCACCGTCAGCGAGGACAAGATCTGCGCGCACGTGCTGGTGAACCCCGGCATGCCGCTCATGACCTCGGAGGACATCGAGGCCACGGCGCGCGTGTATTACCTGGTGCCCGCGATTGCCAAGCACCTGTGCCTGGGCGATTCCGGTCGCGAGTTCCAGGACTGCATGGGCCAGACCGAGCTTTGCCATCTGCTTGAGCATGTGACGGTCGAGCTCATGAACGAGACCGGTCTTGCCGGTAGCATCTCGTGCGGCCGCACGCGCGTAAGCGAGCACGACGAGCGCGTCTTTGAGGTTAAGCTTTCGTGCCCCGACGACGCGCTGGCCATCGGTGCGCTGTCTTCGGCTACCTTTATGATGGACTGGGCCTATCTGCACGCCGACCAGCCTGCCCCCGACGTGGAGGGCACGGTCGCGGGCCTGCGCAACCTGGTGCTGGGCATGCGCGCCGAGGCCGAGGGCAAGGATCCTCACGAGGCCGTCGCCGCTGCGAACGGCGAAGATGCTGCCGAGGACGAGGGCGCTGACGAGGGCGCTGACGAGGGCGATGCGCCGGTCGACGCCGAGCCCGTTTCCGATGCGACCGCCGAGCCCGTTCCCACCGAGCCCCAGGGTGTCCCCAACTTTGACGACGAGCCCCAGGTGGCGATTGATACCGAGGGCGCGGTTGCCGAGAACCACGAGGCCTCCGCTGCCGTCTTTGGCGGTGCGGCGACGGTTCCGGCAGGACCTGCGCATGAGGGCGGTCTGCCGCTCGTGGACGGCGCCGGCGAGGACCCGGGTGCCACGGTGGCCATGCCGGCTATGCCCCAGGAGTAGGTCTAGGCGTTTATCACCATCACATACCTGCGCCTTTGCCGTACGCAGATGAGCGGAGCGGCAAGTGATGCGCTGCGGGTATAATGGACAGCATTCAAACGGTGGGCACCGACGTGCCCGCAGGAGAGGAATGATCATGGGTAAGACTTTCAGCTTTGTCTCCGGCGCACTTTTTGGTGCCGCTGCCGGCGCTATTGTCGGCGTTGCTCTGGCCCCGCGTTCGGGCGCCGAGACCCGCGCCATGGCTGCCGATATCGCCAACGACGCCTGGGACAATATGCGCGACACCTACGAGCACAGCGCCGAGGAGGCCCGTGCTGCGGTGAATGACTTTGGCCCGATGGTCGACGCCAAGACCGACGACCTGCGCGCCAAGGTCGACCTGGCCCGCGAGCGCATGGACCAGCTGCGCGAGCAGCTCAACGACGCCATTTCGGGCGGCAACGTGACGCCTGCCGCCGACGTCGTGGTCGAGAACGCCGTCGAGGCTGATACCGAGGCTGCGGAGCCCTCGACCGAGGCATAATGCGCGCCGGGGATTTTGTCGGCGCCAAGATCTATCGCAAGCCTACCGAGGACAAGCGCACCAAAAAGGACGGCACACCGCGCAGCCCTAAAAAGCTCGGAAAGATTCACTTTCCGGTCTTTACCCCGGGCGGTACGCGCGTGGTCGGCTTTATGGTCCGCCAGTCCGATATCGCGGGCATGATCGAGCGTCCCGATCGATTCGTAGCGCTCGACGCCATTGGTGTCTACGAGGGCGCCATTGCGGTCGATGACGTCAAGGACACGTACGATGCCGCCGCCGCCAAGCGCCTCGACATCAACCTGGACGATTGCATCATCTGGGTCGGTATGGACGTGCGCACGGAATCGGGCGACGTCGTGGGCTATTGCTCGGACGTTGAGTTCAAGCCACGCTCGGGCATCGTGCAGGCATTCTATGTGACCGCCGGTGCTGCTTCGAGTGTTTTGGTTGGTGACACGCAGGTGCCGCCGACGATGCTGCGCGGCTACGAGAACGGCGCGATGGTCGTCTCGGACGAGGTCAAGTCGCTCGGGTATTCGGGCGGCGCCGCCGCAAAGGCTGCCGAGGCAAGCGTCGTGGTGGGCGATAAGGTCAAGAAGGGCGCCAAGGTGCTCGATGACAAGGGATCGGTTGCCGTGGACAAGGGCAGTCGCGCACTGGGCAAGCAGCTCGGCAAGACGCGCGGCATGTTCAAGGCCTTTAAGGACGAATACCAAAAGGCGAGCGGAGGCTCGTCAAAAGCTACAAAATAGCGACGTACCAAATGATGGGAGGCAAGCCGGAGACCTGTTGCTCCGGCTTGCTGTGTTTATGGGGGAGGGCATATGCGCCAAAACGGATCCAACTTAAACGGGCGTTCGGGTGCGCGTCCGACGGCGCGCCGCGACCTGGGGCAGCTGCCCAGCGGTCAGCGCAAGCGTCACCGTAAGCCCGGCGCGATGTACCTCAACCATAGCCGCGGCTTTAGCGACCGCAGTGCGCGCATCGGCAACAGCCGCACACCCCGTCGTTCATCTCGCCTGCCCTATGCGCTCATCGCCGTGGGTTGCGCGCTCGTGCTGTTTATCGCTGCCGTCGTGGGCTACGTCAACCGCAGCGTGGACGTGGAGCTCAACGGCCAGAAGACCGCAGTGCGCGTGGGCTCTACGCTGCAGAATCTCATCGACGAACAGGATTTGACTGGCACCTACGACGCAGGCGACCTGCTGGCCGTCGATGACAGCGTGCTCAAGCGCCATGGGGGCGAAAAGCTGTCGGTGAAGGTCGACGGCAAGCGCGTGAAGCAGGGCAAATGGGATAGCCGCGAACTTGAGGGCGGCGAGAAGGTGACGGTCAAGGATGGCCGTAACACCTACGAGAAGCACGAGGTTCAGGCTACGGTTATCGAGCCCAAGCTCAAGGTCGAGGGCACGGGTGCTATCGAGTATGTGCAGACGTGGGGTGTCCAGGGCCGCTCCGAGGTGTGGGTTGGTGAGCAGTCGGGCAAGACGCAGGATCGCGGCGAGGTTGTGCCCGCCACCGATTGCGTTGTTGCGTGCGCCAGCGTGGCGCCCAAGGGCAACAAAAAGTACGTGGCGCTGACGTTTGACGAGGGTCCGAGCGGCGCCACCAAACAGATCTTGCAGGTGCTCAAGGAAAAGGGCGTCACCGCGACGTTCTTCCTTTCGGGCGATGCGGTCGAGGCCTCGCCTGCCACGGCCAAGGCGATTGTCGATGCCGGGTGCGAGATCGGATCCAACAGCTACAGCGACGATTCGCTCAAGGGTCAGGACCGTGAGGCGGTACGCGAACAGATCACGAAAGGCACCGATGCGATTAAGTCGGCGACCGGCGTGAAGACGATGCTACTGCGTGCTCCCTACGCTGCCTTTGACGAGCAAAACTGGATTGATGCGATGGACCTGGTCTCCGCCGTGGTCTCGTGGAATATCGACTCGGGCGACTGGCTACTCAACGGTGCCGACGAGCAGGTCTCGACGGTGCTCGATTCGGTGACGCCGGGCAATATCGTGCTGCTCACCGATAGAGACGAATGCGCCGAGCAGACGCTCGAGGCGCTGCCGCAGATTATCGACGGCCTCATCGCCGACGGCTACAAGATCGTGACGCTCAGCGACCTGGTCAAGACGGACACGTCGCTGAGCAAAAAGCTCACCTCGCTGACGAAGGCCACCATGCCCAAGGACGCTGTGCTCCCCCAACTTGCCGAGGACAATGACACCACAGAGTAGTTATTGGGTAGTCATTTAAGAACGTCCCCAATGGCTATGTCACGGATACGTCAGCGTTTGGTATGCCTGCAATGTGCAGCGCATAAATTCGATGCCGCAGGGCGATGCTGATGCTATAGTTACTGCGGTTAATGAGGGTCAAGAGAAAGGTTACAGGTGAAATCCAAACCTCGACCATACAGTCGATGACCCCATGCAGGTGCTTTTTGCGCATGCACGGGGTGTAAGCGTCGAGCGGCGTGCCGCCCGCGCATGCGTATACATATCCAGAAGCCCCCGGACGTCGCACATGCGGCCGCGTTCGGAGGAATAATGATGGGGAGCACCATTGAATTATCTGAGTGAGATGCTCAAATTGCCGGTCTTGGACGTCGATGGCGAAAAGCTCGGCGTGGTCAACGATTTTGGCATTGCTACCGGCGAAGTTTTTCCGCACGTGACGTCGCTCGCGTTCCGCGGACCCGGCAAGACGCCGTTTATGATCAGCTGGCGCAAATGGGTCGACCGTATCGACGAGACGGGTGTACACCTTAAGACGTCGGCCACCGAAATCCGTTTTTCGTACCTGCAGCCGACCGAACTCTTGCTTGCCCGCGACGTGCTCAACAAGCAGATTGTCGACACGCAGGGCATGAAGGTCGTGCGCGTAAACGACATCAAGTTTTCCATGTCGGGCGAAAACCAGCTGCGCCTGCTGGGCGCCGAGGTCGGTGCTCGCGGTCTGCTACGCGCCATCAGCCCCGCGCTCGAGCATATCGTCGAAGGCTTTATGAAGCACCTGGGCAAGCCACTCAGTGAGGACATCATCGCTTGGTCCTACATGGACCTGCTCGACCGCTCGACCAAGAACATTCAACTCTCGGTGTCGCACAAGACGCTCGGCGAGCTGCACCCTGCCGACATCGCCGACATTATCGAGCAGCTCGACCCGCGCCTGCGTGCGCAGGTGTTTGCACAGCTCGATACTGCCCAGGCCGCCGAGGCCATCTCGGAGTTCGATGACGACGAGCTTATGACCGAGATGCTCGAGGGCCTGTCCGATACCGACGCATCGTCGATGCTGGCCATGATGGACCCGGACGACGCTGCCGACCTGATCGACGAGCTCGATTATGAGAAGGCTGAGAAGCTCCTGCGCCTGATGGGCGTCAAGGAGGAGAAGGCGATTCGTAATCTGTTGGGCTACGAGGACAACACCGCCGGCCGCATCATGACCTCGGAGTTTGTCTCGCTGCCCGCCACGGCGACGGTCGGCGATGCCATCGAGGCGATTCGCAAACTCGACGAGGACTTCGAGAGCGTCTACTACGTCTATACCGAGGACCCGAGCGGCATGCTGACGGGCGTGCTTTCGCTGCGCACGCTGATCGTGGCCGACCGCGACGCCACGCTGGGCCAGCTCGCCTATCGCGATCTGGTCTACGTGTCGCCCGACGAGGACCAGGAAGACGTGACGGACGAGATGACCAAGTACGACCTGGTTGCCATCCCTGTCTGCGACGAGAACCGTCATATCCTGGGTATCGTGACCTTCGACGACGCCATGGACGTTATCGCCGAGGAGCATCAGGAGGACCTGCAGATCGCCGGTGTCGGCTCGGGCGATAGCGCGTCGGACGACTCGACGAACGTGCTCAGCTGGTTCGTGCATCGTCAGTACTGGGTCGTCGTGTGGGGCATCGCCTCGTGCATTATGGCGACCGTGCTGGGGACGGCGCTGGGCTCCGCGCATCTGGTGGTGTTCCCCATGTGCGCCATGCCGCTCGTGCTGCTGGCTGCCTCGCGCATGGTGTCGTTCGTCAAGAACTACTTCCTCGAGTACGACGGTCACGACGACGAGCCCAAACCGTACCTGGGATTCTTCTTCCAGAGCACGGGTATGGGCCTGATCCTTTCGCTTGTTACTTACCTGTGCGCGCAGCTGGTGCGCACTGCCGCGTTCCCCGATGCCACCATGTTTGAGGAGCAGCTCTTTACCGGCTGCTTTAACATCGCTGCCGTCATTTGCCTGGTTGGCAACATGAGCGCTGTGATTTATCTGATGATGCTGTTCTGGCGTGACGAGCATGACCTCAACACGTCGGGCACCGCCATGAACGTTATTGCCGTCATGATCTCGTGCGTAGCGTACTGCGCCGCTGCGGTGCTGCTCACCATGTCGGTCATTGGCTAGGTGGTCGCGTGCAAAATACCAAGCAAAAGTCGGGCACCAAGCAAAAGTTGACCATCGCGGCCATCTTTGGCGCTATGGGCCCCGGTCTGCTGGCGGCGCTTTCGGGCAATGACGCCGGCGGCATTGCAACGTATTCCAGTGCGGGCGCCAGCTATGGCTACAAGATGCTCTGGATGCTTCCCGTCATGACTGTGCTGCTCATCGTGACGCAGGAGACCGCGGCGCGCTGCGGCTGCGTCACGGGCAAGGGCCTGGCATCGCTCATCCGCGAGCGCTTTGGCGTGCGCAAGAGTGTACTTGCTATGGCGGCGCTGTTGATCGCCAACACGGCTGTGACCATTTCGGAGTTTGCGGGTATCGCCAGCGGCCTTGCTCTCTTTGGCGTGCCGGCGAGCATCTCGGTGCCGTTGGTGGCGCTGCTGGTGTGGATGCTTACCATGTCGGGTAGTTTCCAGCGCATCGAGAAGATTCTGCTGCTGGTAAGCTGCGTCTTCGTGACCTATATTGTCGCCGCGTTTATGGCTGGCCCCAACTGGGGTGAGGTCGCGGTCGACCTGGTCGTGCCTAACATTCAAAATGACCCCAGCTACGTGTCGCTCGTGGTCGCAACGATCGGTACCACCATCGCGCCGTGGATGATTTTCTTGGCGCAGAACAACGTGGTCGATAAGAACGCGGGCGAGGACGACATCGTGCTGCAGCGTATCGATACCGTGAGCGGCTCGATCGCTGCTGATATCATTGCGGGCTTCATTATCATCACGACCGGTACGGTGCTGTTCCCGGCGGGTATTCAGATTAGCGATGCCGCCGATGCCGCCCGCGCGCTGGAGCCTATTGCGGGTCAGTGGTCCACGGTACTGTTTGCCTCGGGCCTGGTCGCGGCGAGCTTCTTGGCCGCCTGCGTGCTGCCGGGCGTTACGTCGAGCGCTATCTGCGAGGCATTTGGCTGGGAGCGCGGTGCCGACCGCAGCTGGGACGAGGCCCCGGTTTACCGCGGCATCATTACGGCCATCATCGGTATCTCTGCCGTGCTGGTGCTTATGCCCGGCGTCGATCTGTTCCAGATTATGATGACCTCGCAGGTCATCAATGGCGTGCTGCTGCCTGTAGTCTTGGTATTCCAGGTGGTTATCGCGGCCGACCGTCACATTATGGGTGCCAACCGCAACGGTCGCGTGTGGAACATGCTCACTTGGGCGACTATCGCCGTGATTACGGTGCTCACGGTCGTCATGTTTGTCCTGCAAGCGATGGGCTACAGCGCTTAACGCCCACTTTTGCTTCCGAACAGGCCGCAGCGATGGGGCGCGGCCTGTTTTTTGTCTGCTATAGGGTGTTAGTTATATAGCAATGGACAAAAAATGCCAAATATGAGTACTGTTGCTAAGTGAATAGCATTTACATCCTAAAAGATAATGAACATAGCCTATAGTATGTTCATTAAAATTGGCTTCAATACGCCTTAAACCAGTCAGGTTGGCTGCTTTAGGGGGTTGTAGGGGTCGCGCGCGCAGACGTGGTGTAAGAGTGTCCTGAGGTCCGTCGCTGCAAGTCCCGATGTTACTCCTTCTTGAGACCGCGCTTCTCGACTATCTC
>JAHABQ010000019.1:0-31807 GCA_018376265.1 Collinsella sp.
GAAGCTAAGCCCCATCGCGCCGAGAGTACTGCGGGGTCAGCCCGTGGGAGGCCAGGGCGCCGCTGACCGGTGGACGGCACCGAGCCGTACGCTTGAACTTGGAAGGGGGAGGCCTCGCGGCCTCCCCCTTTTTTGCGTTTACGGGCTTTTGTCTCACATAGTAGCTGTGTTTTATAACCCTCGTTTGTCGCATCTTCTGTGAACGGGCTACAATAACTTAGTCTGTGCGATATGGAGGTGAACATGGCTGAAGCTGGTATCGGCGTTGATATCGTCGAGATTTCCCGTATGAAATCAATTCTTGAAAAGACGCCGTCGTTTGCTCGGCGTGTGTTTACCGAAGAAGAGCGTGCGTATTGTGATGCATCATCGCGTCCCGCTGCTCACTATGCCAGCCGCTTTGCTTCGCGCGAGGCGGTACTTAAAGCTCTCGGCACGGGTTTTAGTCAAGGCGTGGGTCGCAAGGATGTTTCGGTTACGCGTGATAAACTCGGCAAACCGAAGGCGCTGCTTTCGGGCCGTGCTCTCGAGATCGCTCAAGAACTGGGTGTTGTTGAAGTCGCTCTTTCCATTACGCTTACAGGAGATTTGGCCGTTGCGAATGCCATCGCGATTACCGAAGATGCTCGGCCTAAGCCAAAAGAGGAAAAGGTGAGCACCAAGAAACGCGTAGCGCAGACATTTAAAGAGGCTCGCTCTGTTTTAGATGAGCTTGAGCAGCTGCAGAATTCAGCATTGACGGAGCACCTGGGCGATGCTTCGCAAGATACGCTAGGAGCATAGATGAAACCGGTTTTGAGTACCGAAGAAGTCGTTCGTCTCGAGGATATCATCGAACGCGAAGGGACTTCGAAGGCCGAGCTTATGGAGCTAGCGGGTGAGTTTGCCGCCAACGAGGTCTTGAAGCTCAATCCCGATCGGGTTCTCGTTCTGGTCGGTTTTGGTAATAATGGCGGCGACGGTTGGGTTGCCGCCGATATCCTGAGCCATAAGGGTGTGGACGTGGATATCGTTTCTCCGGTTGAGCCGGATGAGATTCCTGCTGCTCTGGCACGTCATGTTGCTCGTCGTACTGCCGGCCGCGATGTGCACGTTTGCGTCGGCCCCTCGCGTGACGAACTCGAGGTTTTGATCGATAAGGCCGATGTTGTTGTCGATGCCATTTTTGGTACCGGTTTCCACGGAAATCTGCGTGCGCCGTTCTCCATCTGGATTCCTACGGTCAATGAATGCGCCGATTGTGTCGTATCCATTGATGTTCCCTCGGGCCTGAATGCCGAGACGGGCGTTGTTGATGACGACTGCATTCGTGCCGAGCATACGGTGACGATGATTGCGCCCAAGATTGGTCTGTATAGCGCTGATGGTCCTGAGTATGCTGGCGATTTGATCTGCGGCAATCTTTACGACCGTCTTGACGAGGTCATCGATGATGTCGACCACGCCGCCGAGATTGTCGAGCCCGGTGACTTAGTTGATTACTTTGCCCCACTACCTACGAATATCGATAAGTATTCCCGTGGCTCTGTGCTTATTGTCGCCGGATCTGCGCAATATCCTGGTGCTGCCATTATGGCGGCCAAGTCTGCAGCTCGCGCGGGTGCTGGTTACGTGGCAGTCGCGGCTCCTGACGCCTGCGCCAATCTTATTCGCATGGCACTTCCTTCGATTCCCGTCTTTGCTATTCCGTCTGATTCCCGCGGCTCCTTTGGCGCCGCTGCGCGCATGACGGTGTGCGAGATTGCAAAGAAGTACAGCTGTGTACTGTGCGGTCCCGGTATGACGACATCTGCCGGCGCTATGCAGGTGGTTTCGGGCTTGCTCGAGCTTGATGTGCCGCTTATCTTGGACGCCGATGCACTCAACTGCCTTGCTAAGATTGCCATTGACGGTATTGATAGTAATCCCGAGATGTATCGTCGCGAGCAGCCGTTGGTTATGACGCCGCACTATCGTGAACTTTCGCGTCTGGTTGCCGGTGACGAGGTGAACGACCTTGGTACTGCGATTGCAGCCGCGCAGAAGGTTGTCTGGGCTGCAGGCTCTGACAATCTGGTGGTCATTGCCAAGGGGCCGACGACGGCTATCTGTGGCGTTGAGCGTGTGCTGCTGCCGCTCTCGGGTCCGGCTTCTCTGGCAACTGCCGGTTCGGGTGATGTTCTCGCGGGTATTTTGGCCGGCACGCTTGCCACCATGCGCGACGAGATGGATCGTTGGGAGTTGCTGTATTCGTACGCCGTCGCACTTCACAGCTACGCCGGTTTTGCCGCGGCGACGGAGTATGGTGAGAAGAGCGTTATCGCGACCGATCTTATTGACTTGATCGGTCCTGCCATGGAACTGGCGGCAAAGGATGCGCTCGAAGATCTGGGAATCATGGACGAAGGGTCGGATGACTAATCATGAATAAAGCCGATTTGACGCGCTGGTCCTGGGTTGAGATCGACCGCGGGGCGCTCCGTCGCAACACGAGGGCCTATAAGAACTTGTTGAATCCACGTCAGCGCCTGTGCTGCGTGGTCAAGGCTGATGCTTATGGCCATGGAGCTGTTGAGTGCGCCAAGATCATGTATTCGGCCGGTGCCGATATGTTTGCCGTGGCGACGGTTAACGAGGGCGTTGAGCTCCGACAGGGCGGGATTACGAAACCCATTCTCATCCTAAGCGAGCCGCCTATCGAGGCCATTCCGACGTTGCTCGAGTTTGATATCATGCCCTCGGTCTATACGTCTGACTTTGCTCTTGCGTATGGCGAATGTGCCGTCGCGGCGGGCAAGGTGGGCAAGTATCATCTCGCCATCGAGACGGGCATGAACCGCATCGGCGTACATTACACGCAGGTGCTCGACTTTGTCCGCGGTATTAATTTCCATCGCGGTATTCAGTGCGACGGCGTATTTACGCACTTCGCCACGGCCGATGAACCTTCGGGCTGGGACTACAAGCTGCAGTGTCAGCGCTTTACCGAGGCCGTTCAGGCCATTAAGGATGCGGGTTTTGAGTGCGGTATCGTGCACTGCGCCAACACGCCGTCTTCGATGCTCGACCCCTCGATGCATTTTGATATGATTCGCGCCGGCGTTGGCTTGTATGGCATGCAGCCGTGCGAGCTGAGTGGCCGCGTGATGCAGCTTGATCCCGTTATGAGCGTCCATGCGCGCGTGACGCGCGTGGCGCACCCTGCGATGGGTGAGGGCGTGGGCTACGGTTTTACCTACCGCGTACCGCGTACACGCGTTCAGATCTGCACGCTGCCGATCGGTTATGCCGACGGCCTATCGCGTACGCTTTCCAATCGTATGGATGTGCTGTATCGCGGCGAGCGTGTGCATCAGGTTGGCAATATCTGCATGGACCAGTTTATGGTCGCCATTCAGTCCAACCCGGCACACGAGATTCCCGAGGCCGAGTATGGTGACGAGATGATCATTGTCGGCCGCGATGGCGATGCCGAGATCACTATGGACGAGATGGCCCGACTGCGTGGAACGATTAACTACGAGGTCGCCTGCGGCTTTGGCATGCGTCTCGACAAGGTCTACGTGTAGGAGCCGCTATGGGCGTCATGCACATCCCCGGCCATGCCCATCAGGCACCACGTGAGGTCGCACTCGAGGAAATTGAGGCCGTTCTGGGCGATTGTCACCTCTGCCAGCTCTACCAGTCGCGTCACAATATCGTGTTTGGCGTGGGAAACCCCCGCGCTCGCGTGATGTTTATTGGTGAGGCGCCGGGCCGCAATGAGGATTTGCAGGGCGAGCCCTTTGTGGGGGCGGCAGGCGAGGACCTCAACGGCATTTTGTCGCTGGCGGGCCTCAAACGCGAAGACGTCTACATTGCCAACGTGCTTAAGTGCCGCCCGCCGGGAAACCGCAATCCGCGTCCCGAGGAAGTGCTGGCTTGCTCGCCGTTTTTGCGTGAACAGATTCGAAGCATCTGGCCTGATATTATCGTGACGCTCGGCAACCCCGCGACGCACTTTGTGCTTAAGACCGAGATTGGCATTACTAAGCTGCGCGGCAGGTTCCACCAGATGGGGCATTTTGTAGTAATGCCCACTTTTCATCCGGCAGCAGCGCTGCGCAATCCGGCGTGGCAGGAGCTGCTGGAGGAAGACTTTAAGATGCTGGGCGATTATCTGGAGCGACATCCCGCACCAGAGGACGCCTCGGAATAATAAGGAGCATATATGTCCCTGGAGCGCCTGGGGGTAGGTACTTACAAAACGACTTGCGCTGCCGATACGGAGTACTTTGGCGAGCTAATTGCACCGTGCCTTGAGGACGGAGATGTGCTCATCCTGACCGGTGGCCTGGGAGTGGGCAAAACTCACTTTACCAAGGGCGTCTCGCGCGGGCTGGGCGATGGGCATATGGTTACGAGCCCTACGTTTGCGCTCATGGCCGTTCACGATCAAGGTCGTATTCCGCTGTTTCACTTTGATCTATACCGCCTGGAGCATGCCTACGAGCTCGAGGATACGGGCATTTTCGATGTGCTGGGCTATGAGGGTGCTTGCCTGCTGGAATGGGGCGAACAATTCCAGGACGAGCTGACGGATGAGTATCTTTCGGTGACGCTCAAGCGTGATGAGGGCGACAGCGATGTGCGAACGATAACGCTTGAGGCGCACGGTGACCGCGCAATGGAGCTTTCCCATTTGATTGATAAGGCTGTACAAGATGAGCTTGCATAACGACAACGCGCTGGTGGTGGCGCTCGATACCTCGACCGACATGCTTGCCTGCGCGGCAAGCTGGATTGATGGGCAGACGGGCGAGACGAAGCTCGTGAGTGGCGACCACATGTGTCGCCGTCACGCCAACGTTGAGCTCGTGAATACCGTTGATGGCGTGCTGGCTCAAGCCGGTCTGGATCGCAGCGATGTTGGTTGCTATGTGGTCGGCCGCGGCCCGGGGTCCTTTACGGGTGTGCGCATCGGCATCTCCACTGCCAAGGGCCTCGCGCGTGGTGCCAATGTTCCGCTGCTGGGCGTGTCGACGCTCGACGCCTGCGCTTGGACGGCGTGGAAGGCTGGCGTGCGCGGCAAGCTTGGTATCTTGGCCGATGCTATGCGCGGTGAGGTATATCCGGCGCTGTATATGCTGGTCGATGAGGGTCCCGAGCGTCTGTTTCAGCGCGAGCGCGTGGTCAAGGCCGCCGTGGCGCTTGATGAGTGGCGTCAGACCGCGGGCTGGGATCAGGTTCAGCTAACTGGTGACGGTCTCGTGCGTTATGGCAAGCTGCTGGGTGAGGACGAGACGGCACGCTGCGTGGAGCGAGGCCTGTGGTGGCCCTCGGGCGAGGGCCTGCTGATGGCGCACGCCGCAGGCGATGGCGATCCCGCTCGCGTCTTGCCGATCTACACGCGCCTTTCGGACGCCGAGGAAAACGAGCGCAAGCGCCTGGGCCTTGCCGAGAGCGCGCAGAGTGAGGTGACAGGTGTTGCCGACGAGCTCGCTGGGCGTCATCTGCAATTCCGCCCCATGGGCGCGGCGGATGCCGAGGGCGCGAGCGCACTGGAGACCGCCTGCTTTGAAGGCGCCGGACACGAGGCGTGGACGCCGGGCATGTTCTTGTCCGAGCTGGGCGAGGATGTTGCCGCTCCGCGTAGCTGGTGGGTGGCGCACGACGACGGTCAGTTGCTGGGTCTTGCCGGCGGCATGGTCGTCGACGGGGACGTGCAGATTATGGACGTTGCCGTCGATCCGACTCATCGCCGTGAGGGTATCGCCCGCAAGCTTCTGTCGCACGTGAGCTATGACGCGCAGATGCTCGGCTGCACCACGGCTTCGCTTGAGGTTGAGGACGGCAACGAGGGCGCAATTGCACTCTATGCCGCCCTGGGCTTTACCGAGGTGGGTCGTCGTCGTGGCTACTACGGTGTCGGCAAAGACGCCATCGTCATGACGGCCCCACTTCCCCTCGTACTTCCGGTCGATAACGCCTCGCCCGAGCCGACGGCAGCCGAGCAACGCGTATGGCCGCTGCCTGCGCCTGGGCGCTCCGAGGGGGAGCGCACCGAAATTGAGCGCCGCCGCCTGGTGCTCGCTATCGAGAGTTCCTGCGACGAGACGGCCGTGGCGATTATCGATGCGGATGGCAATATGCTGGCCAACCAGGTGTCGACACAGATTGATTTTCATGCCCGCTTTGGCGGCGTGGTGCCCGAGATCGCCTCGCGCAAACACGTTGAGGTGATTGTGAGTGTCGTGGATGCGGCGCTCGAGGATGCCGCAGCATCGCTTGGTCTTGAGGGTGGAGCCATTGCTCCCAGCGAGCTTGCCGCCGTGGGCGTGACACAGGGTCCGGGCCTGGTGGGCGCCCTCGTGGTGGGCGTTGCCTTTGCCAAAGGCTTTGCCTACGCTGCCGGTAAGCCGCTCGTATGCGTCAACCATCTGGAGGGGCATCTGTTTGCCAACCTGCTGGCGCAACCCGACCTCAAACCGCCGTTTATCTTCACGCTTGTCTCGGGTGGGCACACCATGCTCGTGCACGTGAAGGCATGGGGCGACTACGAGGTGCTCGGTGAGACGCTCGACGACGCTGTGGGCGAGGCCTTCGACAAGGTAGCCAAGGCGTTGGGTCTGGGCTATCCCGGTGGCCCCATCATTTCCAAGCTGGCCGAGACGGGCAACCCCAAGGCGATCGATTTCCCCCGTGCGCTTAACAGCAGGGGAGACTATCGCTTCTCGCTTTCGGGCCTTAAAACCGCTGTGACGCTCTACATTGAACAGGAGACCAAGGCCGGGCGCACGATCCACCTGCCCGATCTGGCAGCTTCGTTTGAGGCAGCTGTCTTTGACGTGCAGTACAAGAAGGCCAAAAACGCATTGCACGCTACCGGATGCAAGGAATACTGCATCGGTGGCGGCGTCTCGGCCAACCCGCATCTGCGCGAGATGATGATCAAGAAGCTTGGACGTCAGGGGATTCGCGTAACGGTGCCGCCCTTGTCTGCCTGTACCGATAACGCAGCCATGATCGCGGAGGTCGCTCGCCGTAAATTCGACCGAGGTGAAATCTCGCCGTTCGACGTCGACGCCGATCCAAACATGACGCTGTAGCTGGTACGGCGCGGTCCCCGGACGGAGGGGCCGGATATAAGGTTTCCTGCTCTACAGTCCTGCGCAAAGAAGGCCACATTAAGTGGCCTTCTTTGCGTGCGGAACTCGCGATAAACCTTATATCCGGCCCCTCCGTCCGGGGACCTTTCTGTATCGATATAGCTTCTGGGCTGGTTTGGCGTCGACAACGTCCAGCAAGGTTAACAAGCCAGCGTCGAATTTCCGGCGTTCTTTAGCTGAAAGAAAAAGTTGGCGTGCGGAGCTTTGCCCCGCATTTGGGATGGGAGCCCCTGAGAGCCGCGGGAGCCGGGCGGCGCATATGAACTTTATCGCGAGCTCCGCACGCAAAGGAAAGCACTTAATGTGCTTTCCGTCTTGCGCAGGACTGTAGAGCAGGAAAGTTCATATGCGCCGCCCGGCTCCCGCGGCTCTCAGGGGCATCTCTCATGCAAAAACTGTCGTGGGGTAAAGTCCGAGGTCAGTGGCGTTTTATACCGAGAAATCCAAAAAAGTTGAAAATTCATTACAAATTTGCGTTGACTTTAGGTAACTAAAGTTTCATACTCCTTTTCAACCACTGGGGGATGTGAACACGCACGGATCGTTCGCATCATGATTGAAGAGGATTTCTTAGACATGTTCACGCATCAGCTAAACATTATCAGCGTAGTAATTATCTGATGCGGGTTAGCACATACAGCTAGCCCGTACGATAACGGGCGGCTGATGAAGATGAGGGCCGTCGAGCGCAACCGACGGCCCTCATTTTTTATGTCTGAGAAGTTCTTTTTAGAGGAGGAAATGACATGAACGGAGTTTTGCTCATGGTTGTGACCGCGGCGGTGCTCGCCTGCGGCTATCTGGGCTATGGCCGCTGGCTGGCCAACAAGTGGGGTGTTGACAAAGAGGCCCTCACGCCGGCCAAACGCATGAAGGACGGCAAGAGCTTCTCGCCTGTCTCTGCCTTCACCGCGTTTTCGCACCAGTTTAGCTCGATCTGCGGTGCCGGCCCTGTCACGGGTACGATCGTCGCCATGGCCTTTGGCTGGCTGCCCGTTGTGCTTTGGGTTCTCGTCGGCGGCATCTTTTTTGGCGCCGTCCACGACTTTGGTGCCCTGTACGCTTCGATGAAGAACAACGGCAAGTCGCTCGCTCAGCTCATCGAGAAGTACATCGGCAAGACCGGCCGTCGCCTGTTCCTGCTGTTCTGCTGGCTGTTCTGCATCATCGTCATCGCCGCTTTCACCGACATGGTCTGCAAGACGTTCATGTTCACCCCGGCCGTTGACGCTTCTGGTGCTGCTACCGGTGCCATCGACTTCACCAAGTCCTATGCCGCCGGCTGCGCTGGTACCATCTCCATCCTGTTCACCTTCGTCGCTATCGCCTTTGGTTGGGCCCAGAAGAAGTTCAACCTCACCGGCGCTGCCGAGTTCGTCACCGGCGTGGTCCTCATGGTTCTCATGTTCGCCGTCGGTATGCAGTTCCCGGTCTACCTGGATAAGTTCCAGTGGTTCGCCGTCGTCATGGTCTACCTGGTCTTCGCTGGCGCCATGCCCATCCAGATGCTCAAGACTCCGCGCGATTACCTCACTTCCATCATGATGATCGTCATGATCGTCTGCGCTGTCCTCGGCATCGTCGTCCTGGGCGTCAACGGTCAGGCCACTATCACCGCTCCGGTCTTTACCGGCTTCTCCACTGCCTCCGGCATGATGTTCCCGGTCCTGTTCGTCTCCGTCGCATGCGGTGCTCTCTCCGGTTTCCACAGCCTCGTTTCTTCCGGCACCTCTTCCAAGCAGGTCGAGAAGGAGCAGGACGCCGTCAAGGTCGGCTACGGCGCCATGATCGTCGAGTCCTTCGTCGGCATCCTTGCCATCATCGTCGCCGGCATCATGTTCTCCGACATGAACACCGCCGGTACCGGCGTCCTCAACGCCGGTGTCGCTTCCACCCCGTTCCAGATCTTCGCCGCTGGCATCTCCCGCGGTATGCAGGCCTTCGGTGTTGACGGCACGCTCGCTACCGTCTTTATGACCATGAACGTTTCCGCTCTGGCTCTGACCTCGCTCGACGCCGTCGCCCGCATCGCCCGCACCTCGTTCTCCGAGTTCTTTGCCCAGACCAACGATGCCCTGGCCATCGAGTCCAAGGCCGGCTACATGAAGGTCCTCGGCAACCCCTGGTTCGCCACGGTCGTTACCCTGCTTCCCGGTCTCGCCCTCGCTTTTGGTGGCTATGCCAACATCTGGCCGCTCTTTGGTGCTTCCAACCAGCTGCTCGGCGGCATGACCATGATCACCCTCGCCGTGTTCTGCAAGTGCACCGGCCGCAAGGGCTGGATGCTCTACGTGCCCGTCGCCTTCCTGCTCTGCTGCACCTTCACCTCGCTGGTCCAGAGCGCCATGGGCTGCATGACCGCCGTCCAGGCCTACGGTTTCTTCGGTACCATCCCGGCTACTGCCACCACGGCCGCCGTCTCCGTCGCCGCCACCAAGGGCCTGCAGCTCGTCTTCGCCGTCCTGCTGATGGTCCTGGGTCTCATCGTCGCCGTCAACTGCCTCAAGGAGTTCTTCGGCAAGGAGGCTGGCTCCATGCCCGACGAGGAGCCCGAGTGGTCCGAGATGGGCAAGGCCGAGTACGGCCGCGCCGCTGCCGCCGAGGCTCCTGTCGACGCCGAGGCTGCCAAGGCCTAGTCAGCTTGATGGGCTAGCCGTTCCATCCATATGACTCGGAAAGACCGGGTCCGCAACGACGCGGACTCGGTCTTTTTTCATGCAAAAGCGGGCGACGCCCGAGTGTTCTCGCAGATGTTTTGCGTGGATAAGGGCGCGCGTTGTACCATATAAACGTATATGTGTACATATGAAAGGGGCCCCGTGGCCAAGACGGTATATTCCGATAACCAAAATAATGTCGATGCCCTGGCTGAACGTCTGAGCAGCCAGACGTCGCTTTCTGCCGAGCGTGCCAAGCTGGTTGCCTACGACCTGCTCTGCCGCAAGGCGCTCAAGATTAAGTCGAGTGCGCTGGCGCAAATTTTCCGCTCCGTCGATAAGGAATGTGACACCAAGGCGATGCGCGATGAACTTATCGCGGCAAATATCGTGACCAAGATCGAGGGTAGCGGCATTAACGGGCGCCCGGCGTTCTATACCATCAATGCCGAGATCCGCGATGCCCAGGAGCAGCCTGCCGAGTCCGTCGAGGATTTTGTCGTCGAGGATTCCGCTGACGTGCCTGCTGTGGAAGAAACTGCTCCGCGTGAGCATGTCGATACCGATGAGTTGCTCGATGAGAACGTCGTGCGTGCCTTTACGGCCAAGGCAGGACGCGGCGGTTTTGGCGGGGGTGGCAAGCGCGATGCGCAGCGCCGCGCCCAGCAGGAGCGCTTCCGTCGCGCCGTTGCTCAAAAGGGTGAGACGGATGCCGAGGCTGTTGAGACCGAGGTTGCTGCCGAGTCGCAGAAGCCCACGAAGGAGCAAAAGCCCGTGGAGGCCCAAGAGCCCAAGCGCCGTCGCGGTGCTCACTTTAAGGCTGCACAGCAGGATGCCGCGCGTGAGGTTGAAGAGTCTTCTGAGGTTGCAGACGATGTTGAGGAGTCTGCCAAGAAGGCTCCGGGTTCATGCCGTCCCGGACGTGGTTTTGCGGGGCGCGCGTATCCCGTAAGGCGTCAGGAGAAGAGCGAGCCGGCTTCGACCACTCAGGGCGAGAAGGACGAGAAGACCGTTGAGCCGGCGGCTCGCGAGCAGAAGCCTGTTGAGCCGCAGCTTGAGGTTGATGCCGAGGCCAAGGGCCAGCAGCCTACTGATGAGCAGGCGGAGCAGGGCGCGTCGAGCAAGCCTCGCCGCCGTCGCCATCGTGGGGGCCGCAGTTCCCATGCCGAGACTGCAACCGAGAAGACCACGCCGCAGAACGAGGATGCGAAGGCCGAGGTTTCTTCGGGGCAGCCTAAGCGCCAGCCGGCGAAGGAGAGCAAGTCCGTTCGTCCGCAGAAGCAGGCGTCTATGCCGAAGCACGAGCGCAATTCCCAGGGCGATTCTAAGCGCAAGTCTCAGAAGAAGCCGGAGTCTGCCGCAGCAGATACTGCTGCCCAGCAGCCCAAGTCGTCCGTCCACGGCGAGGTCTCGGCGTTTGCCCTTGCCCGCGTTTTAGGCAGGCAGCTGCTCAAGGTTGTCCCTACGCCTACGGCGCTCTCTAAGATCAAGGAGCAGCAGACACAGATCGTAAAGGTCGAGGGCAAGGACGGCAAAAAGGCTCCGCAGCGCACTCAGCACAACGAGATGTCCAACCGCAAGATTGCCGAGGAAATCGCAATCATCCAGGCTTGGATCGAGCAGAACCGAGGTGCCGATACGCCGGTTGCCTCGCGCCGCCAGCGTGCCTACCAGATCTTTAACGACGAGAAGGCTTTTGACGGCAAGCACGGTGAGCGCTTGATCAGGCGTATGACCGAAAAGGGCATCAGCATGCAGGCGATCAAGGTCGCCCCCAATCGCCCCGTGCACTTTACGGGCTTCTTTACGCTGGGCGCCGACAAGCCGTTCATTATGGTCGAGAACCTGGACACCTACGACGAGATCGTCAAGCTGCTGCGTGGCCGCAAGCACGCCAAGCTCTTTGGCATCAAGGTGGGCGGCGTGATTTTTGGCGGCGGATGCAAGGCGAGCGTCTCGCATGCCCTGGACGATTATCTGGCTGAGATTGGCTATCGCTTTAACTACGTCTACTACGTAGGCGACATCGATCGCGAGGGCGCGCGCATTGTCGAGCAGGCTCGCAATGCCAATGTGGTTGAGATTCGCCTGCATGCCGGCATGTACCGTGCCATGCTCGCCGAGCATAAGCGTCGCGTGAAGGCCGGCGGCGAGTGCGAGCCCGCGGCTGCCAACCAGGGCGTGCCGCAGAACCTGGCGGCGACGATCAAGGATCTGCCCATGGTTACGCGCGTGCAGTTCCGCAACGTGCTGCGCGAGGGCGGGCGCATTCCGCAGGAGATTCTGATGACCGCAGACTATCGGGATGGCGACTCGGGAAGCTTCGACCGCATGCTCAACAACTAAAATTCCGCCGTTCTACCGAACGGCGGACTTCTTGACGCTGCGAGGGGCCCTGGCACGGCAATCTGACGTTCAACTTCGGCGGCGCGACCAGAAGGTCAGCGCCGCCTTGTTTCACGTCACCTTGCCATACCAGGGCCCCTCTCGCTGTCACGTCCAAAACATCGAGGTTAAGTGGCCTCCTGTTCGTGCGGAACTCGCGATAAACCTAAGCCGGTGTCCCCACTCTCCCGGGGCCTGTGGTTACTTGGTTGTTGCATGCGGCTCGCTTTTCGGAACAGGGCTGATATTTTCTAGATGAAAGGCGCTCTTGGTTCAAATGGGCTTGGGGCGCCTGTCTTCTGAAGGTAGATTTTTGGGACATGCCTGAAAATCTACCTTTATCTTCTCGTGCTGGACGAGAAGTTGTGTTGCGTTGCCGGTTCGAATCCCTCCGCTTGTTGCCCTTGGCTGGAAAGTTGGGATGCGGGGAGCTTATGGCTGGTATGGGACGGAGGGATTCCGCGTCCGCCTTTTCGGCGGCCGCGTGCCGCTGCGTCGCTTCGCTCCTTGCGTGCTGCGCTGGAAAACGCTTCGCGTTTCCTTAGCTCCGCACCCTTGCGGGTTCGAATCCCTTCGCTTGCCCACAAGAAAGCGCCCCGGGCTGATGAAAGCCCGGGGCGCTCAGTTACTTTGGCTGGGACGGAGGGATTCGAACCCCCAACAGCCGGCACCAAAAACCGGAGTTCTACCGTTGAACTACGTCCCAGTATGGGTGTTGCACAAAAGCAACTCGTCTAGTTTACCTAATCTGCGAGGGCATCGCAAACGCCATCGAGCAGACGTACCGCGAGCGTCTGGGCGTCGCTGGCAGTGAAGGTGCCGTTGTAGCGCGTCATGCCGGTGAGCTCAATGCGGATGCGTGCCGGCTTTTGCTGCGCGGCGACATTGGCAGTACGGATGCGCTGGGCCAGGTTGTGGCACTCGGCGAGGGCAATCGTAGCGCGCGGAGCGGTGTCGGCGGGCAGCTCGTCGCTTGCGATCTCGAGCACCAGGTCAACGTCGGTCGGAACCTCGGAATCGCAAAGCATCATACCGCTGTTGTCGGTCGTCGCCGTGGCGATGTTCCACATGCGCGATGCTACGCTGCGCGCGATAGGGTCCTCGCCAATGACGGCAATCTGGAAACGCTCGAGTACGTTGGCCGCGCGGGCAAAGCCGATGCGCGATTCGGCCTCGGTCACCGAAGGTTTACCCTCCCATACGTGGTGCAGGCGGTTGATGTAGGCGTAGGTATCCTGGAAAGCCATACCGTCGGCAAACAGACCGACGTTTTCCTGGAACTGCTGAAGGGCCGCCTCGGTGTGAGGGCCAAAGTAGCCATCGTCCTCGCCACAGGCAAAGCCCAAAACGTTGAGCGCGCGCTGCAGGGCCTGCACGTCGGCGCCATGGAAATTGGGCATGCGCAGATAGAGCGTGCGGTCGCCCAGCTTATACGAGGCGTCGACCAGGGCGCTCCAGCAGGGGATATCGACGGCACAGCCAGCGGCAAGGCCGCTATCGAGCCTAAAGGTGCCAACAGCCTGTTCGGTGGTGGTGCCAAAGCGCTTGTCGGCAACCTCGGTGTCATCGATTGTATAGCCGAGCTGCAGAAGGCGGGACTGGACGTCCTCGACGGCTGCTCCCTGCATGCCCGTTGTAATAGGTTCCATGAACGAACCCCTTTCGGCGTACCATTCGTACTATTTGAGCGTGTGTCGGATAGACAACGCAAAGGGATGCATAAACATGCACTCAACAGTGTAGCAAGTTGTACCCAAATACGCTGCTGACAGGTTTTATAACCCCCGCTAGTTAAGGCGCTCCACAAAGAAATCTGCCATGGAGAGGAACAGTTCGCGTGCATGCGGGTCGAGCGAAATGTCCTCGATGGCGGCCTTGGCTTTAGCGGTCAGGTCCAGCGCGTAGGCGTGGGCGTAATCGATAGAGCCGGTCTCCTGGAAGATCTCCACGGCGCGCGCGAGCTGCGCGGGGTCCTCGGTGCCCGAGGAGAGGATCGCTTCAATCTCATCGTGATAGCGCTCATCGGAGAGGGCGTGCACGGCAACGAGCGTGCGCTTACCCTCGGTGATATCGGTACGGAAGTCCTTGTTGGCGGCCTCTTTGGTACCGATCAAGTTGAGCAGATCATCTTGAATCTGGAAGGCAAGGCCCGTGTGCAGGCCAAAGGCGCGCAGTGCCTCAATTTGCTCCTCGCTGCCGCCGCCGATAATGGCTCCAGCGGCAAGCGGCGTGGCTCCGCTGTAGTACGCGGTCTTGTGCGTCGCCATGTCCAGGTAATCGTCGACCGAGATGTCAAAGCGCCCGTCACGGACCCAGCCCAAGTCGAGCGCCTGACCCTCGATGGTGCGGACGATCATCTCGGTGAGCTCGTGGAGTACGCGCAGCTTTACGTCTGCCTCAAGCGTGGGATCGTCGAGAACCGTCTTGGTGACCATGGTAAGTGCCAGGTCGCCGCAGTTGATAGCAAGCCCCGTGCCCTCGGTGAGGTGCATGCAGGGCTTGCCGCGGCGCAGCTGGCCGTTGTCGGCGATGTCGTCATGGATGAGCGCACCCGACTGGAAATGCTCGATGGCCGCCGCGGCGCTGCGGGCGCTCTCAAAGCTGCCGCCCACTGCGGTGGCGGCGAGCATGCAGATAAGCGGGCGGTGGCGCTTGCCGGCATTGGCGGTAAATGCCGAAAGCGGGGTATACAGGTAGCGCTCGATATCGGCAGAGGTCGCCTGTCCGTCAAAGAATGTGGCCAGACAGTCGTTGATCTGGTCAAAGTGCTGGGCTAAAAAGCTGGTAAACGGACTGGACACGGGTTCTCGCATTCTTTCTTAGGTTGCATCGTTGCGGTGTGCAGATACCATATTGCCACATTGGAGTTGCCGGCGCGTCTGTTTTGGCGATTTGGGGAAACGGGACGTGTGCGCGTGCCGGCTGCTTATATAAGCCTAAAGTGCTCGAGCGCCTTGACGACGCCATCTTTGTCGACCGAGTCGGTGATGTAGTCGGCGCGCTTTTTGAGATAGTCCGGCGCATTACCCATGGCGATACCGACATCGACGGCGTTCATCAGCGAGACGTCATTGCTGGCGTCGCCGATGCCGTATACGGTTCCGTGGTGGGGATCGAGGGCGTCGAGTACAGACTGGATGCCCCCACGCTTCGTGCATTCGCGGGGCGAGATTTCGGTTACCTCGAGTTCGAGCTCGTTAAAGCACAGCAGCGGCTCAAGTGCCTTATCTTGAGCGATGTGGTTAGCGAGCGATGTAGACATCAAGATCTTGTAAGCACTGTAATGTTGCAGCTGCGTGACTGCGTCGCCCAGGGTGCGCGCGTATCCGGGAGCATCGGGGGCATCGGCACTCATGCGCACGACGCCGTTGAGGCCCTCAAAGCGGATGACCTCGCCCGACTGCTCAAGATAGGGGGCAAGGCGCTGCAGCATGCCGGGCGTCATCGACAGATCGCGAATTGCGCGTCCGTTGATCTCGGCGTAACCGCCCGCAAGACAGACGATGCCGGTCCACGGCAGCTCAAGAAGTTTGGGGTGGATGCAGCTCAGGGTGCGTCCCGTGCAGATAAAGGCCATGTTGCCGTTGGCGACAAACTCGCGGATTGCCTGCGAAACCGCCTCGTTGGGATAGGGGGACAGATCGCGCTCGTCTTCGGGAAGCTCCTGGGCAAGTCTGGGATCTTGCCAGGCGAGCGTACCGTCGATGTCGAAGAAGCAGATATCGCCGTGCTTGTGGGTTGGGCCGGCGGCAGAGGAGGCCGAGGTGGTGGGCGCAAATTCCGGCTCGAGGCCCATGATCTGGTCAAAATGCTCTTTAACGCGGGGAACGGAGATGCCGATGACCACCTGGGCGGTCTTGCCCGTAATGATGAGGCCTTTGGCGCCCGCCGCGACAAACGACGCGTTATCTGCAACGATGGAAGGGTCTGCGACCTCGACGCGCAGGCGCGTGGCGCAGTTGGTTGCGCCCGCAATATTGCCAACGCCACCTAAAAGCTGAATTACCCGCTCAGCGAGGACGTGATCTTGATCGGATTGACTATTGGCCTCGTCATTGGGAGATTGCTCTTTGGCAAAGCCGCTTCCCGTTAAATGATCGATTGCCGCGCGATTGGCGACATGATCCTCGCGGCCCGGCGTCTTAAGGTCATAGATCAAGATGAGTGCTCGAAAACTAACAAAAAAGATGAGGCTAAAGGCAAGGCCGATACCGAGCGCCAAAAGATAGGCACCGGCATGCATGCGCATGAGCGGAATAAAGTTGAAGGCTGCCATCTCCATGAGGCCGCCCGAGAAGATGCCGACGATGCCAAAGAGATTCATGGTTGTGGCAAGGCAAGACGATAAGACGGCGTAGAGAAAAAAGAGCCCGGGGTGGGTGAACATAAAGAGAAACTCGAGTGGCTCGGTAACGCCGCAAACCACCGAGGCGATGATGGCGGGAACAAGGATGACCCTGAGACCGGCGCGGCGCTCGGGTTTTGCGGTGGAGTAGAATGCGGCTGCGATGGCGGGAAGGCCAAAGAGCTTGACCCAGCCGGTGGCGGTAAAACCGGCCCACGGCGCAAGCTCATTAAGGGGGCGCGTGCTATGGGAGAGGATGGGGAGCAAGCTGCTCCACGTGGCGTAGATGCCGTCGTTAATGACCAGGTTGTCGTAGTAGATCGGCATGTAGAGCAGATGGTGCAGCCCCATGGGCTCGAGTGCTCGCTCCAAAAACACAAAGATACCCACGCCGAAGGGGCCGACGCCCGCAAGTGCGTGGCGCAGCGTTTCGGTCGCTGCGTATACGAAGGGCACGATGGCGGCCGAGATGGCGGCAAGGGCGAACACGGCAAAAAAGCTGATGAGGTAGACCAGCGAGGAACCCGAGAAGGTACCGAGCCAATCGGGAACCTTGGCATCGTAGAAGCGGTCATGGATGGCGACGACGGTTGCCGACACCGCCAGCGGGCCGATAATGCCGGTGTCGAGTGTCTTGATGCCGTCGATGATGGTGATGCCGCTAGCGGAGGTCAAAGACGACGGGTACTTAAGTCCAAGGTTGTCTCCGCTCAGCTTGATGATCTCGCTCAAAAAGAAGCAATAGGCAAAATAGGCCACGAGCGCCTCGAGGCAACAACGAGCTGGTTGCTTTTGGGCAAGGCCGATGGGCAGCGCTACGGCAAAAAGGAGCGGAAGTCGTTTAAAGACCGTCCACGAGCCGCGCTGGATGATAGTCCAAAAAACGTACCAAGGGGTTCCGTATACGGCGAGGTCGCCGACGATATCCGCAGACGTTGCGAGGGCGGAGACGCCGACCATAAGACCCGATATGGAAAACAACATGGCGGGCGCGAACATTGCCCCGCCAAAGCGTTGGATTTTCTGCAGCATAATATGCCTTCCGGATGCAACATGCTGTGCGAGCAAGAACGTTTAAACAATGAACTCATTGTAGAGGACTGACTGCTTGCCGCATTGACGGTTTTGATTCGATCCGATCTGGGTGTCGGGGGAACCGTCGACGGTAAATAATCGGTGCTTTGCCGATAGACGGTTTAAACAACCCAAAGAAATGCTATCGTGCCTAGCCATACATATTCATTAGAGGTGAAGTCATGCCAAAAGCGATTTACGAAGGAATCTACCGCGAGATCCGTTCGCGCATCATTAATGGGACCTATGCGTTTCAGGAGATGCTGCCGACCGAAGCCGAGCTGACCGCGGAGTTTGGCTGCACGCGCAATACCGTTCGACGCGCCTTGAGCATGCTGGCCGATCAGATGTTTGTGCAGCCTATACACGGCAAGGGCGTGCGCGTTATTTGGCTCAAGGGCGAAACCGACATGCTGGGCGCACTCGAGGAAGTCGAGTCGTTTGGCGAATTTGCAAAGCGCAACAATGCCGTTGCATCGACGGACGTTAAGTCTTTTGAACATTTGATTTGCACTGAGCAACTTTCTCGTCGCCTGGGCTTTAAGGTGGGCGAGGAGCTGATTCGTGTAGTGCGTGTCCGAAGCCTCAACGGCAATGCTCGCCAGGTGGACCACGGCTACTTTTTGGAGTCGATCGCCAAGGGTCTGACGCCCGAGATCGCCGCAAAGTCAATTTACGACTATCTGGAGCACAAACGCGGCGTCAAGGTGATGGCGAGTCGCCGTACGGTGAGCGTCGAGCTTGCCAACGATGAGGACTGCAGTTATCTTGACCTCGGCAAATACAACTGCGTTGCCGTCATGGAGAGCCAGTCGTACACCTCGGACGGCATCTTGTTCGAGGTCACGCATGCCCGCACGCATCCCGAGATCTTCCACTACCGCGTCAACTCCAAGCGATAGCCGGCTAGCTCGCAGCCTGACGAGACTCATGCCCTCAAAGCGAAAACGCCCGGTCAAACCGACGATGCATCGGCTTGACCGGGCGTTTTCTCTGCATTAGATAACAAATAATTGTTTATACAAAACTTGTCAAGTATCAAGTTGAAATTACCGTTCACCGAAGTTTTCCTACCGCTCTAGTAATACTTGTTCAAACAACTAGCCAAATAGCGTATTGTACAAATCAGCAAAAGGGGCAAAGTCCCCGAGCCAATCTCCGAAGGCGGCGGCAAAGGGTGCCGCCACGGTGTGAAAGGGTGGATTGTAATGAAGAACGAAATGAGCAGAAGGCAGTTCCTGGGCTTTGCTGGTTCCGCGGCTGCGGTTCTTGGTTTGGGTCTCGTGGGCTGCGGTGGTTCTGCCGGCTCCGGCTCCTCTGCTTCTGGTGACGCTGCCGAGGTCTACTTCCTCCAATTCAAGCCCGAGGTCGACAAGGAGTGGAAGGAGATCGCCAAGGCGTACAAGGAGGAGAAGGGCGTCGAGGTCAAGATCGTGACCGCCGCCTCCAACACCTACGAGGAGAAGCTCAAGTCCGAGATGTCCAAGAGCTCCGCTCCGACCCTGTTCCAGGTCAACGGCCCCACCGGTCTTAAGAACTGGAAGGATTACTGCGCCGACCTGTCCGATACCAAGCTCCGCGGTGAGCTCATTGACGACTCCCTGGCTCTGCAATCCGACGGCAAGGATGTGTGCATCGACTGGGTTCAGGAGAGCTTCGGCATTATTTACAACAAGCAGCTGCTCGAGAAGGCTGGCTACAAGGCCGAGGACATCAACTCCTTCGACAAGCTGAAGGCTTGTGCCGACGACATCCAGGCCCGCAAGGACGAGCTTGGTGTCGAGGGTGCCTTCACTTCCGCCGGCATGGACGACTCCTCCAGCTGGCGCTACACCACCCACCTTGCCAACATGCCGCTCTACTACGAGTTTGAGAAGGAGCACAACCAGGAGGACGACGAGATCAAGGGTGAGTTCCTCGACAACTACAAGCAGATCTTCGACCTGTACATCACCGACTCCACCTGCGATCCTTCGCAGCTTGCTTCCAAGACCGGCGACGACGCCACCAACGAGTTCGCAACCGGCAAGGCCGTCTTCTACCAGAACGGCTCTTGGGCCTACTCTGACCTCGTCAAGGCCGGCATGACCGACGATCAGATTGGCATGATGCCCATCTACATCGGTGTTGACGGCGAGGAGAACCAGGGCCTGTGCTCCGGCGGCGAGAACTACTGGTGCGTCAGTTCCCAGGCTTCCGAGGATGCCCAGAAGGCCACCGAGGACTTCATGTATTGGTGCGTCACCGCTGACACCCCGACCAGCATCATCGCCGACAAGATGGGTCTGACCGCTCCGTTCAAGAGCGCCAAGGAGACCACCAACGTCTTCTCGCAGCAGGCCGTTGCCATGGCCAAGGACGGCAAGAAGACCGTCGCTTGGGACTTCGTCTACATTCCCTCCGAGGAGTGGAAGAAGAACCTCAAGCAGGCTCTGATTGCCTACGCTGCCGATAACAGCAAGTGGGACGGCGTCAAGAACGCCTTCGTCGATGGCTGGAAGACCGAGAAGGCCGCTTCCGAGTAAGCAGTTGCTGCCCAAGCTATCTGATTAGCGACAGGGGGCGGGCAGACGTTGGTTTGCCCGCCCCCTGCATATTGAAAGGACCCTTTTATGGGCAAAGCACTCAAGCGCTGGTGGCCGCTCTTTATGCTGCCCACGTGTCTGGCGTTTATGATCGGGTTCGTGATCCCTTTTATCCAGGGCTTCTATCTCTCGTTCTGCCAGTTTATTACCATCAACAACACGCACTTTGTCGGTATCGAGAACTACGTGCGCGCACTGTCCGATCCGCAGTTTGCCACGTCGTTCTTCTTTACCGTGGCGTTTGCCTTCCTGTCGACGGTGCTCATCAACGTGATCGCCCTCGCCATCGCGCAGGCGCTCACCCGCAAAGCGCTCAAGGGCACCAACATCTTCCGTACGATCTTCTTTATGCCTAACCTGATCGGCGGCATCGTGCTGGGCTACATCTGGCAGATTCTGATCAACTGCCTGCTCTCCAACGTGGGCGCCCAGCTCATCGCCCTTAACTCTGCTGCTGGCTTCTGGGGCCTTATCATCCTGACCCTGTGGCAGCAGGTCGGCTACATGATGATCATCTACATCGCTGGTCTGCAGTCCATTCCGTCCGACTACATCGAGGCCGCCAAGGTCGACGGTGCCACGGCATGGCAGACGTTTTGGAAGGTTAAGATCCCTAACCTGATGCCGACCATCACCATCTGCCTGTTCCTGTCCATCACCAACGGCTTTAAGCTGTTCGACCAGAACCTCGCCCTTACCGGCGGCGCCCCCGCGCACTCCACCGAGATGCTCGCCCTGAACATCTACAACACGTTCTATTCGCGTGCCGGTATCGCATGGCAGGGCATCGGTCAGGCCAAGGCGGTTATCTTCTGCATCCTGGTCGTGGCCATCTCCATGATCCAGCTTAAGGCCACGAGGTCCAAGGAGGTGCAGCAGTAATGAAACGCGATAAGGTTATCAACCGCGCGCTCTCGATTTTCTTTACGATCCTGTCGCTCGCGTGGATCTACCCCGTGTTCATGATTGCGCTTAATTCTTTTAAGAAAGCGACCGCAATCAGCACCACCACGGCATTCGATCTGCTCACGCCCGAGACGTTCAACGGCCTCGCAAACTACATGCACGCCCTTAACGAGCAGGGCTTTGCCTCGGCATTTATGTACTCGCTCATCATCACGGTCACGTCGGTCGTGCTGATTTTGGTGTGCTGCTCCATGTGCGCTTGGTACGTGGTTCGTGTCAACAACAAGATCTCGAACTTCTTCTATTACCTGTTCGTGTTCTCGATGGTCGTGCCGTTCCAGATGCTCATGTTCACGCTGTCCAATTTGGCGGACCGCATCGGCTTCAACACGCCGTTCAACATCTGCTTTATCTACCTCGGCTTTGGCGCGGGCCTGGCGGTCTTTATGTTCGCCGGTTTTGTAAAGAACATCCCGCTCGAGATCGAGGAGGCGGCCATGATTGATGGCTGCAACCCGGTCCAGGTGTTCTTTAAGATTGTCCTTCCCATCATGAAGCCCACCTATCTTTCGGTCGGCATCCTCGAGACCATGTGGGTCTGGAACGACTATCTGCTGCCCTACCTTACGCTCGACTCCACCAAGTACAAGACCATTCCTATCTTGATCCAGTACTTCCGCGGCGGCTACGGCCACGTCGAGCTCGGCCCCATGATGGCCTGCATCATGATGGTCGTTATCCCCATCGTTATCATGTACATCCTCTGTCAGAAGTACATCATCGACGGCGTGGTGGCAGGTGCCGTCAAGGGCTGATGCCGTAACTGTTTTGCAAGTTTCTGCGGCACCCCTCAGCGCGGCGCCGCATATCGAAAGGTAGAGACATGGCCGAGATCGTTCTCAAACATGTTCAGAAGGTGTATCCCAACAACGAGTCAAAAAAGAAGGGCTTCTTTGGCAAAAAGAAGAAGACCGAGGAGAAGAAGCACAACCTCAAGGTTACCGAGGACGGTGTGCTCGCTGTAGAGGACTTCAACCTCACCGTTCACGACCAGGAGTTCGTCGTCCTCGTTGGCCCCTCTGGCTGCGGTAAGTCCACGACGATGCGCATGGTCGCCGGCCTGGAGGACATTACCTCGGGCGATGTGCTCATCGACGGCAAGCGTGTCAACGACGTGGCGCCCAAGGACCGCGACATCGCCATGGTGTTCCAGAGCTACGCTCTGTACCCCAATATGACGGTGTACGAGAACATGGCATTTACGCTCGAGCTCAAGAAGGTTCCCAAGGACGAGATCGACCGCAAGGTTCGCTCTGCTGCCGAGATTCTGGGCATTACCGAGTACCTCGACCGTAAGCCCAAGGCGCTCTCCGGCGGCCAGCGCCAGCGTGTCGCTATCGGCCGCGCCATCGTGCGTGACCCCAAGGTCTTCCTGATGGACGAGCCGCTGTCCAACCTGGACGCCAAGCTTCGTAACCAGATGCGTGCCGAGCTCATTAAGCTGCGCCACGAGATCAAGGGCACGTTCATTTATGTTACTCACGACCAGACCGAGGCCATGACCCTTGGCGACCGTATCGTGGTCATGAAGGACGGCGTCGTCCAGCAGATCGCCACGCCGCAGGAGGTCTTCAACCATCCCGCGAACATCTTCGTCGCCGGCTTCATCGGCGTGCCGCAGATGAACTTCTTCGATGCCCAGCTGGTGCGCTCGGGCAACGGCTTTACCGTCAAGACCGAGGATATGAACGTGGCACTCGCCCCCGAGACTTGCGCTCAACTTGCCCTCAACTGGGACGGCGGCGACGTGAAGGAGATTACGGCCGGCGTGCGTCCCGAGCAGATCCTGCTTGCCGACAAGGGCGAGGAGGGCGCGCTCCAGGGTACCGTCGAGGTGACCGAGCTCATGGGCTCGACCGAGCATGTCCACGTGACCGCTCCCGACGGCCAGTTTGTCCTGATTATCCCCGTCGTCGACCTCGAGGCCAAGGGCGCGCTCAAGGCTGGCGACACCATCTGGTTCAAGTTCGAGAAGAACGCGACCCACCTCTTCGATAAGGTCTCTGGCAAGAACCTTATCTAGGCCCGGTGCATCCAGGCCCTCCCTTTGGGCGACTGCGGTATTGCCATCCTTTTGCCGCGGTCACATATAAGGCTCCCCTCCCGTCCACTGGGCGAGAGGGGAGCCTTTCTTTGTGTTGGGGCTGTCTGACCGGTCGTTTGTCTCGATCTGTAACGGGTGAGGCTGATTTCGGACGTTAGATGTTACAGATCGAGACGGTTCCGCTGAGCTAACCATTTCATCTAAATCTGTAACACCAAAGGTGAATTTCAGCTGCTAGATGTTACAGATCGAGATTGACCCAAGGGGGGCGGTATGTCTCAATCTGTAACAGCTGGGGCCGTTTTTACCGAGCAGCTGTTACAGATCGAGATTCTTCGGTCGAGTCGGGTCACAGGGTAACGTGCGGGCACAAAAAACGGAGCCGTGTTGCCACGACTCCGTTTCTCAAGAGGATGGGTAAGGGAAGCGAAATTAGCTCAGGTGCCAAATCTCGTCGTTGTACTGGGAGATCGTGCGGTCAGACGAGAAGGTGCCGGCGTTGGCGATATTGATGAGCGTCTTGCGCATCCAGGCGTCCTGGTCCTCGTAGTCGGCCAACACGCGCTCCTTGGTCTGGATGTACTCCTCGATGTCGAGCAGGGCCATAAACCAGTCCTTGCCCTTAATGTCATCGTGCAGGCGCTGCAGGCGCTCGGCGTTGCCGGTCGCCATAAAGGCCGGGTTGGTGATGAAGTCCACCAGCAGTTTAATGCCGGGCTTGCGGTAGAGCACACCGGCGTCATAGGTGCCGTCGGCATAGAGCTGCTCGACCTGTTTGGACGAGGCACCAAAGGTATAGATATTCTCGTCGCCCACGAGCTCGGCAATCTCCACGTTGGCGCCGTCAAGCGTGCACAGGGTTAGGGCGCCGTTGAGCATGAACTTCATGTTGGAGGTGCCGCTCGCCTCCTTGGAGGCCAGGCTGATCTGCTCGGAGATATCAGCGGCGGGGATCACGCGCTCGGCGGCGGTGACGTTGTAGTTCTCGATCATGACAACCTGCAGGTAGGGGGCCACGTCGGGGTCGTTTGCAATCCACTGCGATAGCGTCAAGATCAGATGGATGATGTCCTGCGCGATAGTGTAGGCAGGCGCCGCTTTGCCGCCAAAGATGATGGTGACGGGGTGCTTAGGTCTGTTGCCGTTCTTGATATCGAGGTACTTCCAGATGATGTAGAGCGCGAGCATCTGCTGGCGCTTGTACTCGTGGATGCGCTTGACCTGGACATCGATGATGGCGTTGGAGGGAATGGTCACGCCCTGCTCGAGCGCCATAAACTGGCGCATGATGGCCTTAGCCTCGACCTTGGTGGCGGCCAGGCGCTCAAGAACGTCCTTGTCGTCGGCGAACTTGGCGAGTTTGCTCAGATCGCCGGTGCTGCGCCAGTCGGTGCCGATCACATCGTCGAGCAGGCTGGCGAGCGCGGGGTTGGCCCCATGGATCCAGCGGCGGAAGGTGATGCCGTTGGTCTTGTTGGAGAACTTCTTGGGATAAATCTCGTAGAACGGATGAAGCTCGGTGTCTTCCAGGATCTTGGTGTGGAGGGCGGCTACGCCGTTGATGGAGAAGCCAAAGTGGATATCCATATGGGCCATGTGGACGGTGTCGTATTCGTCGATGATGGCGACGCGCGGGTCATCGTGCTCGGCCTTCGCGACCTCATCGAGCTTGACGATAATGTCGGCGATGGCAGGGGAGACCTTCTGCAGGCTGGCGAGCGGCCACTTCTCGAGCGCCTCGGCAAGAATCGTGTGGTTAGTGTAGGCGACCATGGAGCGTACGATGGTCACGGCCTCGTCAAACTCGATGCCATGCTCGGTGGTGAGCAAGCGAATGAGCTCGGGGATGACCATGGTGGGGTGCGTGTCGTTAATTTGGACCACGGCATAGTCGGCCAGATCGTGCAGGTTGCTGCCGCGCTCGACGGCCTCGTCGATCAGGAGCTGGGCGGCGTTGCTTACCATGAAGTATTCCTGGTAGATGCGAAGTAGGCGGCCCTGCTCGTCGGAATCGTCGGGGTAGAGGAACAAGGTGAGGTTCTTGGCGATCTCGGTCTTGTCGAAGTCGATGGAGCTGCCGGGGACCAGGCCGTCGTCGACGCTCGCCAGGTCGAACAGGCGCAGGCGGTTCTTGTTGGGCTGGCCGTAACCGGGCACATCGATGTTGACGAGCTTGGAGGTAACGGCAAAATCGCCGAACTCGACGGTGTAGGAGCGGTCATCGTCGACCAGGATGTCCTGCTCACCGAGCCATTCGTCGGGGACGGCCTTCTGCTGGTTGTCGACAAAGCGCTGACGGAACAGACCGTAGTGATAGTTGAGGCCCACGCCATCGCCGGTCAAGCCCAGCGTGGCGATGGAATCCAGGAAGCACGCGGCCAGGCGGCCCAGGCCGCCGTTGCCGAGCGACGGCTCGACCTCGAACTCCTCGATCTTGTTGAGGTCGTGGCCTGCGGCGGTGAGCTGGTCCTTAACCTCGTCGTAGATGCCAAGGTCGATCATGTTGTTGATGAGCAGCTTGCCGATCAAAAATTCGGCGGAAATGTAATAGAGCTTTTTCTTGCCGTTGTTGAGCGGGCAGGCGGCGGAGCGCTCCTGCACGAGTTTGACCAGCAGCTTGTAAATGCGACGGTCGTCGAGCTGCTCGAGCGAGGTGCCAAAAGACTGCTCGGCGAGTTCCATGAGGTTAATTTGGGGCATGTTTTCTCCTGTGATGGGTTGTTTCATGTCTGCAATTCATAAGAAGCCCGCGCGAGGGGATTGGGGTGGCCTCGCGCGGGAAAAGCAAGCGCGTCCGCACGGTGGGGAGGGGTCGGGCGCGGTAGCTCCTATTGAGGAAGCTCGATTTCGGCTTCCGACGGGATACGGAAGTAGGTCTCGGTCCAGTCGGTGAGCTTGTGCTCGAGCTCGCGGGTGATGGCGCCGTCGAGCATGCGCCAGGTCCAGTTGCCGCCCAGCGTGGCAGGGGTGTTGATGCGCGCCTCGTTGCCCAAGTTGAGCAAATCCTGCATGGTGTAGATGCACGTGTCGCTCACGCTGGCGGCGATGGTGCGATTGAGTGCATCTGTCATGGGTTCGCCGGCCTGCTGATGGGTGTACAGGGCTGCCTGCTCACGCTGACGCGGGGTAGCCGTTCCCTCAAACCAACCGCGCGCCGTCTCGTTGTCGTGGGTGCCCACATAGGCGACGGTGTTGGCGATGTAGTTATGCGGCAGGTAGTACGAGTTGGTGCCCTCAAAGGCAAACTGCAGGATCTTCATGCCGGGGAAGCCCGAGTTGTCGCGCATGTCGATGACGCCGGGGGTGAGGAAGCCCAGGTCCTCGGCGATGATGGGCAGCGTGCCGAGCTTTTCCTCGAGCGTCTTGAAGAACTTGAGGCCGGGACCCTGCGTCCACGAACCGTAAGACGAATCGGGTGAGGAGAACGGCACCTCCCAATAGGCCTCGAAGCCGCGGAAGTGATCCAGGCGGATGACGTCGTACATGTCGAGGGCGGCGCGAATGCGGCCCTCCCACCAGGAGAAGCCGTCGGACTCCATGGCGTCCCAGTCGTAGATGGGGTTGCCCCAGTACTGGCCGGTGGCCGAGAACTGGTCGGGCGGCGTGCCGGCGACGCTCACCGGATTGCCGGCGGCGTCGATCTTAAAGAGCTCAGGCGTCGCCCACATCTCGACGGAGTCACGCGAGACATAGATGGGCAGGTCGCCGATGATGAGAATGTCGCGCTCGTTGGCATAGGCCTTGAGGCGGCTCCACTGGCGATCGAAGAAGTACTGCGTCATCTGGTGGTAGAGCATACGCGCCGGATGGTCGGCGCAGACCTTGGCGGAAGCCTCGCCGCGGGTGCGGAGCTCCGCGGGCCACTCCCAAAACGCCTTGAGACCGCACTCCTCTTTGACGGTCATGAACTCACAGTAGGGGATGAGCCAGTCCTCGTTGGCCTGGATAAAGTCATCGAAATCGGCCGGCTTGTCGGCAGCAAAGCGCTCGGCGGCTCGGTCGAGAATCTGACGGCGGCCGCCAAAGATAGCACCGTAGTCGACATTGCTGGGGTCGGATCCCAGATACACGCCATCGATATCGCGCTGCTCCAGATACCCTGCCTCGATAAGCTCGGCAAAGTCGATAAAGTTGGGGTTGCCTGCGCGGGCCGAGAACGACTGATAGGGCGAATCGCCATAGCTGGTCGTCGTAAGGGGCAGAATCTGCCAGTAATGTTGTTTGCACGAGGCGAGAAAATCGACGAAGTCGTAGGCATTCCAGCCAAAGCCGCCGATTCCGTATGGTCCGGGCAATGACGAAACGGGCATCAGAACACCGCTTGCACGCTCCATGGATGCACTCACCGTCCTTTTGAATAAGGGGCTGCGCCGTAGATGGATAGACGGCTCGTCCCGAGTTTCCATTTCTATTGTCCCTATTGTAGAACATGTTGTTTAAACATGTATATAGAGAATGAAAAAGTTGCCGAATTTCGGTGAATGGTAGTGCGCCATAAAGACGATATGAGCAGAACAATGTGAGCCCCTGCTTCGTATCGTCTTTTGATTCGTGGGCCAAGGCTGACAATGGTCGTCGTCATTAAAATCCGGCAGCCAGCCAGGTTGCCACAATGCGAGACTGGCTCACAATGCCACATGTTGCCTCTATTGGCCTTGAGGTGCACGCCCGCAGCATCAAAGGATGCGCCTTCAATCCGTTCACGGGCGAGATCGGCGGGAAGCCCCTTCTCCTACGACCCCGCCTCCGTCGCCGACTCGATCCTTTCTATCGAGTCGCCCGGGGCAGTCTACGAGTCCGGCGTCACCGGCTTTCCCTTCTGCAGGGAGCCGCGCTGCCTCGGCGTGGACTGCGTCATCGGCGCGGTCTCCAAGATGCAGAGGCCCGCGGCCGACAAGCGACGCAAGACCGACAAGCGCGACGCCGAGTTTTCGGCCAAGCAGCTCGCACTGCACGAAATCGTCGAGGTCCACGTCCCCGACTGCGAGTGCGAGGGCGCCAGGGACCTCTCCCAGGCCCCCGCCGATGCCCGGGAGAGGTTACCGTGTTACCGTCAAGCAGCGCCTCTCCAAGTACCTGCCCAGGAATGGGCAGTGCCACCCCGGCGGAGACGACCAGAGAAGGAGGCTCGGGACGTGGACCAGGGCGCACTGGGCCTGGATCGAAGCCGCGGAGATGGCCGACCCCACGGCCCAGCAGACCCTCGACTGCTATAAGGAGCGCGTCAAGCGGGCGGTAGACGAGAAGAAGGACCTGGAATCCAAGGTGGAGTCCCAGTCGGAACAGCCCCGATGGAAGCCGACGATGGACGTGCTCAGCTGCATGAAGGGCATCGACGTCGTCATCTCCGCTGTTAGTGTTAGTGTATTTTTCACCGTTCAGTTTAATGCTACCACTGACAGTTGAAACGCCTGTGGAAGGGATAGCCTTGTTGGACGGGGACTATTCGTGATAGTATCGCGCCGCAACATCGAGGCGCGAATCGCCCATGTGGTGGCAGTGCGAGTTTCGTGAGGTGTGGTGTGGACGGGACGCAGCGTTTTATGGGTCTGGCCGGTCCGACTGGTGTGCAGTTCTGTCGGGCCGGCCGAGATTGGTGAAGAGATCGCGTTGTTGAATGAGCGAATTTTACAAGCAGCTCTTCAAGGCGCTCTGGGCGTTGGCTAGGGCTGCGCAGTCAATCGCATGCAGCGATAGGCGAGGTGATTGCTCGATGGGTTGGCGACTAGTTTTGTGCCGTACTTGCCCCGGTGCCGTCGTTATCTGCCGAGTACCAGAATGCGTAGGCCGCAACGACGGCATCGTAGACGGCTGCAACTACGTTATCCACGACGGCTGCGAAGTTGACTACAACGGGAATGGGGCCGGTTTTGGAATCCATCTTCTCTACTTCTGGGGTCTCGTACATGGGAACATCTCCTTAGAGTTGGGACAGGACGCTCAGGTCGCCTAGATCGTCATCGATTAGGTCGATATAGAGGTCGCCGTCCATATTGATGTCTGCAATCAACGATGAGATCTCTTCCATCTCGTCAATCGAGTGCATGCGATTGGCCAACGCGGTAATAACGGGTTTATCCCAAACGGTTGCCATTCCGGCATCGTAGTATTCCTGAAGACTGTGTTTGCGAACGTTTCCAATGATGAGAGGTATATAGGGGGATACGACGATATCGCCATTGGCGTGGATGGCCACTTGGTCAAATTGCATCTGCAGCTGGGGGAATCTGACCAAGTGGTCGATGGGGTCGCCCCACTCAAGCATGAAGTAGCCTCGATAGTCCGGATCGTATCGAAGGTCGTTGATCGTGTTGACTAGCCGACGGTATTGATTATTCGAAGGGCGAATCGTGCGGTTTCTTCGGGCTCTACCGAGGAGCATGAGCGGCTGAACTCTAAGGTCAATTCGGTCAGTTCTACCCGACGATTTCAGCTTGTCTCGAAGCATCGTGCAAACTGGTTTGAAATCGTCGACATTGAACGATGTCGGACAAAAGGCAATTGAAAGGTGCAGTGAGGCTTCGTTCAGCGTGATATCGATGGCGTCGAGCACCCGGTCGTATAATCCCGAGAGTCCTCGCATATGTTCGTGAGAATCGCGTAGGCCATCGAGGCTAAACTGTATGCCGTTTAAACCGGCGCGTTCGAGCTCATGCAAAGTATTTGAGTTTGCGAGCAGACCGTTTGACACGAGGTTGCATTTGACGCCAGATGCGCTGAGCCGCCGCAAGGATTCGATGACAAGGAGTGGACTTGAGTGATGGCGATGTCGGACGTTATAGTTCCAATGGTGGGGTCATGCCTGCTGCTGGTGTTCGGAATAATGATGTATCGAGGCAAGCTCACGGGATTGCTTGCTGGAATGTCATCGCTATCGGGAGGGCGTTTAGAGGAGGAAAAGCGGACGGCCGAGTCTCTAGGCACAAACCGAGCGGTGGGGGCGGTTATAGTTTTCTCCGCAATATGTCTCCTTTTTTCGTCCCTTTTTCCGGACAAAAGGGCGATTTTCGGTCTGATGGTGGCTGCCGTAATAATCGCCGCACTTGCCTATGTAAATAGGGAGTCTATTCGTATGTATATCAAGGCGAAACGGAATCCTGGGCATCGCAACCCGCGATAGTGTTTTGCGAGGATTAACAATAAGGAGTGTATGGGAGCGATTAAGCGGCGAACTAATTCAGTTTTGGATAAAAGGTCGCTTGATGGGGGCTGGCATGTTTAAGAAGACGGTTAACGAGTTATTTCGCTGTAAAGGGTCGCGGCTTTTCGTGATTCTCATGTCGGTGAATTATGCTCTCTCGTGCGTCATGCCCGCCTTAAACGGTGGGTTTGTAGATTTTCTCGTGACGAATAGGGATCCATCTCGCGTCGTATGATTTGCAGCCTTTGTTGCCAGTATAGGGATATCGGCATCCTTCATGTCGTATGCGATGGGCGTGAACGTATCGCGCGTCATTTTGGAGATGACTACGAGACTGATGGGGGCCACGTGTGAGTCGTTTGAACGAGGGCCCTTGGAAAAGGGGGAGCAGGCGGATTCATCCTATACAACGCAGAGGGTGTATGCGGATTCGAATGCGGTGTCATCGTTTGTCGTGAACAACTTCCTGACAATCGGGCTTAACATCGTTCTGATTGTGTTTATTTTCATCATTCTGTTTTCAATTAACCCGGTGTTTCTGGCGTTAAGTACATGTTCGCTTGGGGCATACTTCATTTTATTTAGGGTGTTGAAAAAGCCGCTGTACAACAGTTCGCTTGCGAACAAAGAGGGGTTGAGCAAGCTGTTCGCATCCGTGAGCGGCGAGCTGTCGCAGTTGTTTGACATTAAGTGCGATGGGGCATATGACCAGAGTGCCCGTACGCTCAAGGGGATATTCGAGGGGTACTACCCGATTTACATGAAAGCAAGTAGGGTCTCGAATCTGGCCACCTCGAGCGACGGCCTGATCTCATCTGTGTTCCGGGGAGCGTTGCTTGTGATCTCCGGAATGGAAATATTAAGCGGAAGAATGAGCATTGGCGAGTTCACAATGGTGAACTCGTATTACTCGATGGCGTTCGGATGCTTCAAATATTATTTGAATTATTTCAAATCATATCAGGACGCGAGGGCCTCGTTCGACCGATTGGAGGCTCTGTCGGAAGGCGCCGAGGACCGCGGCACCATCTCGGTTGGGCACGTGGAGAGCATATCGTTGTCCAACATCGCGTACCGATATGCGGGAAAGCCCTACTTGTACCGCGATCTCTCCGTGGAGGTCGAGAGGGGGAAAACCTATGCCATTACCGGGCCGAACGGATGCGGCAAAAGCACGTTTCTGAAGGTGCTTCTTGGACTATATTCTGCTGGGGGGCATCGGACTTTGGGGTCGGTGCCATATGAAGAGCTCGATATGGAGACGATCCGACATGACCTGTTTGCGGTGTGCCCGCAAAAGCTCTTTATTCCGAATGAAACGGTGGAACACTATCTTGAGAGGGCATCGATTCGGGGAACGGGCGAGCATCTCTGCGAGCTTGTGCGGTCGCGCGCGCAGACGTGGTGTAAGAGTGTCCTGAGGTCCGTCGCTGCAAGTCCCGATGTTACTCCTTCTTGAGACCGCGCTTCTCGACTATCTCGT
>JAHABQ010000020.1:0-30804 GCA_018376265.1 Collinsella sp.
GAAGCTAAGCCCCATCGCGCCGAGAGTACTGCGGGGTCAGCCCGTGGGAGGCCAGGGCGCCGCTGACCGGTGGACGGCACCGAGCCGTACGCTTGAACTGAGAAGGGGGAGGCCTCGCGGCCTCCCCCTTTTTTGCGTTGTATATACGTTGTACTTTGGGACCTAGCTCCCCCGTATGTGCTCTTACTGTTTGGCTGTATTTTGAGTCCATCTAGTGTATTTGAGCGATAATTACTCGCATTGGCGTTAGGGAGGGCTTGATGTTTACCGTATTTGTCTTGGGCAATATTGCTTCGGGTAAGTCAACTGCCTGCCGCTATTTCGAATCTCGTGGCGCTATGCTTATCGATCTGGATGAGCTTGCAAAATCGCTGTATGTGCCGGGCTCTGATATCGTCAATACACTCGCGGATGAATTCGGTTGGGACATTTTGGATGAGGAAGGCGGCATTCGCCGCGGCATCCTCGCTTCTCGAGCTTTCGCTTCTCCTGATTCGGTCGCACGGCTCAATGACATCGTGCATCCCATTCTGATTGAACAGCTTTCGCTTAGGATTCTCGATCCGGTTTGTTGTACGGTTTCATCTCCCCGTTATCCGTTTGCGGTGGTCGAGGTTTCTGCTCCGACTGGTTTTGAGGATGCATTTGGCTTGGCTGATGAAATTTTGGTCATCAGCGCCCCTTTGTCAGTTCGTCGCGAGCGCGCTATTCAACGTGGCATGGAGCCATCTGATTTTGATGCCCGTTCTGCTTGCCAGCCCGAAGAGTCTGCGCTGTGCAATCTCGCTACAACGGTGATTGATAATGCCTCAGGTGATAATTCGCTCTTTGAGCAGCTTGACTCATGGCTTGCATGCCATGGGTTTATAGACACTGCGGATAAGGAGGAGGCCGATGCCTAAGACACGTTTCCTTACGTGGTATCGCCTTATACCGCTGGCTGCCGTTTTTGCCTTCGGCCTTATCTCATTCGTTTACTCATATGCTCCTGCCGCTTTCTTTAAGCCGCTGTATCCGATTGACTACGAGGCGTATGTAAAGCAATCCAGTATTTCGCATAATCTGGATCCGTATCTGGTATGCGCTGTCATTAAGTCGGAATCGAATTGGGATCCCGAGGCCGAGTCGAATCAGGGTGCTCAGGGATTGATGCAGCTGATGCCCGAGACTGCCCAGGATATGATCGCCAAGGGCCTTGTCGACGGTGGCGAGTATTCGGCCGACAACCTTAACGATCCGGCTACGAATATCGAGTTTGGCTGTGCGTATCTTTCGTATCTTCTAGCGTATTTTAACGGGTCGACTGACAGTGCCATTGCCGCCTATAACGCCGGCATGGGCAATGTCGACGGATGGGCGCAGCAGAGTACGTCGCTTCATAATGCAATCACCTTTCCCGAGACGCAGGCGTATCTGATTCGTGTCAATAATGCCTGGGTTCGCTACAAAACCCTCTATCCCGATCGGTTCGTATAGGACTATGCCTGCCGCCTGCGTATACTGCAGATATATGAGTTAGGAGTATCCATGGCGGAATTTGAAGTAGAACGCGTTGGTGGTGAACTTAAGCGCTTTGGCGTTGAAGGCTCTGATGTGCCGTTTAAGGTCGTGTCTCCCTATGACCCTGCAGGCTCTCAGCCTAAAGCCATTGAGTCGCTTGTGCAGGGTGTGAGGGACGGAGACCGCTATCAGGTTTTGCTGGGCGTGACTGGTTCGGGCAAGACCTTCACGATGGCAAAGACTATTGAGGCCCTGGGAAAGCCGACGCTGGTCATGGCCCCCAATAAAACGCTCGCCGCTCAGCTTGCGAGCGAGCTCAAAGAGTTCTTTCCCAACAACGCTGTGGTCTACTTCGTCTCGTACTACGACTACTATCAGCCCGAGGCGTATGTGCCGCAAAGCGATACATATATCGAGAAAGACTCCTCGATTAACGAAGAGGTTGAGATGCTGCGACATCAGGCGACCGCATCGCTGCTCTCTCGACGCGATGTGATCGTTGTCGCATCGGTCTCGTGTATCTATGGCATTGGCTCTCCTGAGGACTATGCAGGTCTGGCTCCAAACGTCGACAAGAAGGTGCCGCTCGAGCGCGATGACTTTATCCATGCACTTATCGACATTCAATATGATCGCAATGACTATGACCTGGCACGCGGCACGTTCCGCGTGCGCGGCGATGTTGTCGACGTGTATCCGCCTTATGCCGAGCATCCGTTGCGGTTTGAGTTCTTTGGCGACGAGGTCGAGCTGATTGCCGAGATCGATGAGGTCACCGGTGAGATGCTTCGTGAGTACGAGGCCATTCCCGTATGGCCGGCATCGCACTACGTGACCGAGAAGCCGAAGGTCAAGGCGGCTCTGAAATCGATCAGCGAAGAATGCGAGAAGCGCGTGGCGGAGCTCAAGGCGACCGACAAGTTGCTCGAGGCGCAGCGTCTGCAGCAGCGTACCGATTATGATCTTGAGATGCTCGAGACGATGGGCTTTTGCAACGGCATCGAGAACTACTCGCGTCATCTGGACGGTCGCAAGCCGGGTGAGCCGCCGTTTACCCTAATCGATTACTTTCCCAAGGATATGCTCTGCATCATCGATGAGAGCCATGTGACGGTGCCGCAGATTCGCGGCATGCACGAAGGTGACCGCTCGCGTAAGGTGACGCTGGTGGAACACGGTTTTCGCCTGCCCTCGGCGCTCGATAACCGCCCGCTTCGTTTCGATGAGTTTGAGGCAAGGATCCCCCAGTTTATCTATGTTTCGGCCACGCCGGGCGACTACGAGCTGCGGGTGAGCCAAAACGACGTGGAGCAGATTATTCGTCCGACCGGCCTGCTCGACCCCAAGATTGACGTGCGTCCAGTTCGCGGTCAGATTGACGATCTTGAGGACGAGATTCGCGAGCGCGTTGCCCGCAAGGAGCGCGTGCTGGTGACCACGTTGACCAAACGCATGGCCGAGGACCTGACCGACCATCTACTTGATGCGGGCATTAAGGTCAATTACATGCACTCTGATACGGCGACAATGGACCGTGTCGAGATCCTGCGAACGCTGCGCGAGGGCAAGATCGATGTTCTCGTTGGCATCAACCTGCTCCGCGAGGGCTTGGATCTTCCCGAGGTCTCACTGGTGGCAATTCTCGATGCCGATAAGGAAGGCTTCTTGCGCAACCGCCGTTCGCTGATTCAGACGATTGGCCGTGCGGCCCGTAACGCCGATGGCGAAGTCATCATGTATGCAGACGTTGTGACCGATTCGATGAAAGAGGCCATCGAGGAGACGCAGCGCCGTCGCGAGATTCAGATGGCATATAACGAAGAACATGGCATTGTGCCCAAGACAGTGCGCAAGGCCATCAACGACATCTCAAGTTTTATTGCCGAGGCCGAAAAAACTGTGGGCTCCAAGGGACGCTCGAAGGGCGACTCTCTTGGCCATGGCGCATTCTATACGCCCGATGAGTCGGGCGAGGGCGGTGTGCCGGAAACGGTGGCGCCCGAGCAGACACTTGCGGAGCAGTTGGAAGAACTGCCGCATGACGAGCTTGTGCGGATCGTCGAAACCATGGAAGAGGATATGCGTAACGCTTCTGCCGCTATGGACTTTGAGGAGGCGGCGCGCCTGCGCGATGTTGTCGTTCAGATTCGGGCGATGCTCGAGGGTGCGTCTGAGGACGAGACGATCGAGCGCTTACGCTCGCAGGCCCGCAAGGGTTCCACGTTCGCATCGGGCAGAAAACGCCAGGGTGCACGGTTTAAGAAATAGCCGCGAACAGGCCCCGAGTTCCCTGTGGAGCTCGGGGCCTATGTCTTTTGCGCGCTGGAATTTGTGCGTTAGAGGTCTGCGATCAGGGCTTCAGCACAACGGATGCCGTCGGTGGCCGCGCTCATGATGCCGCCGGCATATCCAGCTCCCTCACCACAAGGGTAGAGGCCCGGGGTCGACACGGCATGGCACGTTCGGTCTCGGGTGACAGTGACCGGTGAGCTCGAACGAGTCTCCACGCCGGTAAGAACGGCATCGGGACGGTCGTAGCCTCGTAGCTTTTTTCCGAGTAGGGGAAGTCCCAGGCGGAGCGACTCGACGATATGCTGCGGTAGGGCTTCGTCAATTGCCGTCCAGGTCACACCGAGCGGATAGGTGGGCTTTACCTTTCCGGGCGCCTTGCTGGCGCGTCCTGCGAGGAAATCTCCGACGAGTTGTGCCGGTGCGTTCCAGTTGGAACCGCCCAGGCGATAGGCGGCCGCCTCGCAGGCACGCTGGAGCTCGATGCCGGCGAGCGGGTCATCGTTGGGAAGGTCCTCAGGCGTGACGTTAACGAGCAGGGCGGCATTTGCGTTGCGTCCGTCGCGGGCATTGAGACTGGCCCCGTTGACGCACAGATGGCACGGTTCTGAAGAGGCGGCAACAACCTGTCCGCCGGGGCACATGCAAAACGAGAACACGCTGCGGCCGTTGGGAAGATGGGCGACGAGCTTGTAGGGGGCTGCCCCGAGCGCTGGATGTCCCGCCGAGGCTCCATATTGGGCTCTGTCGATGTCGCGTTGCGGATGCTCGATGCGAACGCCCATGGCAAAGGTCTTTTGTGCGAGGGCCACGTTGTGGTCCTTAAGGAGCTCAAAAATATCGCGAGCAGAATGCCCGCAGGCGAGGATGAGGTGCTTTGTCTCGATTGACTCGTAAGCGGCGTCTTGGGACGATTGGACATCAATGCCGGTGATGGCGCCAGACACGTCGATGCGAATGTCGACGAGCTTCGTTCGATAACGGACGACACCTCCGAGCTGCTCGATGCGCTGGGATATAGCGGTGACAACCGTGGGAAGGATGTCGGAGCCAATGTGCGGCTTGGCATCCCACAGAATATCGCGGGGCGCACCCGCCTCGACGAAGGTTTCGAGGATAAGGCGATGGGCGGGATTTTTTGTTCCCGTATTGAGCTTGCCGTCCGAGAAGGTCCCCGCGCCGCCCAGACCAAACTGAATATTGCTCTCGGGGTCGAGGATGCGCTCCTTTAGAAAGAGGTCGATCGCCTGCGAGCGGCGAAATGCCGGGTCGCCGCGCTCGATAAGCAAGGGCTTAAGACCTGCTTCGGCGAGCGTGAGCGCAGCGAAAAGGCCGGCGCATCCGGCGCCGACAACGACAGGGCGTTCTTGAGGTGCGTCGGAGACGGGGGAGGGGAATGAAGGCTCATCGTCTTCTATCGCGCGTACGCGCGAGCGGTCACGCTCGGCAACGCTGTCGACCGCTTCTTGCTCGAGGTGGGGACTAGTCAGCTCAACACGAAAGCTCAGGATAAAATGGACGTCTCGTTTTTTGCGAGCGTCGATTGACTTGCGGTGGAGCTCGATGGACTTGATCTCGGAGTCCTTGCAACGTAGGACGCGCTTGGCGACTCGCTTGCCAACAATGAGACAGGCATTTTCATCGCCGGCTTCATCGAGCGACGCGTTGACTTGGGTGATTTCGATCATCGAGGTCTCCTTAGAGGCAAGAAAGAGGCCGTCCGGTATTCCAGACGGCCCGAATGCGTTTTTGATTATAGACTGAGCGGCTACAGGCTGCTTGCAGCGCGAATGCCCGAGAGCCAGGCCCACGCAAGGTTAAAGCCTCCGCAATCGGCGTCGATGTCGAGCGCTTCGCCGCAGACGTAAAGCGGGGCGTCGACAACGCTGCACGCGCGTAGACTGGGTGTTGAGATGCTCTCGACAGATACGCCACCACGCGTGACCTGCGCCGAGCGCTCCTCGGCTGTTCCCTCGACGAGCAACTTAAAGTGCTTGAGGACCGAGACCAGGTGGATGACATCGTTGGAGCCTGGATGGCACTGCTCGAACGCCGTGCAGACGACGCGGGAGAGTTGCGGGGCGAGCATGCCGTCGAGCCAACGGGGATCGCGGGGCGAAAAGCCGCCGAGCAGCTCAACGCGTCGGTTGAGCATATCGAGCAGCTTGTCTTTGGAGAGGTCGGGGAAAACGTCGAGCAGGATCGTATCGCCGCGCTGGATACGACGGGAGAGGTTGAAGACAGCGACGCCCGAGATGCCGAAGGCTCGAAACAGGACTTCACCGTCTTCGTGCCAGAGCTCATTATGATTGCGGGCGAGCGTCAAGCGGGCTCGGACGCGCAGGCCATCCAACGTCTTGAGTGCCGTCCGATCGCCGACGACCGTTGCCGATACGGGGCAGAGGATGGGGCGCAGCGAAGTGAGGGGGAGGCGAAACGTATCGGCGATACCGGTGGGGTTGCCGCCCGTGGCGATAATTACGGCATGTGCCTGCAGGGCCTCGTTCTTGCGAGGGACATCGGCGAGCGCTTTCCGAAGCGAGCGGAGCTCCGATTTTCGGTCGTCGTGCTTTTTTGCCTTGAGCACCCGCGCTGGACGGTCTATTTGGAGTGCCCAGCCTTCGGAAGCTTTGTGCGCCGAGGCAACGTTGGCTCCGCAGATTAAGGTGATACCTAGGCGGTCGCAAACGTTGAGAAGCGCGTCGCGCACCGATTCAGCGCGAAGGGAGCGCGGGTACAGCCGGCCTTCCTCGGAGGTTGTCATGATACCCAGCGAGGAGAAGAAACCCATAAGCTCTTGTTCGGGCTGGGGGCCCATGACGGATTCGACGAATGCGGGGTGGTTATACCGCTGAGGATCAATCGATTCGTTGGAGAGGTTGCAGCGGCCGTTACCGGTCGCAAGGAGCTTAAGGCCACAGGCGACATCGCGCTCAACGATGCAGACGCTTTTGCCAGCGCGTGCGGCCGTAATGGCAGCGGCGAGGCCTGAAGCCCCGCCGCCGATTACCAGGACGTCATAGAAGGCGCTCGCGTTCACTTAGGCCTCGTCGGTCTCGTGCGGGGTAATGGCCTCGACGGCAGAGACTGCCTTGGGCAACATGTCATCGGGCAGCGCGGTCTCGACCTCGCCCTTATCGCAGGCCTCGGCGAGTGCCGGATTAATGGGAAGCTGGCCCAAGATGTCGAGGTTATAGCGATCTGCGACCTCGGGGAGCTTGCTCTTGCCAAAGACCTCAATCTTCTTGCCGCAGTCGGGGCACTCAATATAGCTCATGTTCTCGACAATGCCCAGAATGGGGACGTTCATCTTCTCGGCCATGTTGACCGCCTTGGCGACGATCATCGAGACCAGATCCTGCGGGCTCGTGACGATGACGATGCCGTCGACGGGCAGCGACTGGAAGACGGTGAGCGCGACGTCGCCTGTTCCCGGAGGCATGTCGACCAGCAGGTAGTCGATGGGGCCCCACGAGGTCTCGCTCCAGAACTGCCTAATGGCGCCTGCGATGACCGGACCGCGCCAAAGGACGGGGTCGGTCTCGTTTTGGAGCAGCAGGTTGGAGCTCATGACCTTGACGCCGTGCTCGGAGATTTCGGGCAGCATAAGGTTGCCAAGGGCATGGACGTGGCGTCCGCTCATACCGAACATCTTGGGGATGGAGGGACCGGTGATGTCGGCATCGAGGACGCCGACCTTGTGGCCGTGACGGGCAAGCTCGGTGGCGATGGCACCGGTGACAAACGACTTGCCGACACCGCCCTTGCCGGAAAGCACGGCGATGACGCGTTTGACCTCGGACAGCGTGTTCTCCTCAAATTGCGACGGCGACGTTTGTCCGCCGGCGGCCTGTGCGTGCTCGCAACCCATGTATGACTCCTTTGTATATGTTGGGGCCGGGGCCCCGTGATGTGACACGAGCGTCATTGTACCCTCGTTTGCGAGCGGGAGTCATTTGCGATGCATTTGGGCCGAGCGTGCTTGCAATACGATGGGTCCAAGCGAATGGGCGGGCTTACTGAACTTTGCTGGCAAACTCGAGGTATTGCATGCGCTGCAGCTTGTCGATCGTCGAGGCGTATGGGCTGCCTTCAGATTCCAAGTCGTAGCGCAGCCCGTCGGCACCAAGGTAGCCGGCGACATTGATGGTGGGCACATCTGACCTTGTTGCAAGCAGGGCCTTTTGATAGTCGGTGAGCGGGGCGCCGATCTTATTAAGGGTAATGGCTGCAATCTCGTTTGCCCCGACGGTGTCGTAGACGTTGAGCTCGGTATTGCCGGCGATTTCATAGTTAGCCCAGACGAAATAGGTCGACTGATAGATACGGAAAGCGTGGCTTGCCGTATCTTCCTGAGGGTACAGCTCATCGTTGAGAGTCGTTGCGGCGCTCGGCTGATGGTCGCCAAAAAAGACAAGGACAACCGGTCTGCTGATATTGCGGAGCTCGTTGATAAAATACTCGAGGTCCCGGTCGGACGCGTTGATGCAGGTAAGATAGGTGTTGAGCGCGCTATTGGCGCCCTCGCTGGCTCCCTCGACCCAATAGTTTGTCAGCTCTTCGGCGGGAACGGTGCCACAGTCGTAGCCGCCGTGATTTTGCATCGTGACGTCAAAGATGAACTGCGGCGCTTCGTCGGTTCTAAGCAGGTCGAGTATCTTGTCGTAGGTGGCGTAGTCGCATACGCCGGCATGGTAACAGGGCGCACCTTCGAAATCGCCGATTGAAAGAAAGTCTCCAAAGCCCAGCTGCTGATAGATCTTATCTCGATGGTAGTTGACGGGGTTTTGCGGGTGCATAGCGGTAGCGGTATACCCAAGCTCTTTAAGGTCCTTTGCCAGGCCGTTGACGCCATTCATCTGATACAGCTGATAGGGGATCTTGCCTAATCCGACAAAGGCCGTTGTCGCTCCGGTCAAAAATTCGAATTCGGAGTTTGCCGTTCCGCCACCGGTGACCGAAGCGAGCATGGTGCCGCGAACAAGTGTGTCGGGAAGCGAGTTGTAGAATGCGGGGCCGGTGTACCCGGCCGCCTGGAGCTGCTCAAAGCACGAAAGGTCGCTAAAACTCTCGTTCATGACGGCAACAATCGTCGGCTTGATTTCATTGAACTGGGCAACGGCAGCCGCGCGCTGCTCGCTCGAGCCATACGTGCTGTCGTAGGCGGCGGCGAGCTCCTGCTCGATGCTCTGCGCCTCATCGGGCGTATAGCCTTCGGGCTTCTCAATGGGCAACTCGTTGGCCATTTCGGTGAACGAAGTGATAAAACCCTGAGACGTATATGTGGTGATGGGCTGCCAACGGTCAAATCCAAAATCCAGCGCCTGCTCCAAGTCGATGCTGGAAAAGCCCGAGAGCTCCACAACGGTCACTAGCAGAAAAGCGCAGAGGTTAGCGGCGATTGCGGGGAAGACATGGGTGGGCGTACGGAGCTTTCGCGGTCGGATAAGCGAAAGAAGCCCCAGGGAAATCTCCAGCAGGGCGAGAGAGGTTACGATTCCGGCGGTAAAGGTAAACTCGTATCCCTCGCTCACTTCCATTGCGGTGCCGAGGGCCAAGATATCGCTTGGCAGGATGGCTTCGCCTTTAAACGTTATGACGAAGTGCTCGGCAATGCCAAGGATGCAACAGGCGACGGGCACGAGGGCCATGACGCCTCCATGACGCTGTCCCAGCAAATAAAGGGAGAGCAGAACCGTCGCGAGCAGCCCGACGGAAAACCCGAATGAGTTGGCGGGAATGCGATAGAACGTTTCGTTACAGGCAATTTCGAGTGAAACGAACGAGAGCGCTGAAACAGCGGCGATGACAAGGATGTCACGGCAAATACAGGCAACCGTTCCCGTCGCAAGATCGGTTTGGTCGATATGTCCCGAAACCAAGGGCTCGACAAGAAGTATGACGGCGGCAGCACCGAGCGCCGAATAAGAAAGGACCCATAGGGAATTGTCCTCATTTACGAGCAATTGATTCGTAATCCATGCAGCTACCATGCCGAGCGGGATGAGGAGCGTCGCGCACCAAAAGACGCGGGCAATGGGCGGCTTTTCATTGTGTTTGATTGAAAAATACACGCGCACGACGACGGTGGCCACGATAAGGACGGCGATGAATATGGGCAGATTGGCCATGTCGCTCGAAGTGATTTCAAGGGGGATATCTTCGGTCATGGACGTTCCTCTGTTACAGCAAATTAAGTTCAGTAGTAGATTACTGTAACCTTTCCACGGCATTTCGAGAAACAAAGCATCCGATACGCAAAGCTAAAGGTCTGCGAATCTTGTATTACGAACATCTGTGCGCGTCGAGTGCGCTAAACTCATCGACAGTATGATTCGATGCAATAGGAGGCAAGGAGCTTCCATGTCTGATTCTTCTATCGTTATTCGCGGCGCTCGTGAGCACAACCTCCGTGATATCGATGTTTCCATTCCGCGTGACCAACTCGTGGTCATTACCGGTCTTTCTGGCTCGGGCAAGAGTTCGCTGGCATTTGACACTATCTATGCCGAGGGCCAGCGTCGATACGTCGAGAGCCTTTCGAGCTATGCGCGCCAGTTCTTGGGCCAGATGGACAAACCCGACTTGGATTCAATCGACGGCCTTTCGCCGGCGGTGTCGATCGACCAAAAGACGACGTCTAAAAACCCTCGCTCGACGGTTGGCACCGTAACCGAGATTTATGACTATCTGCGCCTGCTGTTCGCCCGTGTGGGCACCCCGCACTGTCCCGAATGCGGCCGCGTCATTGAGCGTCAGACGACCGACCAGGTTGCCGACAAGGTCTTGGCGGCGGGGGAGGGCCGCCGCGCGTTTGTGCTGGCACCGGTGGTGCGCGGGCGAAAAGGCGAGTACACCAAACTGTTTGAGGACCTTCGCGCCGAGGGCTTTAGCCGCGTGCGTGTCGACGGTGAAGTGCGCTCGCTCGACGATCCGATCGATCTGGACAAGAAGTTCAAGCACGATATCGAGGTCGTAGTCGATCGCATCGTGATCCGTGAGAACTCTCTGGGCCGTATCGCCGAGTCTGTTGAGCAGGCGACCGCGCTGGCTCACGGCAATGTAAACGTGTACATGCTGCCCGATCGTGATGCTCCCGAGGGGACCGAGGGCGAGCTGCTGGAGTATTCGTTGGCCTTGGCGTGCCCGGAGCATGGTCACTCCATTGACGATCTTCAGCCGCGTGATTTTTCGTTCAACGCTCCCTATGGCGCATGTCCTGAGTGCGACGGCCTGGGCTTTAAGAAAACCGTTGATGCCGAGGCGTTGATCGAGGACCCCTCGAAGTCCATTGCCGACGGAGTCTTTGGTAGCCTGTTTGGCAACTCGAACTACTATCCGCAGATTTTTGCTGCGGTCTGCAAACACTTTAAGGTGAGCACCGATACACCGTGGGAGGACTTGCCCCCTCGCGTGCGTCGTGCATTCTTGGATGGCCTGGGCGATACGAAGATCTCGGTCGACTACCAAAAGCTCGACGGACGTCGCAGCCAGTGGGATACCAAGTTTTCGGGCGTTCGCAACATCCTGTACGAACGCTATACCGAGACGACGAACGAGAACACCAAGGCGCGCCTGGAGAAGTACATTCGCGAGGAGCCGTGCTCGAGCTGCCACGGCGCTCGTTTGCGCCCTGAGATGCTCGCCGTCACCGTGGGCGGCAAGTCCATTTACGAGGTTTGTTGCCTGTCGTGCCGTGAATCGCTCGAGTTTTTTGAGGGCCTGGAACTCACCGAGCGCCAACAGTTTATCGGCGGCCGTATCGTCAAGGAAATCCTGGAGCGCTTGCGTTTTCTGGTCGATGTTGGACTCGACTATCTGACGCTCGATCGTGCCTCGGCGACGCTTTCCGGTGGCGAGGCGCAGCGTATTCGCCTGGCAACGCAGATCGGCGCGGGTCTCATGGGCGTGCTCTATATTCTGGACGAGCCCTCGATCGGTCTTCATCAGCGTGACAACGAGCGCTTGATCAAGACGCTCGAGCGCCTGCGCGATATCGGCAATACCGTTATCGTCGTCGAACACGACGAGGATACAATCCGTGCCGCCGATTACGTGATCGACATGGGGCCCGGCGCCGGCGTCAACGGCGGACACGTAGTCGCGGCGGGAACGCCTGCCGATATCATGGCGTGTCCTGAGTCGATGACGGGCGCTTATCTGACCGGCAAACGAATGATCCGGGTGCCTGATGAACGGCGCAAGCCCGGTCGCGGCTGCCTTAAAATTACGGGCGCTCGAGCCAACAACCTCAAAAACGTTACTGCCAAAATCGAGTTTGGTACGCTTACGGTTGTTACCGGCGTGTCGGGATCGGGCAAGAGCTCCCTGGTTACCGATACCATTGCGCCTGCCCTTACGAATGCCATTCACCGTTCGACGCGCCCTGTGGGTCCATATAAGAAAATCGAGGGCATCGAGTGTATCGATAAGGTTATCGATATCGACCAGTCGCCGATTGGCCGCACGCCGCGTTCCAACCCTGCTACCTATATCGGCCTGTGGGATGATCTTCGCGCGCTGTTTGCGAGTACGCCGGAGTCGAAGGCGCGCGGCTACTCGCCGGGTCGTTTCTCCTTTAATGTGAGTGGCGGGCGCTGTGAGGCGTGCAAGGGCGACGGGCAGATCAAGATCGAGATGCACTTCCTTCCTGATATCTACGTTCCCTGCGAAGTTTGCGGCGGTAAACGCTACAACCGCGAGACACTCGAGGTCACCTACCGTGGCAAGACCATCTCGGACGTGCTCGACATGAGCGTCACCGAGGCGCTGGCCTTCTTTGGGAATATCCCGCAGATTAAGCGCAAGCTCCAGACGCTGTACGATGTAGGCTTGGGCTACGTGAGCCTGGGCCAGCCCGCCACGACGCTTTCGGGCGGCGAGGCGCAGCGTGTGAAACTCGCCAAGGAGCTTCATCGACGCCAGACGGGCAAGACGTTCTATATTTTGGACGAGCCGACGACCGGCCTTCATTTTGAGGACGTCCGCCAGCTGCTCGATGTGCTGCAGCGCTTGGTCGATGCGGGCAACACGGTGCTGGTGATTGAACACAACCTTGATGTCATCAAGGTTGCCGACCGCCTGATCGATATGGGTCCCGAGGGCGGTAACGGCGGCGGAACCGTCGTGGTTTCGGGCACACCGGAGCAGGTTGCGGACTGTCCGCAGAGTTATACGGGCAAGTTTTTGGCGCCGTTGCTCAGGCGTGACCGGGAGCGTCAGGCTCAACTTGATGCTCAATAAATAGGCGATTCAGTTTATGGGCGCCATCGACTCCTTGTGATTCGATGGCGCTTGCTGTGCCGAAGTGACGTATGCAGCCGAATTGGACATATACTTAATCCTTGCGTCCGAATGCGAGGGAAAGGATATGTCATGGCAAAGGCTGTAAAGACGCCAAAAACCAATGCGATGCGCGAGCTGGAAAGCGCCGGCATTTCCTATGTTCTACATACGTACGAAGACGATGGTGATGAGTCGGTGGGCCTGGGTGTCGCGATTTCGGAGCAGCTTGGCGAGGAGCCCGGTCAAGGATTTAAGACTTTGGTCTGCGTGACACCGTCCAACGACTATGTCGTGTGCTGTATCCCTGTTGCCGACGAGCTCGATCTAAAGTCCGCCGCGCGTGCCGCGGGGGAGAAGTCCTTGGCCATGATGCATGTGAAGGATTTGCTTGCGGCGACTGGCTACGTTCGCGGCGGCTGCAGCCCGGTCGGTATGAAAAAACGCTACCGGATGCTCATTGATGAGACATGTGTCCTTTGGGATACCATTTTTATTTCGGGAGGCAAGCGTGGTTATCAGCTCGAGCTTGCACCCGATGATTTAATTGCATTTTGCGGGGCGACGGTTGCCGCGATTACGAGAGAGGACTGAGCGATGCCGCAGGAAGAATTGAAGCGCGGAGCTCATTTTGCAAAAGAATCTGCGCCTCAGACACCCTCATCCGAAGCTTCTTCGTCGCGAGATGACACTGACGACATGGGCTCGTCGGACTACTCCACGGTTGGTCGTTCCGCCGGGCTTATGACCATCCTGACCATTGTGTCTCGCGTCACCGGTTTTATCCGCACGTGGGCAATGGCGGCCGCTATCGGCATGTCGCTACTTTCGTCCTCCTATCAGGTCGCCAACAACCTGCCCAATATGCTCTACGAACTCGTGATGGGCGGCATGCTCGTGACGGCGTTTTTGCCCGTGTACATGGGCGTGAGGCGTGAGCAGGGTCGCGAGGCCTCGAACGAGTACGTGGGCAACCTGCTCGGCATTCTGCTTTTGGTGCTGGGTGGCATTTCGTTGCTGGGGACCGTGTTCGCCCCGGGCTTTATCTGGACGCAATCGTTCCTTTCGGGTGACGGCGGCAGCATGGATACCGCTGCGTTCATGTTCCGTTTCTTTGCCATCCAGATTCTGTTTTATGGTTTGGGCTCGGTGTTCTCGGGCGTTCTCAACGCACACCGCGACTACTTTTGGTCGACGTTTGCCCCGGTCCTCAACAATGTGATCGTCATTGCGAGCTTTATGGGTTTTGCGCCCGTGTCCGCACAGTTTGGCGAACGTGCCGGCATCATCTTGATTGCGGCCGGTACGACCCTCGGTGTCTTTGTTCAGATGGCATGTCAGATTCCCGCGCTTAGCAAGCACGGCGTGCATCCCCATATCCATATCGACTTTAAGGACCCCGCGCTGCGCCAGACGATTGCGCTCGGTATCCCGACGCTGCTCGCCACGGTGTGCATGTTTGTCTCGACTTCTATCACCAACGCTGCCGCGCTGGTGGTCCAGCCCGAGACTGGTCCTTCCGTCATCGCCTATGCGCGCCTGTGGTACACGCTGCCCTACGCGCTGATTGCCGCCTCGCTTTCGACGGCGCTCTATACCGAGCTCTCTCACGACGCACAGGAGAAGGATTACGACAGCGTACGCACGGGCATTTCGCGTGGCGTCGCCCAGATGCTGTTCTTCCTGATTCCGTTCGCACTGTACCTGATTGTCTTCGCACGTCCGCTCAACATGATCTACTGTGCTGGCAAGTTCGATGAATCCGGAGTGGCGCTGGTGTCCGAGTACCTTGTCTACCTGGCGCTCTCGCTGCCGCTCTACGGCGTGGTCGTGTTGATGCAGAAGAGCTTCTCTGCCTTGCTCGACATGAAGCCCTATAGCCGCTATTGCCTGTATTCTGCCATCGGCCAGGCCGGCTCGGTTCTGCTGTTTGGCGTTGTGCTGGGCTTCGGTATGCCGGCAATCGCGCTTTCGTATGTTGTCGACTACGTGATCTTGGTCGGCTGTTCGCTGTGGTGGCTGCGTCGTCGCCTGCGTGGCCTTCAGGTCAAATCTATCCTGCATGGCGGTTTCTTTGGCCTTTTGCTCGGTGGCCTAGGTGCTGCCGCAGGCGCCGGCGTCATGTGGGTGCTTGAACACTTTGTCGGGGCACTTGGCGGCTCGATTCTGATTACTCTTGGCTACGTTTGCGTTGCGGGTGTCGTCTCGCTTGCTGTTACCTTTGGCCTTGCCGTCGTCCTTAAGATGCCTGAGGTCTCGGCGCTGCTTCGTCGCAAGTAGGTGCGTGTGGCCGGTCACGACAACATTCCAACGCTTGCCGAGCAGGTTTCGCGCGTTCCCACACAGCCCGGATGCTACCTTTGGAAGGATGCCAAGGGCGATGTCATCTACGTGGGCAAGGCAAAAAACTTGCGTTCCCGTATGCGCCAGTACGTGACACTGCAGGATGAGCGTCAAAAGATCCCGCTGATGATGCAGCTGGTGGCGAGCTTTGACTATATCGTGGTGGAGACCGAGCACGAGGCGTTGGTGCTCGAGCGCAATTTGATTGGTCAGTACCATCCGTACTTTAACGTCGACCTCAAGGATGACAAGAGCTACCCCTTTATCGCCATTACAAAGGGCGACCTGTATCCCGCTATCAAATATACGCGCGAGCGTCATAAGCCGGGAACGCGTTATTTTGGTCCCTATACCGATAGCCGTGCGGCACGTGAGACGATAGATACGCTGCGCAAGGTTATCCCCATCTGCTCCGCATCCTGTGCGGAGTGGCGTCGTTGTCGTCGTATCGTCGAGTCCCACAGGGGCGAGGAAGACATCGTCAATATGATTTGCGCACAAAACGGGCGTCCCTGCTTTGACTACCATGTCGGGCGCGGCCCGGGTGCGTGTGTCGGCGCGATTTCCCCGGCAGACTATGCCAAGAACGTCAAGCGTGTCGAGCGCTTTTTGTCGGGCCATCGCAAGGATGTCGTCGATGAGCTGACCTCCGAGATGACGGATGCCGCCGAGGCGCTCGACTTTGAGCGCGCGGCACGCGTCAAACGTCGTTTGGAGGTCATCAGGGGTCTGGACGATCGTCAGCAAGTCGTTTTTCCCTCCAGTGTCGATATCGATGTCATCGGGTTCTATCGCGAGGAGACCATCTCCGCCGCTTGCGTCTTCGTCGTTCGCGAGGGCCGAACAGTTCGCACCTGCGAGTTCATTCTCGACAAGGGTCTTGATGTTGACGAGGAAGAGCTCCAGTCGGGCTTTCTTAAGCGCTATTACGACGAGACGGCTGATATTCCAGCTGAGGTCAACCTTTCCGTCGAGCTTGAGGATGCGGAGGCGCTGGGGGAGTGGCTTGCGGGCAAGCGTGAGCGTTCCTGCCATCTCCATAGGCCGCAGCGTGGCGAAAAGCACCGTCTGCTCGATATGGCATCCAAAAATGCGCGCCATGCCCTCATGCGCTACATGATGCGAACGGGGTACGCTGACGACCGCACCAATCAAGCGCTCCTGGAGCTCGAAAGTGCGTTGGCGCTGCCATCGCCGCCGTTGCGTATCGAGTGCTTCGATATCTCTACACTGCATGGCACCTTTACGGTCGCCTCGATGGTGGTGTTTACCAACGGGCGCGCCGACAAGAGCCAGTACCGTCGTTTTAAAATTCAGGCCGAATTGGACGAGGCAAACGACTTCGTGTCGATGTCCGAGGTTTTGGGACGACGCTATGCTCCCGAGCGCATGGCCGACGAGCGCTTTGGCTCGCGCCCCGATTTGCTCGTTGTCGATGGCGGTAAGCCGCAATTGACCGCTGCGATCAAGCAACTTGAGGCTCTTGGGCTCGATATACCAGTTTGTGGCTTGGCGAAGGCCGACGAGGAAGTTTTTGTGCCTTGGGACGAGACTCCTGTCGTGCTGCCGACCGGGTCTGCTTCGCTCTATCTAATTAAACAGGTACGCGATGAGTCCCACCGATTTGCCATCACGTTCCACCGTGAGTTGCGCGATAAAGCCATGACGGTTTCGGTACTCGATGACGTTCCGGGCGTGGGACCCACCAGAAAACGTGCCCTTATGCGCCATTTTGGCTCGATGAAGCGTTTGCGCGCGGCGAGCGAGCAAGAGATCGCGGAAGTTCGCGGCATACCTGCCGATGTTGCCAAGGCGGTCCACGAGGCGCTCGTTGCATGGAATGCCGAGCGCGCCGAGGCGGCGGCTGGCCATTCCGATAGCTAAACACGAGCCTAAACAACTGATATACATGATTGCGCGATTTTCAACCATTTATTTCGCCATGATTGCCTGCTGGTTTCGGGTTTTATTAACGCTAAAACGTTTGACTAACCCAAGCGAAAACCCTGCTATCCTGCGGGTTGACGAAGACTGATATCTCACCTCGCCGATACATACTGTCTGTCGAATCATTTGTCAATGAATTCGGTGAACGGTAGTAAATACCGTTCAAGCGTATGTATGTATCGGTCGCCGAGCGCGGCACCTCAGTTGGGTTCGTCGGTAGGTAAGGTATATTTCGTCCGCAAGTTGCGCGGGGGCAAGTCTAGGTGCTCCCGGGTAAGATTCTCTATTGATAGGAGAAGACATGGCCATCATCAACAAGGATATGTCCAGGCGTTCGTTCCTCGGCCTCACCGGCAGCGTCGCTGCTGTCGCAGGGCTTGGTCTCACCGGCTGCGGTGGCAGCTCTAGCGACGAAGGTTCCGCTTCCGGTTCCACCGATTCCGCCAACCGTGGCGGCGGCGTGATCACCGCTGGTTCCGCTTACGCTCCGTCCAGCTTCGACCCCGCCAGCACCGGCTCCGCTGTGGGCCTGGGCGCTAACTGGCACGTCATCGAGGGTCTTTACGGCATCGATTACCACGACTACAGCACCTTCAACGAGCTCGCCACCGACGATCCCAAGTCCGTAGACGACACCACCTTCGAGGTCACCATCCGTAAGGGTGCCAAGTTCTCCGATGGTACCGAGGTCACTGCTGACGACGTCGTTGCCTCCTACACCGCTTGCGCTGCTTCCGCTACCTATGCTCCGTTCTTCCAGCCCTTCGAGTCCATCGAGGCCAAGGACGCCAGCACCGTAACGGTCAAGACCAAGGTCCCCAACTTCTCCCTGCTCAAGAATCGTCTGGCCATCATCCGCGTTACCCCGGCTACCCAGGCCGAGGAGGATCGCGCCAAGCAGCCGATCGGTTCCGGCCCCTGGATGTACGACTCTATCTCCGATACCGAGATCACCCTGGTTCCCAACCCCGAGTACAACGGTGAGTATGCTGCCGAGGATAAGAAGATCCAGTACAGCATCCTGACCGACCCCACCGCTCGCGTTACCGCTCAGCAGGAGGGCTCCACGCTCGTTATGGAGCTCGTCACCGCTGACGCCGTCGACCAGCTCGAGAGCGCTGGCTGCAAGATCGATAACGTTCAGGGTTTCGGCACCCGCTTCATCATGTTTAACGTCGCCAAGGAGCCTTGGAACAACGTCAAGGTCCGTCAGGCCGTCATGTACGCGCTCGACACCGAGAAGATGATTACCAACACCTTCGCCGGCCTTGCTACCGCTGCCAGCTGCTACCTGCCCAAGAGCTTCACCAACTATCATGAGGCTTCCACGGTGTACAAGACTGACGCCAAGAAGGCCAAGAAGCTCATCGAAGAGTCTGGCATCACCCCGGGCGCCATCACCCTGCGCACCACCGACAACGAGCAGATTAAGGGCATGGCCGCTCAGGTCAAGAACGACCTCGACGCTCTCGGCTTCGATGTGACCATCCAGACCGATACCTCGCCGGCCACTTACGCTGCCATCGACGGCGGCGAGGCCTACGATATCCTTCTCGCTCCTGGCGATCCGTCCTGCTTCGGCGCCGACCCCGACCTGCTGCTCAACTGGTGGTATGGCGACAACGTCTGGATGCAGACCCGTTGCCCGTGGAAGGATTCCGCTGAGTGGCAGAAGCTCCACGGTCTCATGGACGAGGCTCTTGCCGCCGAGGGCGACGAGCAGCAGAAGAAGTGGAACGAGTGCTTCGACATCATTGCCGACAACGCTGTTCTGTATCCCGTTGTCCACGTCAAGACCGTTTCCGCTTCCTGGGACGATCCGTCCACCGCGCCCAACGGCGAGGCCCTCGATGGCTTCAAGGGCATCGGCACGACGAGCATGTCCTTCAGGGGCGTCGCGACCGTCAAGGCCTAAGACTCGCTTGAGTCATATGTGGGACGTCGGTCGTAAGGCAACGTCCTCATAGTTAAAACAAAGACCCGGGCGGCCTCGATGTCGCTCGGGTCTTGTAATGAGTATCCATACTCATATACCAGTTGGTCCTACCGACAAAAGAAAGGGGAGAGAACGTGAACAACTTTCTACGTTTGATTGGAAGGCGTCTCGTGGCGCTGCCGATCATGGCATTGGGCGTCACCGTCCTGGTGTTCTTCCTTATGTCGTTCTCCAAGACCGACCCCGCCTATACGGCGTTGGGTGACGGTGCCTCGCCCGAGGCGGTTGCCGAGTACCATGAGAAGTATGGTCTGGACGACCCCTGGCCCGTGCGCTACGTGCGCTATATGGGCGATTTGATCCATGGTGACATGGGCACCTATGGTGCTGCTCGCAACTCCGTTGCCAAGCGCATCTCCACGGCCCTGCCCGTCACGATGCAGCTGACCTTCATCGGTCTTGCCATCGGCGCGGTCGTCTCGTTTTTGCTCGGCGTCATCGCGGCACTGTATCGCGATAAATGGCCGGACCAAGTGATCCGCGTCTTCTCCATCGCCGGCTTGGCAACCCCGTCGTTCTGGCTTGCCGTCCTGTTGATCCTGCTGTTCTCTTCCTACCTTAAGGTGCTCCCGGCGTCCGGTGCTCTGCCTCACTTCACCACCAACCCGGCTGGCTATCTGGGACGTATGATCATGCCCGCTATCGCCCTGGCATTCCCGCTGACGGGCCAGATGACTCGTATCGTGCGTACGGCCATGGTTGAGGAGCTCGATAAGGACTACGTCCGCATGGCCCGTGGCGCCGGCGTTCCCGAGAAGGTCGTCGTCGGCATCAACGTTCTTCGCAACGCGCTGATCACCCCGGTCACCACCCTCGGTCTTAAGATCGGCTACCTCATGGGCGGTGCTGTCGTCATCGAGGTCATCTTCAACCTCCCCGGCATGGGTACTGCGATTCTGCAGGGCGTTCAGGGCAACGAGGCGAACCTGGTTCAGGGCGTCGTCATCGTCGTTGCTCTTGCCTTCATCATCATCAACATCGTGGTTGACATGCTCTACCTGCTCATCAACCCGCGCATCAGGACGGTGTAGATTATGGTAAAGATTCGAGAGAAGCAAACCGAGCAGCTCGAGAAAGCTGCCTCCAAGGGGCTCAAGCTCGGTGGCTGGAAGAAGATGACGCTGTCTTCTAAGATTGCCGCCGTCGTGCTGGCACTGGTCGCCCTGACCGCGATTCTGGCGCCCCTTCTTGCCCCCTATAGCCCGGTCGAGATTTTCACTGCTCGCCAGGCTCCCGGCAATGGATTTATCTTCGGTACCGACGATAAGGGCCGCGACATCCTGTCGCGTATGCTTTACGGTGGCCGTTACTCGCTGATCATCGGCTTCGGTGCTACTGCCATGGCTCTGGTCTGCGGCTCGGTCGTGGGCGCCCTCGCGGCGGTTTCGCGCAAGTCCGTTTCCGAGGCGATCATGCGCATCCTGGACATCATCATGTCCATCCCGGGCATCGCCCTCGCTGCCGTCTTCGTCTCCATCCTGGGCAATTCCGTGCCGTCGATCATCTTCGCCATCGGCTTTATGTACACTCCGCAGATTGCCCGTATCGTGCGCGCCAACATCGTGTCCGAGTACGGCGAGGACTATGTCCGCGCGGTCATCGTTTCCGGCGCCAAGGCTCCGTGGATTTTGATCAAGCATGTTCTGCGTAACTGCATCGCCCCGATCATGGTCTTCACCGTTACTCTGGTCGCCGACGCCATCATCTTCGAGGCCTCGCTGACCTTTATCGGCGCTGGTATCCAGGAGCCCACCGCTACCTGGGGCAACATCCTCGCCGACGCCCGCGGCGGCGTGCTCGCTGGCCGTTGGTGGCAGGCGCTGTTCCCGGGTCTGGCCATCATGATCACCTGCCTGGCGCTCAACATCCTCTCCGAGGGCATTACCGACGCCATGGCCGCTGCTCCCTCCGCCGCCCTGGATCCGACCGACTCCTCCAAGCGCCGCGAGGCCGACCTGCTGGTCTCCGACCCCGTTCGCGCTTACAAGGAGCAGGCTCAGTCCCTGTCCGCCCGTCTTGGCGCCCTGCGCGATGTCGAGCTCAAGCGTAACGACCGCCATGTGCCCGATGAGTCCGTTGAGCCGATCCTTTCGGTCCGTGATTTCTGCATCCAGTTTGAGCACCACGGTGATATCAACGTCGTCGACCACGTCAACTTTGATGTCCGTCCCGGCCAGACCATGGGCCTGGTCGGTGAGTCCGGCTGCGGTAAGTCCATCACCACGCTGGCCATCATGGGCCTGACCGACGATGACGAGCATCTTTCCGGTGAGGTTCTCTGGGAGGGCCGCGATCTGCTCAAGATGAGCAAGAAGGAGTGGTTCGGCCTGCGCGGTACCGATATCGCCATGGTCTATCAGGACGCCCTGTCCTCGCTCAACCCCTCCATGCTCATTTCCGCCCAGATGAAGCAGCTCACCAAGCGCGGCGGCACCCGTAGCGCCGAGGAGCTCCTGGAGCTCGTGGGCCTCGACCCCAAGCGTACGCTCGAGAGCTATCCGCATGAGCTTTCCGGTGGTCAGCGTCAGCGCGTTCTGATCGCTATGGCCCTTACCCGCGACCCCAAGCTGGTCATCTGCGACGAGCCCACGACCGCTCTGGACGTTACCGTCCAGAAGCAGGTCATCAAGCTGCTTAACGACCTTCAGGCCAAGCTCGGCTTTGCCATGATCTTCGTTTCGCACGACCTGGCACTGGTCGCCGAGGTCGCTCATAACATCACGGTTATGTACGCCGGTCAGGTTATCGAGCAGGCGCCCACCAAGGAGCTGCTCACCAACCCGATCCACGAGTACACTCGCGGTCTTCTGGGTTCCGTCCTGTCCATCGAGAGCGGTTCGGGCCGCCTGCACCAGGTGCCCGGCGCCGTTCCGAGCCCGCGCGATTTCCCCAAGGGCGATCGCTTCGCGCCCCGCTCGAGTCATCCGCGCATTGGCCTGGACACCCGTCCGGTTTTCAAGCGCGTGCCCGGCACCGAGCACTTCTATTCCGAGCTCCCCGATGAGGTGCTCAAGGCAAATGGTTTGACCCCTCACGCGGAGGTGATGTAGATGAGCGAGACCGCAGTCAACGGCGTCGAGCCGATCATCTTCCTTGATGACGTCCACGTCACCTTTAGGACCCGTACCGGCTCGATTCTGCACCCCAACCTGGTTCACGCCGTCCAGGGTGTAACGATTAAGCTCATGCCCGGACAGACCATCGGCATCGTCGGCGAGTCCGGTTGCGGAAAGTCCACCACCGCCAACGTCATGTGCGGCCTGCAGGCCCCCACGAGCGGCAAGGTCTACTTTAAGGGCAAGGACGTTACCAAACGTACCGCCGAGGACCGTCGCCACATGGGTCGCGTCATCTCGGTCGTGTTCCAGAACCCGGCCACGGCGCTCAATCCCCGCATGGTCGTTCGCGAGCAACTGCTCGACCCCATGCGCGTCCACAACCTGGGTACCGAGGCCGAGCAGGAGAAACGCGTCAAGGAGCTCTTGGAGCTCACCGGTCTGCCCAGCTCCGCCGCCGAGGTTCTTCCCGGCCAGCTTTCGGGCGGCCAGCGCCAGCGCGTAGCAATTGCCCGTGCCCTGTCGCTGAACCCCGATGCCATCATCGCCGACGAGCCCACCTCGGCTCTGGACGTTTCGGTCCGCGCGCAGATTCTGAACCTGCTGACCGACCTTAAGAAGGAGCTCGGCCTGGCCATGGTGTTCATCAGCCATGACATCCAGACGGTCCGCTATATCTCTGACGACATCATCGTTATGAATGGCGGCAAGATCGTCGAGCAGGGCGAGGCCAAGCAGGTCTTCCAGCACCCTCAGGACCCCTACACCAAGATGCTGCTCGGCGCTGCGCCGTCGCTGCTGCATCCCAAGCTCGGCGAGTAGCCTCGCTTTCCCTCCCGTGCGCCCGGTTCCCTTGCCGGGCGCACCTCCGTTGCGATTTCGAAAGGCTGGGTTCACGAGCCATGCCAAGTGCTCAGGAGCTACAACAGCAATTTGGTGAATATCGAGGCGCTATGCCCCGTCCATCGGATTTCGATCTCTTTTGGAAGGACCGCATGGCCGAGGCCGAGGCCGTCGAGCTCGACTACGTGATCGAGGCGGCTTCGGTTGCGGATTCCGCGACCTGTCGGTTTTTCGATCTCTGGTATACCGGCATGTGTGGTGCACGCCTGCATGCCAAGTACCTCAAGCCGGTCTCGGAGGAGCCCGTGCCGCTGGTGCTTCAGTTCCATGGATATCCGGGTGCGAGCCGCAGCTGGTTTGAGCAGGCGTCGTTTGCGGGCATGGGCATGGCGCTCATTGCTCTCGATTGTCCTGGCCAAGGAGGCCCCTCCGAGGACATTGGTGGATTTGCGGGCACGACGGTCGCGGGCCATATCGTCGCCGGTATCGACGGCGATCCGGCCAACCTCTACTATGTCCGCCTACATCAGGATATTCGCATTCTGTGCCGTATCGTTCGCGAGCTCGAGGGCATCGATTTTACCCGCGTGTATGTGAACGGCGCATCGCAGGGTGGCTGTTTGGGTATTGCGACCTGCGCGCTTAACAGCGAGCTTATCAATCGCGCCGCCATCCTCTATCCCTTCTTATCGGATTTCCGCCTGGTTTGGGATCTGGACGCCGACGATATTGCCTACGAGGGCCTGCGCTATTGGTCGCGCTGGTTTGACGAGGACTCGACTTGTATTGACGAAGCCTATGCCAAGCTGGCGTACTTCGATTCCAAGAATTTTGCCCCTATGGTCAAGTGCCCCGTGTTGTTTGGCACGGGCACAGCCGATATCGTCTGTCCGCCGGCGACGCAGTTTGCGGTGTACAACAACCTGTCCTGCGACAAGCGTCATGAGTTCTTTGGGGGCTTTGGCCACGAGGAGATTCAGGACTTTGACGATCTGATCATTCCGTTTTTCTGTGAGGGAGGGGAGGCTCATGTCTAAGTGCGAGAGCAATGTTGACGAGCTGATAGTCCCCGGGCTCGTGGGAATTCCTGGAACGGTTTCGTCAAGGCTCGCAGAATATCGGGACTGGCACGGTGATGTCCAAGCAGATGTTTCTGATTTAGAGACATGCGCTTTGAATCTTGAGATTCAAGGCCTGGCCATTACGGCAATTGACTTTGTTAACCCCTGCGCCCGTTACTCGGAGGTTTTCTTTGGGCTCGGTGACGATGCGGTCCACGCTCGTTTGATTGAGCCTGTTGGTCGTGCCCGAGTATCTGAGCGCGTGCCGCTGTGCCTGATGTTCCACGACATCGATCGGCCTGTGCGCGGCTGGCATCACATGACGAGATTTGCCGCCATGGGATATGCCGTGCTTGCACTGGATGATGATGTTGCTGGTGCGGACGACCTGCAGCGGGGAATTGCTTCGCCCGCTTTTGTCGAGCGCGTCCGTTGGGGCTGCGCGTTGGCGAAGGTTGCGCGCAATCTTGATGGCGTGGACCCCGATCGCATTTTTGCGTGGGGCGAGGGCCTTGGCGGCGGCGTCGCGCTGGCGGTTTCCGCTCTGGACGAGCGGGGCCTTGCCTGCACGGCGGTTGCCAATCCAATCCCCGGTGGCCTTGAGGCTCTGTCGTCTCGGGTGTGCGGATCGGTGCTCATGGGCACATCGCTCATGGATGCCGTGAGCGATCCCAAGGGCCAGTTCGCCGTATTCAACGGTCTTGAGTGTGACCGGAGGCATATCATCTATGCCAAATACGCTCACGAGCGCATCAATGCGTTCGAAAACGAAGTCGTCGACTTCTTGAACCAAACGTTCTACCCGTGTTCTTTGGCCTAGACGGCCTGGACACTGCCAACAAGAGTGGGTGGCATAGGGCCGCCCGCCAGACAACTAAGGAGATTCTTGTGGCAACTCAGAAATTCACCGGCGTTATCCCTCCCGTCGTTGTTCCCGATACCGAAGATCACCAGCTCGATGTTGCCTCCTTTGAGCGCAGCATCAACCGTATGATCGATGCCGGCGTCGATGGCCTGTTCTTCCTGGGCTCCTCGGGCGAGGTCGTCTTCTCCACCGATGAGCGCCGTCGTCAGATCATCGCCGAGGCCGTGCGCATCGTCGATCACCGTGTGCCTGTTCTGGTCGGCATCATCGACACCGAGACCGAGCGCATGATCGAGCACGGCAAGGTCGCCCAGGAGCTGGGCGCCGATGCCCTCGTCGCCACCTGCCCGTTCTATGCCCTGCAGGGCATGACCGAGGTCGAGGAGCACTTCCGCATCCTGCACGAGGAGCTCGACCTGCCCATCTTTGCCTATGACATCCCCGTGTGCGTCCACACCAAGCTCCCCTGGAAGCTCCTTGCCAAGCTCGGCGCCGAGGGCGTCCTGGCCGGCGTCAAGGATTCCTCGGGTGATGACATCTCGTTCCGCTACCTCGTTCAGGAGAACGAGAAGAACGGCCATCCGATGAGCATCCTCACCGGTCACGAGGTTGTTGTCGACGGCGCTTACCTCGGTGGTGCCGACGGCTCTGTCCCGGGTCTCGCTAACGTTGAGCCCGAGGGCTACGTGCGTCAGTGGAAGGCCGCTCAGGCTGGTGACTGGGCTACCGTCAAGGCTGAGCAGGATCGTCTCAACGAGATCTCCCACATCTGGGATGTCACCTCGGGCGTCCAGGGCTATGCCGGTGGCGTCGGCGCCTTCAAGACCGCTATGAACCTCATGGGCATCTTCGACAGCCCGACCATGCCGCGCCCGGTGAAGGCCATGACCGGCGAGAACGTCGAGGCGATTAAGAAGGTCCTCCAGGACAACGGTCTCCTGTAAAGATTCCCCAGGCACCCGATCTTGGGGCTCAAGTGGTCGGGCGTGACCCATTAGGTCAACGCCCGGCCACTTTCACCCCAACCTCGGGCACCTGGGAAACCTTTATCATGCTGCGGCGATAACACCGCCTTCATTTCCTGTAGTTGTTTTTATCTCCTAAGGAGAACGACATGGAGAACAAGTACGTCTGCTCTGTCGACATCGGCGGAACTAAGATCGCGACCGCCATTATGGAGTACCCGGCTGACGGCAGCGTGCCCCATCCCGTCTTTGAGGCCGAGGTTCCTACTGAGGCCCAGGAGGGCGGCGAGGCCGTCTTCCAGCGTATCGAGGCGTCCATCAAGGCTGCTCTTGAGGCGAATCCCGATGTCGAGGTCCTCGGTGTCGGTATCGGTGCCGCAGGCGTCGTCGATCCCAAGACGGGCGCCATCGCGTATGCCAACGAGATCATGCCCGGCTGGTCCGGCGTTCAGTTGGGGCCGCGTCTGCGCGAGGACCTTGGTCTCCCCGTTGCCGTGGTGGGCGACGTGCAGGCTCATGCTCTGGGCGAGGCCCACTGGGGCGTCGGCAAAGGCAAGTTCTCCGTTTTGTGCTTGGGCATCGGCACGGGCATCGGCGGCGCATATGTCGAGAACGGCCGTGTGATGCAGGGCTTCCATGGTGCTGCCGGTCATATGGGCCACATCGAGTGCTCGGCTGCCGCTGGCATTCCCTGCGCCTGTGGACGTTCCGGTCATCTTGAGTCGGTTGCTTCCGGCACTTCCATTGGTCGTATGTACGATGAGCGCTTTGGTCGCGTCGACCCCAGCCGTCCTTCGGTCGGTCGCGACGTGAACGACCTGTGCCGTGCGGGCGACGCAAAGGCGACCGAGGTCATCCATGACGCCGGCTTTGCGCTGGGCGCCAGCTTGGGCTCGCTTGCCAACATCTTGGATCCCGAGGTTATCGTGCTTTCGGGAGGTGTGATTCACCAGGGTCCCGATTGGCGTTCGCAGACGTGGAAGGATTCGGTGCACGAGGGCTATGCCAGCCAGGCGCTCGATCCGCTTCAGGACACGCCGATCCTCATCGGTTCTCTGGAGGGCGATGCTCCGCTCATCGGTGCCGCCGAACACCTTCTCGCATCGTTGAAGTAAACATAACTACCAAGTGCGCCTTCTGAGGTGCCGCAGATTGACGTGAAAGAGGAGCGAAGCGTACTTCGGTACGCGAGCGACGGTTTGAACGTCAAGGTGCGGTGTCTCAGAAGGCTGTTTTGAGAAAGGTTGAGTCGAACATGACCGTTGATCCTTTGATCCAGTCCCTGAAGGGCAAGCTCGTCGTGAGCGTTCAGGCGTATATGGGCGAGCCGCTTCGTACGCCCGAGACCATGGCTCAAATGTCTCGAGCTTGTGAGCTCGGCGGCGCCGCCGCCATTCGCTGCCAGGGTCTTGCCGACATTGCCGCCATTAAGGGTCGCTGTGAGGTTCCCGTCATCGGCCTGTGGAAAGATGGGCACGAGGGCGTTTACATCACGCCGACGCTGCGTCACGCTCGCGCCTGCGTTGCTGCCGGTGCCGATATCGTGGCGATCGACGCCACCGATCGTCCGCGCCCCGATGGCAAGACCGTCGAGGACACCTTCCGTCCGCTGCACGAGGAGGGTGTGCTCCTGATGGCCGACTGCGCCACCATCGAGGACATTCGCCGTGCGGTTGATATGGGCTTTGACCTGGTATCCACTACGCTTTCTCATGGTGTCGCCGCCATCGACTGCACCATGGCCGATGGCCCCGATCTGCCGCTCCTGCGTCAGGCGACCGAGGAATTCCCCGGTCTTCCCATCATCTGCGAGGGCCGCGTGCACACGCCCGAGGAAGCCCGCGCCGCGATTGATGCGGGCGCCTGGGCCGTTGTCGTCGGCACCGCCATCACGCACCCCACGAGTATTACAAGTTGGTTCAAGGCTGCGCTTGAGGCGTAAAACAGGCCTCGTATCCGCTCGGGGCGGTATACTCAATATAGGCAATTGACCGCGCGGGATCCGGGTTGCTGGGTCCCGCGCTTGTTTTCGGGAGGCAACACATGCAAAAGGGAGATGCCATGGATGCGGCGGAGCGCTCGGAGCGCATCCCCGATATCGTCATCATCACCGGAATGTCCGGATCAGGCCGCACGCAGGCCATGCACGTGTTCGAGGACATGGGCTATTTTTGCATCGATAACCTGCCTCCACGTCTCATCGCCCAGCTTGCCGAGCTCGTCGGCATCAATACGGGCGTGGGCAGGCATCTTGCCGTCACCTGCGATTTGCGTAGCCAGGGACTGTTTGACGAGCTGCTCGATGCGGTCGCCGCGCTCGAAGAGCGCGAGATGAGCTGCGACATCGTGTTCCTGGAGGCTTCTGACGAGGTGCTGATTCGTCGCTACAGCGAAAATCGCCGCCGTCATCCCATTGCCAAGCCGGGGGAGACTACGGCCGATGCCATTCAGCGCGAGCGCCTTCAGCTGCAGGGCGTGCGCGACCGAGCCGATATGATTATCGACACGAGCCGTCTGCGCACCTCTGCGCTGCGCAACAAGCTACGTATGGCATTTTCCGAGCTGTCCGACCAGCAGCTCATGGACGTCCACGTGTTCTCGTTTGGCTTTAAGCACGGCATGCCCGTCGAGGCGGACATTATGATCGACGTCCGCTTCCTGCCCAATCCGTTCTACGATCCCGAGATGCGCACGATGACCGGTCTCGATAAAAAGGTCTCCGATTTTGTTCTGGACCATCCCAAGACGCAGGAGTTTTGGAAGGCTTGGACACAGCTGCTCGATACGGTGATGCCGGGCTATATCGCGGAGGGTAAGCCGCAGCTTTCTATCGCCATCGGCTGCACGGGCGGCCAGCACCGCAGCGTTGCCATTGCCGAGGCCACGGCCCGTTACCTGGAAGGCGCTCAGTATCATGTGAGTATCTCCCACCGCGACCTGTCGCGCGCCAACACGAAGGCATAGGCCTGCATGTCGTTTACCGCTGAGGTGCGCGACGAGCTTGCGCGCTGCGAACCCGAATGTGAATACTGCGACTTGTCGACGCTCGCCGCCCTCACGCGCGTGAGTGGTACGCTCTCGCTTGCCGGCTCTGGGCGGTATCGTTTGACGGTTGCGACTGAGACGGGAGCCGTCGCGCGCACGATGATCACGCTGACGCATCGTATCCTTAAGCTCAAAACGGAGTTCACCGTCCGTAAATCTGTATTGCATAAGGTTCGAAACTACCTCATCACCTTGCCTGATCAGCCCGATTTGGATAAGGCTCTGGTGCTGCTGGGTATCCTCGACCGTAGGGGAGGACTTGTTGCCGGCGTGCCCCGACATATCGTTGCCCGTCCTTGCTGCAGGCTTGCCTATATCCGCGGCGCGCTCATCGCGGGCGGCTTCGTGGCCGATCCACGCGGCGATTTTCATTTGGAGATCGCGGTGCAGGGCGAGCAATATGCCAAGGGGCTTTGCGATCTGTTGGAGCAGGTTGGGGTCCATGCTCGTGTTAATGCACGGCGGGGGTCATATGCCGTGTACATTAAGAGTGCCGAGGAAATCGAGCATCTTTTAAAGCTGATTGGTGCCAAGCGCAGCGTTGCCGAGATTGAGGAGGCGCGCGCGGTCAAGTTGGTTAAGAACGATGTGAACCGTCGCGTGAACGCCGAGCTCGCCAACCAGACCAGAAGCGCCGGTGCTGCCCAACATCAGCTTGCGCTTATCGATGAGCTCGAACAGCGGGGTTTGCGCGACACGCTTCCGGATGCCTTGGCGGTCTTTTGCGACCTGCGCGAGCGCTATCCCGATCTTTCGCTGCGTGATTTAGGGGAGATGGCTGACCCTCCCTTGTCGAAGTCTGCCCTCTACCATCGAGTTTTGAGGCTTGAAAAGCTCATTGAAGCAAACAGGTAGGTTAAAGTATCGACTTATATACGGATTTAGCTGCTATTTTATTCTTTAAAGCGTTTTAACGCAAATTTGATTTTCAATTTCGAGCATTCTCGTGAAATTCAAGTCAAAAAAAAGGTATATTAGGCGAGTGGTTAGTTTGTGGGCCTCAACGGCGGGCGCTGTAGCTCGCGGGGGCCTTACGAAAGGAGACACAATGGCAGTAAAGGTTGCTATTAACGGCTTCGGTCGCATCGGTCGTCTGGCTTTCCGTCAGATGTTCGGTCATGAGGGCTCCGAGATCGTCGCTATCAACGACCTCACCTCTCCCGATATGCTCGCTTACCTGCTGAAGTACGACTCCACGCAGGGCAACTACGCTCGCGATCACGAGGTCGTTGCTGGCGAGGATTCCATCACCGTTGACGGCAAGGAGATCAAGATCTACAAGGAGGCCGACGCCAACAACCTGCCTTGGGGCGACCTCGACGTCGACGTCGTTCTCGAGTGCACCGGTTTCTACACCAGCAAGGCTAAGGCTCAGGCCCACATCAACGCTGGCGCCAAGAAGGTCGTCATCTCCGCTCCGGCTGGCAGCGATCTGCCCACCATCGTGTACAACGTCAACCATGAGACGCTGACCGCTGATGACAACATCATCTCCGCTGCCTCCTGCACGACGAACTGCCTCGCCCCGATGGCCAAGGGCCTGAACGACTTCGCCCCCATCGTCTCCGGCATCATGACCACCATCCACGCCTTCACCGGCGACCAGATGCCG
>JAHABQ010000021.1:0-29136 GCA_018376265.1 Collinsella sp.
AAAACCGCAGGTAGAAGGCTTGTGCATTTAGTTAAATGCAGGGCATGGACGGCCGGTCTGGGTTGAGCCCCGTAATCCGGCATGGTTTTGAAATGGCACTAATTCACTAACAGGCAAATATGCTTGTTCAAATGCCTTGTCGCAGCTAATTTCCGATTTCTAACCAGTTGCACAAAACATTTGCTCGCAGTCGCGTCTCGGCGGACTTCATTGCTTCAGTTTTGGCTTTATAGCGAATCCCTAAACGGTCGCAGACGCTTCTGGCTATGGTGTCTAGCTGCTTTGAATCGTTGAGCATATCGTGAGTCACCAAGAATACATCGAATCCCATGCTCTGCAACGCAGTCATGCGCTCCGCATCGTGGTCAAGTATTGCACCCGAGCCATGAATGACTTCACCTTGGATTTCGATAATTGCACCTTTCATAAGAATCGGATTTACGATCACGATATCGCCGTAGCAGACCTTTTGACCTGCAATGCTTTGCGCCGATATGGAAAGTGGGGTCAAGTCGTTGGCATAAACGTTCGTGAAGCCCGCGCCGCCAAGACGCCGCGGACGGTTTAGAAGCAAGATTCCTGCAACCTCGAGCGGAGACGCGGCAATGCCGATAACCTGCTGAGCGGCATCATAGAACTGCTTTCCCCACATTTGACTTTTGACCTTGTCGGCGAATTGATGCAAGTCGCTTAATTCGATGAGTGGCTTTCTCATCCAGAGAGAAGTTCCTTTAAGCTTCGTAACCTTTCTACTATCCTCATGCCGGTCCGTTTGTCCTTCGTTTTCCGAGGCCTTTACGGTTACATGGGCATAAACCCGTTTCCAAGGTGCCTGGTCTTCGCCTTCATCAAGTTCGAATAGATCTTGCGTACTGCTCTGGTGAATCTCTTTTGCCGCCATTTTTAATTGCATTTCGGCGGCGGGAGTCGGCTCGAAAACAGAAAAACAACCGCAAAGTTCGTACATAGCTAGTACGAGATCTATTGGGGACACAAAGCGTGTCATAGTAAATAACGTGTTAAGCGGATTAGTGACACTAAAGCCTAAATGAGTGTCGATTGTTGTGCTGGCATCCGATGCCCCTTCCCAGCGAATAGTGGAGCGCAATCCCGAGTGGTGATTACAACAACCTGGTGAAGCAACTGCGGTAATCGGGGTCTTGAGGACGTCGGTTACGAAGGGTGATCGGGACAGGGCACGCCAGCCGTCATCGGAGTTGGGCAGGCGCGGGTAGAGGTCGCGCACCTGCGGTGGGCAGCGCCAGTAGCGGAATGCGGTGTTTGCGCAGATGATCTCGTCCATATGGGCCTCCCTAGTATCGGGCGTGAGCCATGCGGCTTGCGAGTCCGATTATCTAGGTGCACTTCATGCGGGTAAGTACCGGGAGCTGACCAAATACTGACCAAAAGCTTGACGGGTTTTGCTAAATAGATGAAGTGTGCAGCAAAACCGCAGGTGTTTGCTCAGAGCTTGAGGGTCCCTGTCTCCATAATTGCTCGCTAATAGAGTGAATAATTCAACGAATGACCGTAATCATTTTGGGGAAAACGTTCGATGACGTCTGCAGGGTGGATATGCGTTAAAAGTTGGATGTAGCCAACGAGTCGTTGCGAATGGTCACGAATTTAAAATTGAAGGCAAAAAGTTCTTGGAAAACCGGGCGCGGCTATGTTAGTATCTCTTTTGCCGAAAGGCGACGGGCGATTGGCTCAGGGGTAGAGCATATCCTTCACACGGATGGGGTCACAAGTTCGAATCTTGTATCGCCCACCATCTAAAGATCAGGTCAGAGGTTTAGAGCCTTTGACCTTTTTTATTTTTGAAACCAAGAGTGATTCTAAAAATAAATTTGTGCTATCAGAATCGCTATTTTGGCAAGAGCGTACGCAAGGTTGCCAGACGAGGTCTTCGATGCTGCAGTGTAAGGTTTTTGAGAGCGCCAATGCCGAGGATACCGAGTTCTCATGGCGCCTAGTTCATCATTCCGCCCGCTGTCCTAAATAAACTCTCCCGATTCCAGGTCTACGAAATCCGCGAGCTTTATCTTTCCGGAGAAGCCGCTCCCCTTATACTTTCCTGCATAGGTCTCAGAGTCGAACTTGAACGAAATGTTATAAAGCTTTCCGGTCTTTGTCTTCCTGATCAGCCCGTTTTCCAGCATGTAGCTCAGTACCCTCTTATGGCTTTCTCTATCGTTGCCGTTTAGGTAAAAGCAACAGACACCTTGTTTCGATCCTGCCGCGATGAGCGTTTCGGGATTCGAGTATTTGGCTTCTACGACGACGCCATCAAGAACTGCGGTTCCGACAATGTCGTCCATGAGGGCTGTTTTGAATGGAGAGAAGAAGAACATCCATTTGCCGCATTGGACGGGATCTATGTCGTGGATTCGTTCCTTATTGATAAACCAAATCCATGAGAACGATTTGACCCTGGCAATCGAGCCGGATTCGTTAAGAAGCGTTTCTTCGACGGACGGCGTTAATTTCTCGTTGTTGCTTGTGTTATTTGAACTTGCCATTTCATTTATCCTAACATTCGTCCTCAATATAGCTCCTCGCCAGCAGCCTCGAGCGCTTGTATCGCTGTGCGTTTGAGCTCATTGAGACTTTCGTAGCCGCTTTCTGACAGCGGGATAATGCGCACGCTGAATGAGTCGCCGTACTTGTAGTCGGCATACACATCGCAATTGCCCCTACCGAGAAACTGTATGGCCGCCCGGTCAATCGCTTTTGCGCTTTGGCCTACGTAGTACAGATCTTTGGTTGCATTATGGACAATGAAGATGCCAGTAATTTCGCCTTGCTGTGTCAGGGACTTTCGCTGAGCCATAAACTCTTCGGCGCTTGCGACGATTTGAGGATCATCTTCTAGGAGCGATTGGCGTAGCCCCAGTAGTTTTTCTTGTTGCTTCGATGCTGTGATAACAAGAAGGAGCCCGTCCACAAAAAAGAACAAGCCAAAGAGCAAGAAAAGAAAAGAAAGCGAACCATATATGTTGGCACTCGATGACAGAGCGGAAATGAGACTGACAATTACCAATACAAGACCAGTAGCGCTGATGACTTTTCCGATCGGGATGAGCCTCCTTGGAGGGGCCGATGCGACGGTTTTGATTTGATAGTAGTTCCTCATAGTATGACTCCAGTGATATAGGCAATTGGATCCAAATGGAGCTTTATAAACGGCAGTATTTGAATTGCAATTATCTTATCGCTCTGGCAGATGGGGTATAAGGCTCAACATCGGTAATAGATCGAGAGGCAGTCGAGCTGAACATAATAGTGCCGTCGCAGCGATAGCTGATACGGCACCAATCTCTAAGAATTTGATTTAGTAGAAGGCTAAAGACTTCTGCAATGGCTGCATTCACTTCTCCCCTGGTCTCACTAAACGGGGAATTAGCAGCGTTATACGGCAGCCAGGAGCGCTGTTCCAAGAAGGAAAAGCATTAAGGAAGCGGCCATCCAGTTGTTGTCTGCGGGCTTGGGGATCGTCGCTACGGTCGCAGTGGCGGCTCTTTGCTTGGAGGACGCGGGCAGCGTAGTCTTGGTCACCGTAGTCTTGATCGTTATGTTTGTCTTGGGCGACGTAGCCGTTAAGCTCCAGGTGGTCGGCTTCGGTCCAGACCCAGCCGAGGCTCGACGCACTGAGAGCCTGGCCCCGGCTGCCAAGCGGGGAAAGAAGGGACGCTTTGTGGCCTTCACATAGCGTCCCTTCCTCAAATTATCGTGTGAATATGATTTAAGCATACGGCGGAGCCTGAATCCACTATGCTCCAACTTGGCTACAAATCATAATTCTGCAACGTAGAATACTTGATAAGCGATTGATAGCGCGGATGTCCCGATCGAACAGCCCGCTTGTAAAGCTTGATATATTTTTCAAATCCCTTTTGAACTGCGAATTCATTTCCGCGAAGAGCTTCATATTCGTTCTGGCGCAAGTGTGGACGCACCTGTTGATCTATATATTCTGGCTTGTCTACAACAACGGCTTTCGAATAATCAATTCCGCATTTATTTTTGGCATCGGTAAAGAATGCGTGCCTATGGCGAATATGCGAGCGAAAAGGTATGGCCCACGTATGACCCTCGATTTCGACCAAAAAGACAATGTAAGGACGATTTTGCTTTTGTTCCATCTCTTTGAACGGCGGGTTTGGATGATCTTGGTAAAACGAGTTTGTCAAAAAGACGATTTTAGAATTCATGCAGACCCTCCGAAAAAGAAAATGCCTCCAACCCAAAGAGATTGAAGGCATCTTCTCAGTGGGCTTTCTTTTGATTCCGTTGGTCGCGCCCTACGACCAAAATCTTCTCAGTGGGCTTTCTTTTGATTCCGTTGGTCGCGCCCTACGACCAATTTCTGATGTAAGTATACCCAAGCAACGGAGGAAATGATTGGGATTTCGAAATATGAAGGATAAAATTTGGCCTTAATTAGGCCCTCAATCTTGACCGTACATATCTAGAAATCCAGATTCCCCTAGACAATTCACTTGTATTCACGCCCAATCGCGCTTATCGCAAACAGAAGTATCCATACAAGCCCCTATTGCCCTTGGCTTTCGCGAACAAGCAGCAGGGCATCAGCTCCGCTTTGCCTTGTCGACAACGTCGAGCCCTTCAGCTTTCTTGACGATATCGGCCAGACTTGGATTCATCTTCTCGCAAGCGCCGTCCACGATCTTCTTCAAGCTTTCAAAGAAAGAGAAGGCTTTGAGATCCTGTTTAAGTTCAGTCGTGGGCTCGAGGGAAATCGTCGTAGGTTCGTCGATTCCAGCGAAAAGGGCCGAGTACAACTTCCCTACGTTCAGCTTCGGGTCTTCGACATCAATGGAAAAGCCGTCAACACCCTCGATCGCGATCTTCCCATCCTTCAGCCCGACCTTATATGCCTTCTGAGCCATAGCGTTTGAGTCGTTTCCTAACAACTTCAGCACCTCCTTCAACGGTCTTGGCCACAAGGTCGAGTACCTTGTAGTCGTCGCATTCGTATTCCAAAGCCCCACTCTTCACGTCAATTTCCCCATCTTGGCCACGCGCGAGCACAATGACGTTATCGACGTCGAGGTTTACGACAAAGAGTGGGTTGTGCGTGATCATCAGTATCTGCCGGTTGGCGCTCATCCTCTTAAAGGCACCGAGGACGTGTTCCTTAATCGCTACTTGCGAGATTTGATCCTCCGGCTGGTCGATAATGTAGACCCCTGATTTAGTGTCCTCCTCCGCCAATAGATCGAAGTACAGGGTCCCGTACAGGCCAGGCGACGGTTCAGCGTCGATGCCTATGGACTTGTTGGTGATTTTCCTTCTCTCGGTTATACGGTCAACCACCGCGTGAAGCTTGTTGCGAATCTGATCGTAGCACGTCGCCATGGAAGGTTTTTCACCTGTTACCGCTGCAGCTATTTCCTCCGTAGTCAGCTCAGTCTCGGACTGAATGCCATTCAGCAGAAGCGATAGCTTAGGCTTGTTGAACACCTCCCCAAAGACCTCATTGCAGTAGCTTATGTCGGTACTACCAGAAGTGAGTTCGGAGACAAATATGAATTTCCCCATAGGATTGGGAACCCTAATGTCAACAGGAACGGCATACTCGAGCTTCCTGTTGCATCGCTTTGCGGCAAGCAACACAGCGTTGGCAATTTTCCCAGAGACATCGTCAAGAGTCGCCGAATAATCATCGATAGCTTTCTGCTCGTCAGTCTTCCTCTTTGAAAGAACCCTGCGCTCCTCGCTCGCAGCGCCCTTGACTGCTTGGGTCTTCACGTCGTCGCGTTCGTAGACTAGCCTATGCTTCTCGACAAGCTTGAGAAGCCTGTCCATCGCCTTAATTGCATCGGCATGGGCCTCGGCAGCCTCAACCCCCATCTCTTTGAAAAGTTTCGAGTGATCAGCTCTGGCGTTGACAAGGTCGCTCCTGCAGGAGAGCAACCTAGAGCCTAGGCTTTCGATGTCCTTAAAAGAGATAGTCTTCGAATATTGGGAGATGGTAAGCTTCTCGGATTTTGGCAGGTCTCGCAAAACCACCTCATGCTTGTCAAGTCGACGGCGCGTATCGTTGAAGCGCGCTTTCGACTCTAGGGCGACAACGCACTCGTCGAAGAAGCGCTTAAGCGAATCCTTGATAGAGTCGACATCAACATGGGATTGAAAATACTTACCGAAATAATCGTTTTGCCCCTGCCCCGAATGCAGCTCTTCAAGGGTCTTGCGGACGCTGTCCTGGTCGTCGAACTTGAACTCGGCTGCAATGGGAAGAATTGTGTCGACGCTTATGCCCTCCTTCGCGCAATAGGCTTCGTACCCGTCGGCCAACTTATGTCCATCTACATGCCGGCAATTGGTCAAACGATGAATCATCATCGACTTGCCGATGGAGTTGTCTCCGATGATTGCATTGATTCCAGGCGAAAACGGTATGTCGAAGTTTTTGCCGTTGACTGAGACCTTCAACGAATCGAGCTTCGAAGAGCTGGCGCTGAAGAATGAGCAGTCGCCGACCTTGATTCTCGAGGGGTCGGTGATTGCCATGAGCAGACCTTCGAAAGTTGGCAGGCATTTCAGGCTGGAAAATGAAATCTCACCGCCTTCTTTCCCTGGATATGTCGCCCAATCATGGCAATCGCTCCCGACAACAAACGGAACGGCATCTTTGGGATAGGTCTCGATGAGCCTCTTGATGTCGAGTTCTCGCCGCTTGTTGCGAATTTCGACCGCGTCGACAAACTCGGTCAAAATTACTTCGCTGGCGCAATTCGCGCCGAGACTGCTCACGTCCCGCTTCGCTTCCTGGCCGGCCGATTTTTCGTGTCCGATGAGGACGGCGTTGAGGCCGATGTCCCTCAGGACCTTGGCGAAACCGTCTTCGGTGAAAGCGCCATTATTGAGATCGTCGTAGCGCGGTTTCCCGTTCTCATCACAGACGACCTCGGCGATGCCGTCAATCAGATCGGGGCGCCGGTCATCGAAGATGGCAACGATATGGACGACGGTCGGCTTCTTGCCATCGGCGCGAATCGATACGCTGAACTCAATACCAGGAAGCACTTTGTTTAGGCAGCCATCCCCCTCCCTCTCCTTCAAAGCGAAGTAAAGGTCTTTGTCAAAGCAATCGTGGTCAGTGATTGCGCACATGTTGATGCCATGAGCCTCCAAACCGCGAAGCAGCACGTTAACATGGTCTTTGTCGCAATCGGAAAGTTCCTTCTTGCCTTTGTCCTTTGTGACGACACTTGCAGCAGAATGGATATGCAGATCGATTCTGGTTGGCTTAGTTACTATGCGTTCCAATTGCACCTCCTATGCTGTCAAGGCGAATTGCATATCGCCCAATGTTGATATCAGATGGCCCATTGCCCGTCTTGTGCGATGGGCCGGTTTATGATCCTCTCAAGCAAAACTCCTTCGTCCCTATGTTAATCCCATCCCTCGATGCGGGTTAGATACTTATCGGCTTCTAACCTCATTGCTGATAACCTCGATGACGGCGGCTTCCGCCCTTGATGACGACTTCATCCGACGGCTCCCCCAATGGTCTCCAGGCAAGTGCGAATGCCACCCATGCGTCTCAGAATCTCTCAGCACCAAAAAGTGCAAGTTAGCGCCGGTCAGGAAGAAAGGTATTGCGGTGATCTTATTTTGAAGAAAGGTGCTCGGCTCCATTCTCAGTGCGAAAACGCATATGGCTATCACGTCAGATGTTGCATGCGCGAAAAGGGCAACGCTCCCTATCCGGAAGTGTTGCCCCCAAAGCTTCAACAGAGTTCTTGTATGGCAGCAAGATGCGTTGCGCCGCCTCAGCAGCGATATGCGGCAGCCAAGAGCACTGTACCAAGCAGGAAAAGCGTCACGGAAGCGGCGATCCAGTTGCTGTTGCCGGTCTTGGGGAGCGACGACGTCGTTGCCGTAGCAGGCTTGGGCTTGGCCGTCTTGGCGACCGTGGTCTTGGTTACTGTCGTTGTTGCCTTGTTTTTCGCGGCCGCGGGTTTCAGCGTCGGATTTGCCGTGGGTCCTGTGGTGGGCTCTCCGGCAGCGGGGTTAGCATCGGTGGGAGACTTGTTCACGCTATCGCCAGGCACCTCGCCCCCGTCGGTCTCCCCCGCCGGAGGCGTGGCGACATCGGGCTCAATCACCACATGCGGTGCTACCGCACCGGAGGCATCCACCACGCCACTAGCACCAAAGACCCCACCAGCAGGCGTCACAAACCGTGCGGACACAAGCGACCCGCCCGTGCACGCAACACCGCCGTCGGCACCGGCCGCATCAAGCCACGAGGCGTCGACAGAAAGTCGACAGCCGGCCGCACCAGCGTCAAGGCCCGCACCTTGCAGATAAACGCCGTAAGCACGCACGCCCGCTCCGAACCCGGCGCCCGCGGCAACGACGCGTCCGCCGCCGCGCACGGTCATATCGCCTGCGATCACGCCGGCGACCGCCTCGTCCGTAATATCGGCCCCGTCCGCCCGGGCATCGACGGTGCAGCCGTCCACCACGAGCGCCTGCGAAACGTGGATCCCGCACTGCGAGCCCGTCGCCGTCAGGGTCCCGGTGCCGCGAAGCGTCAGGTTGCCCCACACCTCCATGCCGCACAGCGTGATGTCCGCATCGGGCGCATGCGACTCCGTCACGGAGCTCTGCCCGGCAAGCGTCAGCACCAAGTCGCCGTCGGCGCCGATGGCCTCGCCCACGTAGCCGTTAAGCTCCAGATGGTCGGCATCGGTCCAGGTCCAGCCAGGGCCCGACACGCCCGGCTCGTAGTACGTCTCGCCCGCGATGATGAGGCTCTCCGCGCCCGCGGCATAAGAAGGCCCGCCCAGCAAAACGCATAGGCAGGCCATGACAACAATCGCAATGTGATGACGGCTGGTGTGGGACTCGGCAGCAAACATACCCGCTCCGATCTTTGCAGGAGCCAATAGAATGTGCACCAGAAAATGCCCTGGTAGCAGCAGTTATTAGTTTAGCGAGATCGGGCGAGTGGCAAACGAATTACCTGTAAACGAACCCGGAAATTAGGCGTAAATCGTTTTGCCAGTCGGTGAAAGGAGGGGCCGAGCCCGGCATGGAGTCGCAGGCTACCAAGGGTACGGCGCCAACCAACGACGCATTAGCCCTGGCGCTCTTTAAAGATTCGCAAAGCTTTCTCTAGCTCGGGAATATCATCGACGATTACTTTCCAAGCAAGGGACCGATCGACCTCTCGATAACCGTGCGCTACGAAGTTGCGAAAACCCCTAATATCATTCCAGGGATACTCCGGAAAAGCTGATTGGACTTCTTCAGAAAGATGAAGCGCATCCTCAGCGATTCTATAAACAGGGCTCATGATTGCGTCGTAGGCAAGTTCGCCTTCCTCGCTTCTATCGCAAACAAAGGAATTCTCCGTAGAGCCAAAATGGTCGATACGTTTAGTCAGCGTCTCGCAGTCAGACAGAATGACATCGATGAGCTCAGCGTCTCGCTTACGCCGCTTCATAAAGACGCACCTCATCCTGTTCAATGTTTTTGCGGAAAGCCGGACGCATGTGCTCAGGCGGGTTAGTCACAATCTCAACCTCTCGCCCGAGCTCCTCTTCAAGTTCAAGAGAGATTTCGTATAGCGTGCCAAACGTCATGCTGTCTCCGCAAACGAGGCGCAAATCGATATCACTATCTGGCGTTTGATCACCGCGGGCAAATGAGCCAAATAGGTATGCCTCGCGGACGTCGTAACGAGACAGTACGCGAGAAACAGCGGCGGATATGTCGACGAAAGTAATCATGGTTCAATTTTACTTTTCGATTGTATGGAAGGCAATCGCCATGCGTGGCTCCACGGCTCTTCAGTAAGGTAAGATTCAAAAACCCAGCGTGGATGCAGCTGTCGAGCTAAACCCTAGTCTCCTCTGGCGGTTTGCCAGTTGGGTGTTCGCGGAACGGGAATACTCTTATAAGCGTACACGTCCTTTGCCATGTCGATTAGGTCCTCTTCAAGACCGCCAGCCTCAACTTTTGAATTAATATAAACAACGCATGATTGCTGAACTTTTTGAAGCAGCCTACTCCATTTTAGATGCATTAGAATGACTTTAACAATATCGACTTTACTCGCATTACAGCAGGTGATCACCGCATCGAGCTGCTTGTCGGTCAGGATGGTGCGATCCAGCTTCCATTCACATCTTTGTGCCATGAACGCAATGCAACTCGAGGCGATATCCTCATTTAGAGTCACCATTCTTTTAAGTAGAGGCGCTCCTTGCTCAAAGTTTGGCTCGGTATCAATCAAGTTGAATAGATCATCTTTTGCCCATTCATTCCAGGCTTCTACGATATCTGTTGGGTCGAGACTATTTAAGTAATGAACAATTGCGGAAACAGCCTCTGAGACTAGGGCTGGAGTGCGTCCAAAATGGGAAAGCAGTTTAGAGCGGCTTTCCTTCTCGTCAAAACGAATTGATGAGAATAGGCAGTACTTCCTAATGCGTTCATAAGGCTTGCTGAGCTCCTCACAAGGCGCAACTGAAAACTTAAGCCACACTTCGCTAAGGGAGCGCCATGTTTGGCGATTCGCAATATTCAAATTGCTGAGTCCCCAAACACTTCCGATGTGCCCGGGAACATCGTTGTTTACCAACGCCGACTCCATATGCGACTTATAGAAGGGCATGTGATTCGTTACCCAAAAATTTAGCTGCGAGAATAGCGCTGCAAATATAATGTTTGACGAGACTTCGTCGTTGCATGACGCCTCAATGAGCTGCTCAATTGAGTCGAGCAGCGAGGTGCTTCCGTCATTGAGTTCCAATTCATCGCATCTGGCCAGCAAGTAAATTTGAGCGTTGACGGCTTGCCCCAACGAACTATTGAGCGCCCTGGAAAACCAATCCTCCTTTACGCTATTTGAAATGCCTTCGTGTGAGACGCATGCCAGTATTCTTTCGGGTGCGACCGAGCTGAGAGTAAGCTGGACGCATTCCGCTACATGAGCATTGTCAATTTTTCTGACTAAGTACTCAAGGGCGTGAATCGTTGCCGCGTAGGACTCATGATATGTTGCTGTTATGTTGAAAACGGGAAGTAGCTGTGCAAGTTTATCGGAATCTAATGATTCCCATGGAATGCTAAGCAGCATGAATTTAGCTGCGAGCATTTCAGGCTTGGATTCAATTCTGTTGGCTATGTCTGAAATGACTTTAATCACTGAGCCAGGGTGGGCGTTACAGCTGGCCCTAACTATCTCGTCCGCTTCAAAGTCGTCATGACCAACATCGCCTGCCCTTTCAAACAACTGGATTACATTTTCTGCCGTAAATTCCGATGCGGTCAATGGGATAATTTGCGGAAACCCGCAGGTAGTAAAGGACGATAAGTCCGGAAATTCGGTTAGCTTAAAGTTGGGATGGTCGACTGCGATCTGTTCAAGTTGTTGCTGCAATAGATCGTCCGTTACATTGTTGTCCACAAGCCACTGATATAAGTTGAAACGCGCATACGAACAGTGGTGATCGTCCGCATATTTGGCGAATGTTAAATTAACCCCCTCGATAAACTCTTTCTTAGCCAACTTGCTTGCTTTGGGGTACGCCGTGAGGACAAGATGGTATATCTCAAATTTGGCGGCTGGATCTTTAAGAGCCCCGCACTTAACTGCGAGAGCTAAAGCCTGGTTAGCGTCTGATGGGCTCAGGCAGTATAAATAGAGACCCAAGCGTTTTATGAGACTGCACTTTGAATCTATTAAAGCAAGCACCTTATTTGCCTCAAGTATATTTGCCAAGAAGAGTTTGCGACCAACCTCCCTTGCGCAATCGATCATTACGCAAAAAGTGCCCTCCTTAGGCATATCTTGTTCATGATCTTCAATTGCATGGCGAATAAAACTTGATGAGTCTATCCATTCACATAGATCGGTATAGCCAGCTTCAAGATTAGCAATGTCACTCAAACGATTACAGAGCAATGAAAGCAGCCGCACGCCAAGACAATCCGCCCAGGCAACGATTGCTTTGGTGACGGTTTCGACGTTATCGGAAAAATTAAATCTAAATCGAGGGCAAAAACTGCCTTTGGTGCCGGCGAATCCTTTAACCCACTCCGCTTTGTAAGAGAGCATGATTTCAATTAATCTTAGCGCCAGATCTGGACTTGCAATTTTGGACAATAGCTTTGGGAACGTGAACCCCATCCATATATCGTCTGTCTTATCGAGATTTAAAAATGAGAGCCAGAAGGAAATGCTGGCATCCGAAAAATCAGGGGAATCGGCAATGTGCTCAAGCGACTGACAGACATATGTCGATGACAACATTCGACCTTTTCCCGAGGCAATCTGATAGACATCTACGTATTGATCGACTGAAAAAGATTCAACTGACCAATCGAGAAAGGTCCATTCCCAACCATCCAGTTTGTCTTTTGTTAAGAATGAATCGATCCCGCAATCAACGAGGCTCTTCAATGACTCAATACTATTGGCATTTGTACAAAATGCGGTAGCAAGAGCATTTCTTTCTTCATCACCGTCTTCAGGATTGGTAAAGAAAGACGCAAGGTTCTCGTATTCCATATAAGACAGCTGGGATGTTAATTCTGCATACGATGCAACAGCAGAGCGACGTACGCTCAACGACTCATTACTTAATTTTTCCCACCCCATAAATAGAGGTGCCAACTCGTTATAGTCATTAAAATGGACTGGGATGACACCAAGTGAACTCCACTCACTATCTCTACTGTCACCTCGCTCAAGTGCGAAAATGCGCCCATTCATATCTGCCGAAATGGATCGAGTTAGATATTTGACCATCATATCGCTGCAGCTATAGCCAACAAATAGCACGGTATACCGCGTGAACATATCAAGCAGAAAGCGCGATGCCCACGCGTTGGTGATATATGCCTTTCCAAAATCAACATCTGTTAAGACGGTCTGTTCTGGACACAATACGTTTCCGTGCAAATAGACGATCCCTTCAAAATCGTCACCCAGGGGTAATGCGGGGCCAATGTACGTCTGAGATGAAATGCCTATTGATTCGGCGGCACCTTCAAACCTGCGGTCGAAGTTGGTTGTAACTACACGTACTTTTCTTTTGATGCCAAATAACTTTAATATGCCGACATGCAGGTCAGAATACCCTTCAAGTTCTTTTCCAATGGCACGAGCACACGCTTGGTGTATATTCCCCATTTGATCTAAATGACCAAGCGCCGTTTCGCAAGGTTCTTCCAATAGCTCATTTATGTTTGTGGAACCCGGTCGAGCAACAACCTCGGCGATTTGTTTAACAAGTCCCCTAAAATCAGGAAGAGGGCAATCACCTTGCATTGAAACGCCGGAGCCAGCAAATATTACAAGCTCGTGCTTCAAGAGCGCTTGATTTAACCCATCGGGTACTTGAATGTCATTAATGTACATGTCGTAACCTCACTTAAGCGCCAATGGAATAGATAAGCGACGGGCTTCTATTCTTCGTTATTAATGTCAGCGTTAATAACGAAACGGTCCCACTCCTGCACTAGAGTAGCAACGCGGTGATCCGTAACATCGTCTAAATCGTTTTGATTGGGATCCGTTTTGATGTAATGTGCTGCAATAAATTTCTTTGCCAAAGGTTCCAAGGATGAATACCATGGCTTCTGCCAAATTGACGAGACCATTTCATGGGTAATGCTTTCATCTCCACCATGAATAGACCCAAACATGACTTCGCCTGTATTTAATGATCTTCCTATCGACATCTGCTGTGTTCCGAAAAGAATCTTTGCTTCGTCGTTCTCCATAAGAATATTTTCGAAATGATTCCAATTTGAGAAGTTGTTATCGGTGTCTATCGCTTGCCAGATCTTGAACTCAAAGACCGCAGCCCTTCGTAGCAGCTCCATAAAATTGCGATTCATCCAATTTGAGTATTTTTTACAAAGCTCGAGATAGCACTCGTCAATTAGAACAATTTTATCCAAGGCCGCGTTCTCACGATTTAGTCTCTCGTCTCGAATAAAATAAATTAAGCCAGCAAAAAACTCCTCCTTTTCGCGTTCGATTGTTTTGATCAGCCAATTGCTGAATTCAAACTTTCCAATGTGTTTTCCAAGTGCTTCGAATAGCCTCGTGTAAGATTCGATTGGGCTCAAGGACAAGCGAGGAGCCAGAGCGTTGCCCTCTTTGCACATCAGAGTTAAAACTTCTTCAGCTAGATGCAAACAGCGATTCGAATCTATTCCGGCAATACCAATTATTAATCTGCCTGCCAACTCGTTTTTTTCTTCATCTGAACGGAGGTTACTGAATGCATCACTGAGTGATTTGGAATTTGAGGTGTTACAGATTAAATCGAATTCCGTCTTAGAAGAACCGGATTCGAGTTTAGAGCAATAGAAAAGTTTGAATAAAGCGTAAGAACTAACTCGACCCTTAATCCTGGCAGTTTCTTCAATTATCTCGTAACGACGACTGTGCTTTTCCGTCAAATCCAACCCTAAAATGTGCCTAGAAATACTACTAGGCTCCATTAAGCAATCTTTACAGGATCGACGTACGGTGCTTTCGAAATCCTGATTAAACTGAGCAAGTTGATCACTAGTCCAGTTAACGACCTTTTCGCCAAACAAATAATCAGAGTTTTCCCAAAGCCAGATGCTAAGGTTTGGCGCTAGGCACTGGATTGCAGACATGCCTAAGATGTCTGCTGGGCATATCTCATCATCAGTACGCATTTGACTTGTTATGGCACTATTTTAAGCCTACAGATGTCGCGAGGAACGCGAATTAGGGGAAGCACCACTCGAGATAGAACTGCGTGCGAATGAAGCCTGTCATCCTGATTCATTGAATCGGCAAACCGTGATTTAGCCTATAGTTCGTGAACTATTGAATCAAGTTGAGGCGCTACGTCAACCTCGAGAAGCTTTGGCATTTCAATGGGGAGTTGAATTATCTTCTCGAGATAACCAGCTCCATCCCCTATTTGAATTTTATTTAGTGCGCGTTCAACAATAGAGCGATCGTAAGCAAGCAGATATACAACATGAGGAAATGAGGCAGTTAGAGCAACTAGTTTAAATACTAGGCAAATTTCATCATCAGAAAGGCGATCGATATCATCAATGACAACAACAAGATTTGGATGGACTTTCTTCAGTTTTATATCGATGTCATGCTTCTGGTCTTCGAGTGATTTGACATAACTCTGAAGTTGCTTGCCTAAAACCCGCGCTCCAATTTTAATAGCAAATCGACTTCCGACCGATAGGGCGACCCCTAGCGGTGGGTTAGGAGAAAATAATAATGTAGAAAGAGATGCGAGGCTTGGATAGGAAATGCTTGCTGAATAAGCTGACAACGCTTCCCCGATGCTGTTGCAAGTTTCATTTTCTAGGTCAAAAGTGGTGCCCGTAAGTTTGGTTTTTACAGAATTGAAAAATTCTGTAAGCAACTGCTCTTGGGAGTTAAACCTCCAAGGGTTAAACCTAAGCACTTCGGGGGCATTCAAATTATGAGATTTTCTGTCGGATAGTTCAGATTCAACAAGATTGATCAGAGAAGTCTTTCCACTCCCCCACGATCCGCTAATTCCTATTGTAAAAGACGAGTCTTCGGCATTTGCGGAACAAATGCAATCTGCAATTCGTTCGGCTAACCTTGAATAGCTGTACATATCCTTATCGCGATTATTAATAGGCGTATCGTTGGAAAGCCCTTTTGACTCCATAGTATTCCTCCAAATACTAAAGAAATGGCTTGTAGGATATAAAACTGTTTAGGTTTTGCATCGAGTCCGCCTTCCACATTTCTGGTTTACCAGCGCAGTTCACGTCGAAGGTTCATTAGCCCAGGCTTTTGTAGGAACTCCGAAGGAATTGCCTCCATTGTTTTCCCCTTCGCATTATGGCGCCAGTCGGCAATCGGAATATAACAAACCTTTCGTGCTCGCGTAAGCCCGACATAATGCATATTCAGAGATTGTCGATATGCGTCATAGTCTTGATTCTCGTAATTATAAGGAGGCATGAGGAACTTATAGCAATCAAGACAGAACACAACGTCGAACTCAAGCCCCTTCGCCTTATGGTATGTAAGCAGGTTCACCTCATCTTCGCGGGCAGGCCGAAAACCACCCCTAAGCTCATCTACATTGGAAAGAAGCTCACCGAGATCGATATGCGCCTTCGGGTCGTCTGCATCTCCAAGACAGAGCTCTTCCAACTTGCAAAAGGAATCGTAAAGACCATTCCATGAATCATCGGAAGTATCCTTCATGTCCTGCAGAAGATCGTTAGCAGTAAACCTTGCGCGAGACATCTGCTCCGCAGGGATATACGTATCGAGAAATTCACCTACATAACCACCTGAATACAAAAACACCAGTAGATCCCTGAAGAATAAGCGAGAACGGCTGAAGCCGGCGTCAAGCTTTGTGGAAACAACGATCTTTGAAGGAATGCGAAGAAGTCCTGCGTACCGCTCGAGCATCTTGTTTGACGTAGACAAGAGGGCAAACTCGTTGCGGTGGTCAACTCCGTATCGTTCGGCAATCTCATCTAGATGCTCACGAATGGCATTGGCTATATTGCTTTCGTCGCCCGACACCTTAGCTAGTACAACCCTCTTGTCTTGATGGATGTGAGAAGGCGTTTGCGCCCCCAGAAGCCTTAGCGAGTAGTCAACGATGCTTCGATGACACCGGTGGTTTTCAGTAATTTCGAAAGACCTGAAGCGCGAATCAGCAATAAGCTCATTTAGAAAGGCGGAAGATCGACCGTCATATGCGAAGATGGCTTGGTCGATATCCCCGAAAGCCACGCCGCGAATCCCGAGACTGACAAGCTCCATGAACAGCATATGCTGGGCAAGCCCGCAGTCTTGGTACTCGTCAATGAACACCGCTTTATATCGAGCGTGCAAGAAGCTCCTCACGGCGGGAACATGCCTCACCATGCAGTAAGCGACCTCGCTCAAAGCCGAGACTGGAAGCACGCCCAAGGCGAGTGCTTCGCGGACAAGATCCCATCGGTCCTCGTTAGGGCTTGTCCAACGTTCCTTGATCCTCGCAACGGGTAGCGGCCGATCATCATCGGCTATATCAATATTGACTATTCGACCCACGACATGGAAGGCGAACTGCTGGATAATCATGGCCAGACAGAATGAATCAATCGTTCCAAAAAACGAATTTCCGACACGCACCCCTAAACCGGAGCATCTGGTCCTAAGCTCAGCGCTCGCCTTTCTGGTATAAGAAATGGCTACAACGCCCTGATAGCTCAAAAGGCGCTCAGATTCCTTGGCTATCATCCTCGCCATCGTAAACGTCTTGCCGCTGCCCGGTCGCGCCGAAACGACGGCAGACTCATCACAGGCGATAACCTTGGCCTGCTCCTCACTAGGCTTAATCATCGGCGTGGCCCACAGAAACCAGTAGTTGGAGTCTCCTCAACGGATTGCAGAAGGTGCTTTCCGCAAGACACCCCAGATTGCTTGAATGCTTGGCGATGAACGCATGCATACCCTCGGCCTTTCGCTCAGTCATCGCGGCGTAAAGCTCTTCCTGGCCAACCGTACCATAATGCTCTTCCAGTACTTCGCGGAGATCGCTCGCGATCAGATCATACTCAAGATCGCGATCTGAAAGATATATGCCCTTAAACTCTAGGGCACCGCGCAACTTATTCGTCGCGGCTACAGCTTCAATAGGGATTGCCGGTCCGCCATCCCATGTCAATGAATCCTTGAATTTCAGCCATAACGGCTCAGTGTACGAGGACCCGAGCGATTCAACGATGCCGTATGCGCGAGTAACGCCGGCAAGCCTGTATCTCTCCTTTTTCGGGACCTTGAATACGTCGTTATCGGTGCGTAATACCCAGGGAATCCCAAGCGCCTCGCAGCAAAGCACGTAAGGGCTGAAACCGATGCCATCCACAGAAAGAATTGACAGGTTTTCTCGGTCAAGGTCTATGCCGATTGCTGCTGCAAGGGCCCGGAAGAAGGCGATTTCCGATGGTCCCTCCACCAAGAACACTCCGCGGCTGAAGAACACCTCCGCCACAATAGGGTTAAGACGATAGCCCAAGGCATCGATTTTCCTTCTGAGCTCGATGCCGGAGCACGTGGGTTTGCCCTCGCTGCCCATCTTCACGAGCGCGTCGGAAGCAAACCGCTCGACAATCTGAGGCGAATGGGTCGTCAGAAGAACCTGTCCGTCAATACAGCCGGAAAGGTACTTAGCCAATGCCCGCTGCTGCTGGGGATGAAGGTGCGCCTCAGGCTCTTCTATGGCGACGATGCTTACCTTCTCAACAGGCTTTTTAATATTTCTCTGAGAAAGCCAAGTGGAGAAGAACAGTTGGTTGCTTCGACCCTCGCCGCCAAAAGTTAAGGGGGCATCGTCCGACACATAGGCGAGCTTGAGATTGTCAAGCAGCTTGCCTGCGTCCGTGTTTCCAGCCACAAGACGGGCCTCGTGCCCTTCGTTCAAGGCTGACATCCTGGCCATTTCATCGTTCACAGATTTAAGGGCATTGGTTATGTAATGGAGCCCGCTAATTCCGTCGTTCAGCGATTCAAGGCTGTTTTGGATTCCTTTGATCGAAACGTCGTCATTATGAGCGTCGTCTTCGTTTCGTGCGTTGCGTGCGGCTTCGAGTAGGGCCGTCTGACTACGCTTGAGGAAACGAGCCGCGTCACGGGTACTGTTGACGTACTCGAGTACCAGATACTTAATATAAAACCGAGACTGCACAGGCTCGATGCCGGTTTTTTCATTTCCGACCAAGAACCTGTAGTCACCTTCTCGGTTGCAGGTATAACCAATAACAGTTCTGCCTTCGGCTAAATTGCCGCCGAATGCGCTGATCAGGCAATCCTCGTGGACGTCGCATAATGTCGCAGTTATCTCCACTCGATCAGGATTGGTTCTACAGTTGAAATCGGACGTAGTAAGCTCGAAATCCCTAGCGGAGAGGCTAGGATCGAAAAGAATCCTCAACGAATGCAAGAAGTTTGTCTTCCCCGAATCGTTAGGCCCGAAAATTAGAGTCTTTTCCCCAAGCTCGACAACAACGTCGTCGAAGTTCCGGAAGCCTTTGATATGGACTTTTTCGATTCTCATGCAAGGACCGCCGCCGTTCTTAAAGTCTTGGTACCAACACATTATTTATTCATAGCTACCTATGCATCGCCGAAGCTTTTCGCCAACGAGCGCCATGCATACGTCGTATTGCTTTATAAGTTCGTTCATCGCGGCATTCAACTGCGACTCGTTTTGTGATTCAAGCGTCATGCGGCGTGTTTTTTCGCGGTACATTATCATCGCATCGTTAAGCCCATTTCCGGGCAAACGCGCGCTAAGCAAAAGGATATCCTCTAAATACTGCCGCTGAGCTTCAGAGTCATCGTCGTCAATAAGCCACTCAGTAGATTTTCTTCCGGTAGCGGCATGTTTCAGCATTTGGGCATAGCACTTCGCGTTGGCGCGCATACTGTGCTGAATCGCTTCTTGAAGACGTGTCAGGTTCTCCCTTTCGTATTGTCGCCAATCGTCCTCTAGCGTTAGTTTTCTTTTCATGTCTTCAAGCTCATTTTGATGCCTGATAGTCATGTGTGTAGCGAGCAGCGTTACGCCTCCGCCGATTAGGGTGCCAACAAGAGAAGAAAGCATCGAAACGAGAATAGATTCATCCAGCAATTTCAGCTCCCTATCAAATCAATAGTTTTCAACTAACTCCGATTTTGTTGATTCTACATCCGGTATAGTCATTGAATGGTTGTCGTTACGAGCTCTAAACGAATCCCAGTGCCTAAGTAAATCACGAGATACTGTTGAGTTCACATATGCGGAGACTGTCGTCGTGGACTTTGCGACTAGGTAAAGATGGGGGGTGTGTCGGCGCTAGCCGATACACCCCCCATCCTCATGTGGGATAATCTTACCGAAGGCTGAGCCCGCCCGGCGCGGCCAGCTCTACCCTAGTCTCGCTTAAACAAATCCCTCGTGTACGCCCTGTCCGCCACATCCGCGAGCTCGTCGCTCCAGCGGTTGGCGACAATGACGTCGAAGCCGGCCTTGAAGGCCCCCAGGTCGTTGGTCACCTCGGAGCCGAAGAGCTCCGGCGCGTCCAGCGTGGGCTCCTAGACCACCACGGGCACGTCCTTGGCCTTCACACCATTCATAACACCTTGGATGGAGCTTGCGCGGAAGTTGTTGGAGTTGGTCGTTGTCAGGCAACACGCGCCCATGACCGGTTCTTATTTGCCGTCGTAGACGCGACGACGAACTATTTACACGTTCTGTTTAATCCACTTGAACAATGCCGTTTCCTTTAATTCAAACATGGCACATTTGCCTGTTTTGATCTGGCTCCAAAGCCAATCAAGCTCATCTGCCGCTTTTCGGCCTAGCTCAACTTCATTGTCATCAAGAAGCGTATCAGGCTCAACGCAAATAAACTCTGACGTAATAGAAAACAAAGTAATGAATGAGCTAACGGGAGAATACTCATGCGATGTATCAAGACTAGCGAGATGACAGATCTCCGCGAGTGGAACGTTGACTCCGCCAAGCTGTTCGGCGTAAGCACTCATATCTGAAAGGTACAAACCGCTTGATGGTCTTGCCGAATTACTAAATGCATCAAGCATGCCGGTTATATGAATGGCAATTACTTTCTCTGAGAATAGCGCAGTGAATAAAACAGCCGTCGCCTCATATAACGTTAACTTATCTAGCTCATCAAGAATGTCTTCGATGTTAGACAAATCAATATAGTGCAGGTTTGAGACATTATATGTTGCCTCCTTCAACTGAGGAAATGTTGACTTAATCGCATTCACCCAATTGCGGTAATAATCCGTCTCAATGTAGTGCTTGACAAACTCGTTCCCCAAACAATTATCAATAAAGCTCTGACCGAATTCGAGTGTCATACTATCAGGGAATCTGAATTCGCATTCGGAGTCGCTCAGTAATATGGGGAAAGGATCGACGGCAAGTCGAAAAATTGCACAGACCTTTACAGTAGTCGTGAAATAATCGGTGAAATCCTCTCGAATATGCTTCGCGCTTTCGGGAACCACCTCGTAAGGCTTGGTATAAAAGGATTCGTGGCCTTGTTTGTGAATATACTTGTTCGCCCTCTTATTGAGCTCGCTGATCAGCTCATCAATTTCGGGCATTTGTTCAAGAAGGTCTCGATATTCAATATCTTTTGAACGCAGCATTTTGGACAGTTCACTAAATGAGGGGAACCTGTCGAGCGAGACCCATTTCTCATATTTAGCCTTGCGCTCAGATTCTTCTAGATTCGAAAACAATGTTCCGATAAGGATGACCTCTCCAGCTTGTCTAACTGAATAAAAAGCAGCGTCGAAGTAACCTTGATGAATTAAATCTAGTGAGTTAGCTAAGGGCTGACAGGATTCAAGTAAAAACTGGTTGAAAGATGGCGTAGAGATTAAACCACTAACGGAATCCGCCAATTGGTCTACGTAGCCATAAAGACGACTGTAAGTGAGCTCATCCTCCCTTGCCACGTACCGCAGTGGATGATGTCTCCAGCTTAACATCTGATTATTAATGTATTCGTCCTTAAAGTTCACCTGAGTCAGCTTCCGAGTCTTATTCCAGCAGTGGGTTCTATTCTGATTGGTAATGTTCTTAAACTCGCAGCAATGAAAGCTGGTGGGCCTTGCGTTACTTTATAGCTTAAGAGTTTATACTCATTGGACTAACGGCATTGAGGTTTGGCGCGACATCGACCGTCTTAAGTACCCAATTTAGGTCAGCGCCATATAGGACCCGCTAGTTGTATTTGCCGCTGAATTGCACCCCGCTTGTTTTGCAGGCATAGAGTCTTGTATGAAGCGGCAAGAGCGCTTTCTTTCTCAAAGAGATCTTTCCGCTTATCGGGCTCATGTAACTTTTCAGAAGCCTGTACAAGCGTCCATTGATATTCCTTTGCACTCTGACTCATCTTATTCAATAAAATCTGATACTGATACATTGAAAACAAAAGGGATTGATAAGCTTCTATGAATTCGGCTATTGCGTCTCCACTCTTTCCTTTGAAGCAAAATCTCGCCTCCATGGCGAGCGATTTCATTTCATCAAGCTTTAAATGCAATTTAAGTTGAGGGTCGGCATCTAACACATGATTTATTGAGGCTGAAATTGATTGCAAGTACGTGGTGTTAGTTAGCCAAACAAACAGCCGCTCGATAGCCAGTTGCGGTTCGTCGTTATGCTCCAAGTTCTTCGCGTTTTTTGCGTAAACGCTCATGAGTTTATCGACAGTTATCCAAATATTTAAACGTCGATTAAATAGAGACTGTTTATTACTGAGACGAGCTTGGTAACAAGAAATGAACAACGCGATGATTGCCACAATCGCTGAGATGTACTCAGGTAGATTCGTTAGGTCCATTGTCTCCTCCGCCATTAAAGATCAATTGGCAATACCTTGATTATCACTCTGCATTTTGGATTCTCTGATTCAGCTTCTAGATGATTCCAAGGCCATTTCGACACCACCTAAATTGCGAATCGGCACCGCCGTCCACCCGGCCGGATATTGCCGTTCGGCACCGCCGTTAAACGCCTCCCCGCGCATCCCCGTTACGCTCAAGCTCCTGCAGGCGAAGTACGCCTGCAGGAGCGCGGAGGCCGGCGCCCCGTCGATGTCCTACAACAGGTTCTGCAAGCGCTACCGGCAGTACACGGCGTCCCGCAACGTGGTGAGCCGACGCTCGACATGAAGCAGGATATATAGCTGCTGTGCCAAGTGCACGCCTTCTCCTTCCTGTTGTCACAGTTCACGCGATTCATGCGGTCATTTCTCAAAAGGTGACAGCATTTTGATAGCCTCGCACATGTCGTATCGATCCTTTATCTGGTCAACATGATTGCCCGACTTCGTGGACCAATAGATGCGACATCCATGTTCTTTTGCGGCTTTCTCCACGAGCTCCTTGTTAAAGACCCACCTCCATAACCGCGGCTGTTGATAGTAGACAGAATGACGAAAGCCCTTTTCCACGGGGAAGCAAAATTGTTCGAACCAAGTAACTCGGTTTCCTAATGCATCAACCCAAATTAGAGGATTGTCGATTTTCGGAATGAAACCAAGCATCCTCATAGCACGGGAAGGGAATACCTGGCAATCGCAGAACGTCATGGTTATGCAACCGGCCAGCGCATTGCACAATGATATGCTGTTTCGGGAAAAGGAGGAGGCCATTCCCCCTCCTTTTCCCGACAATAGTCCATAGCATCCGTACTCCCTATCAATAACGTCGTCTGGGCTTTCGCAATCAAGCGACGCTATGCGAGCGGAGCCATAATACTCGTATTGTTCAGCTTGACTCCCGTATGGGATATACAGCTTCCAGCCTAGGCACGCCTCGCCCCCATTCAAATCGATCATGGGCAGTTTGGCCGCGACGTGTTCTGCTTCTTCAATCGCTCCAGCCTCGAATAACTCGATAACCCTTGACACCCCGAATGCCACCGGGTCCTTAAAAAAGGGAAAATGCGAGAAGCACCATACGTCAGCAGGATCCATAAGGATCGAAGCGGCTACGCAGCTCGGAATGGCCCGCCAACGCCCATGGCACAATCCAGCATAGAGGAGCTCCTGGCCGTAATCCTCCTGTCCGCACGCTGGAAAAACGACCCCGTCATTTTGCATATATCGTTTAACAAACGGTCGGACTTCCCCTCCGCGACATAATTCCAAGGCTTCTTTGACGTCCTCGCAGCTGTCACCGCAAAGGCGATAAGCTTCCGATAGGAAGGTTTCTATTCTAGATGGAACCTCGCAGCTGCTGTTTTCGGTCAACTGTGGGTCGTCAATCCCTGGCTTGAGAATAATCCCGGGTGCTCCGGTATAAATTGAGAGAAGGTAAGCCTCATCCGCCCTTTTAACCTTATCGACAAGCTTGGTGAAGCAGTCCCAGATCACATCGTCTCCAGGGAAAGCGCACCACCAGCGACCGAGAACCTTCTCAAGCAAGATACGTTCATACGGTCGAAGAACCTCCAGCCCTTCGCACACGCGCTCTCTCATGCTTTTCAAACGTAAACCGCCCCAGACGATTCCCCGCACTGCGTTTTCTGTCCTATGTGGGTCTTCAGGGAGGATCGAATCGAGCAGGATGTCCGACACAAGCTCGGGCAACAATTCCGGCTCGGGCAAACCGGATGATTTCCTTTCCAAAGCAGCCAGATCGCACTTTCCATTGCAGGTGACCCACCTTCGTTTGCTGTCACACTCGAGCTCAAATATCACCTCGAAAAGCGCCGGGTTTCTCACCCTCGCTCTGACCATAATTGCATGCATGATATCGTTTGGGGCGGCTCCAAAGCCGTATCTTTCCAACCCTCGGTTCCTCCACGAGAGCAGTTTGAAAAAGAACTCGTCATCGGAGTAGCTCGCGATGCCGTCAATCAGTTCGGTTACAGATGTGGAGAAATGAGCCCATCCCTCTTTGCAAAGAGCGGTGCCACGCGCTTCCACAAGGCTGTTAAAGACCTCACTTCTTTCTTGCCCTCGACCGACCAACTCCGAGCAAGCCTTGGCAACGGGCTCCCAATACCAGCGATCAATCTCTTGGCGAAACGCGATGTCCTTTACCTCTTCATCCGATAGGTCACTAAGATCTCGAGGGACATCTGCGATGGAATTCTCAACCCCAGATTTAAACGATTCGGCTATTGGCGCGTCTTTGATGGCGCTCTCTATGTCAGTAACCTCACTCTCGAAACCATCTTCGCATCCGAGTTCAACCGCTTTATCTCTACATTTTTTAAGGCAGAAACGGAGCCCTTCTAAGTCCTCGGCCGAGCAACAAGACGAGTTCCCGAGCATGCCAGCAAATACAGCCAGCACATCGCTTAAGCACGCTGCGTTCGCCAGCAAAGAATTGAGTTGATGTTCGATAAGGCAATGGTCATACCTATACTCCGGCTGCAGCGAGCGGATTCTTGACAATTGTGCGGGACCTTCACTTGCCGCCCAATCCGCCACCTTCTCCATCAGCACGCTAGACATCCTGTTGTCACCCGATTGCGATGCCGCATTATCCAGCTCGAGCAATTCAAAAGCGTGAGTTTCAGTTGCCATCCCGAACTCAGAAATCGTTTCGAAAGTCTCAACGAGATTGGCCATGGAGTAGTCCTTGTGGTCGGTGAACCGAGCCGACCCAAAGAGAATAGCCTCATCGCAATGCATCGCGAGATCTCGATCGTAAGAAGCGAGCAAGGGCCTTAGCATGTCGTGAATCTCAGAGGCATCCTGGGATGCCAGCAAAATCGACCCGTCCGGTCCATACTCTTTCGAGAGATAGCGTCTAGGAATCTCACTGCCTATCTTCTGGAGATGCTTGAGCATCCTCAGCTTTGCGCAAAGGGGCTTTCTAGAATAAATGAAACCCTTTAGATCTTCCTCCTCGAACGCTTTTGCACAAAGGTCCACGCCTTTCGCGGAGACGAATGCGATGTATGGCACGGCACATGTCTCCATAGTCAATAAGCCGGGCCAATGCGGGGCCTGGGCCCACTCCCCCAAAACACGCGCCTCGTCGGTTCCTGGCAATATGGTCGCGCCATGTCCCACGGCATATCCGAGGCAGGCCGAGGCCCGCAACGTCCTGACGATAGACAGGTACTCCCTGTCGGAGCGATCCATCCATGCGATCGTCGCGTCCATGTCCAGTCCCATGGCATCGAAACCGTCGCGGTCGGATTCATAACCGAAAATGAAGCTCTCTGCAAATAAGCCGAGGGTAAAGCCCTCACTATAGACATTTCCTTCCCTATGGCACAGCAACGGCTCGGACCTGCCGGCACTAGACACGTGCAGCCCCTCTGACAAGCACAAGGCGTAGGCCATGGTACCGATTTCAAGTTTAAACGAGTAAGCCGAAAGCTTTGAGAAGAATGCGCGTTGCGCAGTGCGCGATGCCGGAAGTGCTCCGGTCAGTAAATCGCGCATCATGTTCGTAGCTGCCTCTATTGTGATCGAAAGCCCGGCGATCTTAGAGAGGTCGTCGTCTTCCAGCGAAGACTGCATTAATAAACCTCTCACGAAGGCGTCCCGAAAACGGCACTGCAGACTCTCCGCATCGCCCCAGAGATCGTCGGCGAACAGAAAATCGTCAAAATCGAGCCCACGGGTCGCGGCGAGACCGCCCCATGCGGACATCAGCATGGAAGCGCTGTCGTCTTCCTCGATGACCACGTCTTCCTCATTGGAATCCGACAATAAACTTAATGCCGTTAGAGGAGTGAGGCCAGAGAACCAAATGCCGTACAGTTCATCGCTCTGCTCTGTGCATCCGGCATCTTTAAGCAACCAGAGGCATCTTTCGAGCGTCGTTGCATACAAGGTGGCTGTCTCCTTGTTGAGGGGCGGCACCATGTAGTCCATGCCCACCAATTCCTCGAGGTGAAGAAAGGGCCTGCGCTCGAGCCAATACTCGAAGTGCTCATTTACCTGTGAAAGGGTCGAAAGGGCAAGTTGGACCCTAAGCACGTTTTCCAGCTTCCCCGACTCACATGCCATTCCATATACCGTCTTCGCCTGCTCGCAGAGAAGACTCCAAGGAACGCCATGGGCAACGGCATCGATGACGTACGACGTGTCAAATAGTCTGATGCAGTCCTCAACTCGACCAGAGGCGGCAAGCAAACGAACGGCTTAGCAAGATCGGACCACGTCACCCTCCATCCCCAACGCGGCATCGGCGAGGCTGCCGGACGCAAAACGAAGGTATCCTTCCATACCTGGCTCCAAAGCCTTAGAACTTACGAAGAGCCTGAAATCGTTGTGAATGGGGCGAGTGGATCCGTCGGCGCACTTTCTCAGCAAAGGAGAGAGAATAGCGATGTCGCGTGCCACCACGTACTCCTCCGAAAAAGAATCGGGAAACGCATTGCATAGGAGCTTAGGATAGATCGCTCAGTCGAGAAGGTGCATCGACGAAGCGATGAGACCCAGCGCGTTCGATCCGCTTCCGTGATGTTGCTGAATTTTATCATTGGCTTTCTGCCAGATAGACTCGTAGTATGCCTCGACGTTTTCCGAAAGGCCCAATGACCGCAGCTTTTCAATGGCACAGCCACAATCCGTCTCACCAGCGATTGCGTGAACCGCATACACCACGGACAAGGTGTTCCCATTGGTTATATTGATGATCTCATTGGAGAGGACGAGGGTCTCTCGGTCTGAAAAGTCGGCCCTATCCGACAAGAGTGCGTTAACGTCATCAGCGTTGATATTGGGGAGGCGCTCCATCTCGACACCGACGTGCTCCCCCTTGAGCCATTGTGGGTAGGCGGAGTATAGATTAGCTGGCTGGCCGGAGACGAGAATCTGAACGCCTTCTGGAATCGATTTTGGTGAGGGGAGGTGCTCCAAAAAAGTTAATCTCTCCTTGGCCCGTGCGGCATGATCGATGCCGTCAATCACAAGAATCGTCTTGCAGCCTCGCTTGGTTGAAAGCGATTTGGCAAGCCTTAAGACCTCACACCGAAGCTCGTCTTCGGTGCAAAGTTCATTGAAAATAGGTATTTTAGGCTTCTCCCCGGCAAGTTCAGGTGTATCACGAAGCTGATTCAGCAAGGTACCCCACAGTTCCCTGGGAGAGACGATGCCGGCATCAGGTGAATAGCTAAAGTCATCGACATCCAAGGGCTTGAATGCATAGAACCTGAAGGGACGTGGGCTCATCCGCTCGCATAGGCAGCTGACCAGTCTCGTTTTTCCAGAGCCAGGACCTCCTTGGAGAAATATGACCCTGCTATTGGACGATTCCAATCTGTCACGCAAAAGTAAGCACAGTCGCTCCCTACTCGGGAAAACTGGTATAGGGATGGGGACCTCGATTGGTATATCCATTGGATTTCGGTTAAGCTTGCAGACGCATTTCCGGGCGATCTCCGCACTAACCATATTGTCGCCCGCCGCAGTGGTCCATTTCCGGAGCTCGGCGGCAAGCAGGTCGAATACTCTGGAAGCCAGTTCTTCTGACCCTCCGCATACCTCATCCCTTAATCTACCCATTAGCTTGATCTCTTCGTCGTGAAGCGACGGAGCGCCTGCCCTGATCGTTAGATTTCTCAGGAAAGGCACGATATCAGGTTCCTCAAGCTTTGTTGAGTCGGCGAATTCGTGCCACTGCATATCGAGGTCGGGGTCGTCGAAAGTGATATCGGAAGACGACGCAACAGCCCCGAGCTCTACGGACAGTTTGTCCCAGAACTCACCAAGGGGAAGCCTCTTGTAGGGCTTTCCCATATACTCCGCACCTGTCTTATTTTTGCCCAGCGCACGATTCGTGTACAAAATAATTTCAGGAATTGCCTCTTCTTCACGCGAAACCTGCTTCCATCCTGCCGCGAGAGAGGCAAGCAGAGATTTATTGGGACTCTGTTCTTCACCCGATTCACCCTCCGCCACCAACGATCCGAACGTCAGGTTGTTTGCGGCCGCTGTCGAAGCTTTTTTATGCTTCACTTGGACACACACCATGGGAAGCCCATACGAACGTCGGACAACGACGTCATCAACCCCCTCAAGGCCGACTTCTTGAAAAGTCACGGACTCAATTTGATCTAATCCTGCGAGCATGGAGATCACGTAGTCGAGTCCGACATACCATTCGAACCAATATGGGTCGCCTGCGCCATGCTGGCAGTATTCCGACGACAATTCTCATCCTTTCATGCATACCCCCATTGAACGCAAATAGCGACATCAGAGGTTTAAAGATTACATTGCAATGCAATCTTAGAAGAGTAGGGATTATTCATATCGTTGGACTTATACCCTCGTCTCTTCGATGGCACGTAATTACGCGTTGAAATTTGTCAGTTCAAACCCATCAGAGCACGCGCTTCGAATAGATTAATATCGATCGTCTTAAAAAATCGAAGCCGAAAGTAAAAAGCGGGCGAGTATCGGCGTTAGCCGATACTCGCCCGCTCTCGATGCAGTTAACCTAGCGAATGATTAAAGCTGCCCAACTTGGGAAAGTCCCCTCTCCCCTAGTCCCTCTTAAACAGATCCCTCGTGTACACCTTGTCAGCCACGTCCGCGAGCTCGTCGCTCCAGCGGTTGGCGACGATCACGTCGCAGCCGGCCTTGAAG
>JAHABQ010000022.1:0-29009 GCA_018376265.1 Collinsella sp.
CGTCGGTGAAATGCCTCGGGTGCCTGGGGTCCCTCATATACGGCCCTCCCGTCTCCTGCGCCCCTCCCGGAACTGTCCACATCAGTGTAGCCAATCCACCCTCTCGCCGCTGCAGCATATGAGCACGACGAGGTCGCGCGCGACCCAGATCCCGTCGACGTAGAGCACGCGGTGGAGCTCGCCGTCGGGGACGGGCATGGGCCAGACCTCCCAGAACTCGGCCGTCCTGCGCCTGAAGGACCGCCCGCCGCCCGGCATCGTGGCCTGCGAGTCCTTGGAGAGGAGCCACCCGAGGAACTCGTCCAGCCTTGCCGCCGTGTCGTCGTACCTCACCGTCGTCGACGCGCCGCAGGCCGTGCACCTCCACCGCTGGGACCCCGACGAGGTCCTGCCGTTGCGCTTGGTCCGACCGCCGCAGTAGGGGCAATAAACGGCCTTCATGGGCACCTCTTCCGAAAGGGTATTTAACGGTTCCGGAAAAGGTTATCTACCTGCGGGAACGATAGGCAACCGGACACACATTCTGTCCGAGCGGTTAAAAGCGGGCACCGAATTTAAACGGCTGAAAAAGGGGCATCGACCTGCGCCGATGCCCCCAACGTGGACACACATTTTGTCCTATAAGCCACACTTCCCGCATTCATCCGTGTGTGTACGGATGAATGCGGGGCTCGATAGCCCGGCGGCCTGATCGGCAGGCCGCCGGGAACTCTCACTCCTCGATAAAAGCCGGCACCCGGTTAGTCCTGCGCATCTTGAAATCGCCAGTTTCGTGGGAGACGTAGAGAATGCCGTCCATCCCGTCTCGCGATGCATATGAAAGGTGAACAGAACCGCAATCCGCTCCATCATCGTCGAGAAGATCGAACGAATTCGGATCGCTCGTTGCGGCCAAACGACCACTCAGACAAGAGCCATCGCCATTACAGATTTGCCATTCCATGTCTTCGCCTGCAAGAATCGCCATAGACGGCCTGGTCGCGCCATCGTTGACATACATCCCGTCTATGCCAAAACCGTTTTCAGCGCCATCTATCTTTGCATAGCTCTTGCCTATCATGTCATCCTACTTTTCGCTTGCCTAAGGCAAGACGGAAGAAGTCATTCGTCGCTGCTTTTTTGTACACCTTCTTGACGCCATTGACGGTCTCATAAACAACAAACGGCTGGACCTTGTGTTCAACGTTCGCCGTTACTTTCCAAAAGCCAGCGCCGCCGATATCAATGGAAAACCCAGTCGCCATCGCCTCGCGCTTTGCCAGCGGTATCGATACGCCTATGCTTCCGACACCATTCGGGAGCGGCACCGATACACTCACCGAACCGCCGCCATACCGCTGGACGTTTACAGAACCGCTCCCGTCGATGTGAATGCCCCCCGGGGGCTGCCCAGCAACGTCGTGCCATCCGCTGGCTTTCGTTTGCACGCTCCCGTATACGGTGCTGTAGCTTGGGCGACCGCGTGTCGCATAGAGCTCAACATCATCAGATGACATCGCCTCTTCTATGATAAGGGCCGCTTCTTGCTCTGCACGTTGACGCACAATCGCCTCGACATCAGATTCACTCAGATCCGGGAATGCTAGGAATTCTACGGTTTCAGAATTGTAACCATCAGCAAATGCACCATTTGGGGTGATTAGTGACAGTCCGCCCAATGCGGCTGCCGTCAGGATTGACCTGCGAGTAATAAACGGTTTTTTCATCGTACTCATCTTCGCCTCCAAACTTCTCACCGGGGTCCTTCTTGCCAATTTTTTGCCCCGGATCGGTTACTTCGGTTACTTGAGAGTTCCCATATATGCTTGTTACCCATGTACGTAATATTAATTTCGGACATATCGAAATTAATCAATGGTTGCGGGAGTTTCCAACCTCAGCGAAATGCCACCCTATACCCACAGAATCAGCCTGGCTTGACATGTGCCAATGGCCGCTAATGGCACTTGGTCAGCAACGGTCTTAGCCCATCGGCCCCAACAGTGTCTCCTTCTGTCGTGCCGCGGGCCAGACGCACAGCGGTGGCTCCGTGTCGAGGCAGCTGGACGACCGCGTCGTCGACCGCGGCGATTACACTCGCGGCGACACGCCTCGCTAGTTTGCCTCGCCCTAGTGGCCCTAGCGCGTTGCAGTTCAATCAGCTGTTATAATATCCACTCTCGAAAAATCCCCTCTAGCAGGGGCTTTTCTGTTATAGAGTCCTGGAAAGAAAGGGCCGAACCGAAGTGTCTGGCCGGACGCCAATTGTCTGGGAACTGCTTCGGATTCGACCCTCTTTATTTTACTCCATGGCCATGCGGAGATTTAAACCTCTCTGACCGGATGTTTCTCACCGAAACCACCGTCGATGCCGAAACGGCACAGCCTATCGATGGCACGAAGATGCTCGTCGATGACGGTTGCGATTTGGGCGTCAACGATGCTGTCGCGGTCGTTGAGGCCGCGAACTGCCTCGTCGGCGGCCATGAAGGCCTTGATGGCCTGTGCGAGCTGGTTCTTAAAAGCATCAACCTTCTCAACTGCGGCGGCTCGGTCCGCCATCTCGCGTTCGAGTCGTTGAACGATTTCCTGTGTGTCGCTCATGGCTGTTCCTTTCCTCGCGGGGCGTTTAACCTACTGTATCGCACCGCGCAGACACGATTTTTTCGGGCGGCGGCAAACTCCACGAAGCCGCAGGTAGACGGCTTGATGTAATCGCAAATACAGCCCAGAAAAGGAATGCCTGGATACCCGTTAGGGGCATCTGCTTTCAGGCGCCTTAAAACGCATCTGGTGAGGTCGTTTTTTCGGCCTTGACCTGCGTGGCGGCACTTTGGGGTGCTCATAGCCGCGGCATGCTCTTGTAGACACCCTGGCGGTGGCCGACCCTTACGACCTCGATGACGGCTTTCCCGTCCTCGATCCTTGCCAGGATGCGGTAGACACCAACGCGCCAACCGGAATCGGTGCCCTGAAGCTGTTTTCCATTCGATGCGCGCCGCGGGTCCTCGCATCCGTCAAGGTGCTCCTGAACCCAGGACAGGATTACGTCTATGTCAAAACCGTTCTCAGCGCCATCGATAAACGACTGCTCGGACCTATACGTCGCGAATGATGCGCACAGCGCCAGTGCAAGACCGATCGCAAGGCCAACAGCCGCTATCTTTGCATAGCTCCTGCCCGCGCGTCCCAGTTTTCGGCCTAAAACGGGGTGCGTTTTCCCAATCGGCCCTCAAAAGGAAACCGTATCCCGCTTTGGAGCGGGACTGCGGAAAAATTGGACCGTTATCTGGTTCTGATTGGAGTATGCGTGAATCGTTGATGCTGGCCGGTGTGGGAGCGGAGAGGGATGAACAAACCGAGCTGTATAATGCCGCTCTATGGAGGTCATATGCTCTTTTCCCGCTGCTCTGCCACATCTGCTTTTACCATTGCGCTTGTCGTAATGGCAGTTACCCCTTATCACCGGTTTTCATCTTCGATCGGCTTGGCATCAGGTGCAATGACCTGGCTCGTTATCCTTGGTGCATGCCTCGCGGCGTTTGGTCATGGTGTTGCGCTCCGCAAGGGGAGAGAAATAAGACGGCCGGGTCGCCTTGGCGTCTTCGGTGTTTTCCTTGCTGCTATTGCGGTGGTTCCCGAATGGGTCGACTTGGCCTTCTATGCTCGCGGAGATTCTATTCCAATCGCGTTTGCACCAATCTGGCTGTTGCATGGCGTTTCGTGTGCCTTGTGCTTCACTGGGTCGCTGCTCCTCTCATATGTAATTTGGAATACGGCGGGCTCTCCTTTGATACGGGGGGCAGCGCGGGACGGCGAAAGGGGGACCCGCCGACCGCAGAGCGCGCTTTTTGCAGAAACAATAGTTGTCCTGTCTTGCCTGCTGTTTTGCTGTCGAGTTTCATGGAGAGTCGTTCCCGAGCCATGGGGGATGCCCTCTGTAATGGCCGCATCAATTGGCCTTATGCTTTTAATTCCTCTGGTCTATCTCGTATTGGCTGCGGTCCCTTTGCTTTGCTGTCCCCGCGCCTTTGGTCGTGGACAGAGCGACGTGTTCGCCCGTTCTGTGCTCGTAGCAGTTCCCATTGGCCTTGTTCCCGCTGTTGAGGTGGCATACTTCGCAAACGATGCCGCGATCATTGCGTCGCTGACGATAGGGTCCGCTATTGCTGCCTTCGTATGTACGTTGCTCAGGAAGAAGCGGAACAACGATTCGGATATCCCCCGCACGTCCGACCCATTCGATGCGGGAGCGTTTTCTCCCTCTCTGTCGCCTCGAGAAGAGCAGTTTGTTCGATTGTTGCTCAAAGGGAAAACGCCGGCGGAAATTGCCAGGGAGACGGATACGAAGCCATCGACGGTGCGGACCACGCTTCACCGAGCATACGGGAAGGCGTCGGTTGCGGGCTCGCGTGAGCTGGTGGAGCTGTTTGCGGGTGGGGGCGAAGCTGTAGAGTCTGAGCTGTCGCAGCGGCATGCCGGCGATATGTTGGCATTAGCTCGGACGCACCGGCTGCTTCGATATCTGCCCACATCTTTTTTTATTTTCCTTGCGGCAGGTCCCTTGGTAATGGCGAATAGTGATTGGGGATCCAGCGTTACGCGGGCAGTCGCCTTTTCTCTTGCAAGCTATACATTGGGCCTCGGACTGTTTCTTTCGCCGTATTGCGCGGTTGTAAAGATAAATCATGACGCTGATCTGGATAGGGTGGATGGGGCGATTGAGCTCGGAGGTCCGTGCATGTGGGCGATACTGTCTGCTGCGGAATGGTCTTTTATCTATATCACGGCATTGATGTGCATACGCGTTCCGTTGATGGCTGTGCCGGTCCTGTTTTGCGGCGTGGCGTCTACGGCTTCGCTCGCTGTTGGGCTGCGTCCGTTTAAGGTGCATGCCCGTGCTCGGGCTATCGTGCCATTGGTGTCAATAGGTGTCGCTGCTTCAATCTATGCTGCCAGTAGGGGGCGAATTCATGGGTTCGTGGTGCTGGCGGGGATGCTGCTCACATATGTAGTGCTGCGAAGCTGTCCGCAGCGCAAAATGCTTGGGGTATGGATGCTTTGCTTTGGGGCGACGGCTCCTGTCTGGGTCGTCTTGCTCAACATGGCGCAGGATCTGATGGTTTTCGAGCCGCTGTTCCTTGCGTCGCTGTTGGGGCATAGTTCGGCTGTCAATGTCGTCGTGGCAACGGTGGTCGTCTGCTGGTCTGTGCCCATGTTCGTCACGCACATCGCGCTCGCCCACTCGGTTGAGAACGAGAGGGCCGTCTTGGAGTACCGTGCGAATGGGTTCACCGAAACGGCTCGCGCGCGCCAGCTGGCTTTGCTTACATCGCGCTCCCTTTCTGATGTTCAGTCGCAAATTTTGCTGATGACGGCAGAGGGCGCAACGACAAAGACCATTGCGGAGGACGTAGGTTATGCTGCATCTACGGTGCAAGCGTTGCGATCCGCATCTTATCGCCAGTTGAAGATCAAGAACAAAGCGGAGCTTATTTCATTGTTATCGCAGGTGGATAACGTGTAAACGCCTGGATTATCAACTCAATAGCGAGTGTTTACAGACATCTTTCTCCATTCATGCAAAGGTTGCCGTGCGTCGACGCATTGTTAACCGCTTTTGATTGGAGAAGGCCATGATTAAGCCAAGGAGCGCTATTGCTCGAATCGGAGTCGGCTTGGCGATTGTTGCGGGCTTGTCGATGGGTGCACCTGCCGCATCATTTGCTCAAGAGGAGTTTGACACTTCCCAGGTTTCTAGCATTTCGCAGAGCGCGGATGCCGGAATTGCCACATGCAAGAACAACGAAGATAGAAAATTCGCTTTTCAATGTTCTGGCACGAGCGCAACTGGCTATCGCCAGAAAGAAGATTCATCCTCAGTCTACATTTGGATTCAAGGCTATTCGGGAAAGCCATTGCGCCTGTACGTGGACGGTGCCTATGACACTAAAGGAACGGGCAACATGAATTGCACGCAAGGCGTGTATCGCTCCAACCATGCGGATAAATGGGAGATATACAACCTCGTCCGTGAGAATAAGCGCAGTCATGCTCGTCTGACTGCATGGGCCGAGTCCGGATACGGCACGGTCTATGGAAAGTGGAGCCCCGATTGCTTAGGCCATTTTAACAAACTTCCCTCCTAGCCAATCCGCAGCTTCTTGTTGTGATTAGGGCCGGGCCGAGCAGCAACGCTCGGCCCGGCCAATGGGAGGGCGATGTTGCTTGAATGGAAATCTATTACGACATGAGTTATCCAAGATATTTGGAAACCATATATTTGCGTTGGCTCTTATTTTGGCGACTGCCATTTCGATGGCAGCTGCTATCGAGGCGTGGTGGACGCTCGAAATTGAGCGCAAGCAGCTGTTATCTTTTGGCTACGGCATTGGTCTGCAGTCTCAGACATACCTCGGCCAAACGCGTGAAAGTAGCTTTGGTAACTGGATTGTTGTGAGCGCGAACGCGCCGTTGTTAGCGTCGGTGTTTTTCTATTCGCTGCCGTTGCTTGCCATGTTGGCCGGGTCGTGGTCATGCCTGTCCGAGCGTTTGAGCGGTTACGAGGCACAGATCTGCACGCGTGTTTCTAGAAATGCATACGTGAACGTGAAGATGCTGTCTGCTTTCCTCTCTGCGTTTGCGGTCACGGCTATTCCGCTACTCGTGAACTTTCTGATTGTCTCCATACTGTTTCCAGCGTATCTCCCCCGAGTCGACGAATCGACTTACGTCGGGCTCTATCTGCATAGCTATTTTTCTGGTTTGTTTTATTCCCGGCCTCTGTTATACGTGCTGGTTTATACGCTGTTCGATGCGGTGACGCTGGGGGTTTTATCTATGGTCGTGGCCGGTCTGTCGGTTGTGTTTCGCAGCAGAATCAAGGCGATGGTCGTTCCATATCTGATTATGGTTGCATGGCACTTTGTTAACGATTGGATTTTTAGCGTCCTTTCATGCGTCGGCTTTAACTGCAACATTCTTAACAGCATCAGGTCGGAATCACTAAATAACTGGCCCGACATCCGAGCGGGGGTTGCGGAAATCATCTTGCTGTTCGTCTTTTCTTTGGTTTCCGCGAGATTCTTAAAAAGACGCGAGGTGGTTTGATGCTGTTTAGGCTGGTCGCCGCGGACCTGAGGATCGTTTTGAAGAAGAACATCATTGCTTTTATTGCGATTGCGGCAGTGACCGTTGCGAACTTGGTGTACGCCTACGGATTGTCTTCTGTGTATGGGGTCAGGACGGATACCTTGGGGTTTGCGGATAATCTTGCGCTCGTGTTTGCCGGATCTGCTCCGTTTGAGCCTAGGCCCGGGGTCATGTTTGTGCCTCCGTTAGGGTGGCTATTCCTCATTCTGCTTATTCTCTATACAACACTCGATTATCCGACCGAATCGTTGCACGGGCTTGGTTTACAAGCACTTGTTCGATGCCGGGCAAGAACCCTTTGGTGGGCCTCGCGTTTTATCTCAGTGGCGGCGGTAACGGCATTTTCACTGCTCGTGGTGGTTTGCTCTGTTGTGATTTGGAGCTTGGTGGTGAGCTCCTCGTTCAGCGCGGTCATTCATGGCGAGTCGCTTCAGCTGGCTAATTTGGCGCCGTGGTTTCTCAAAGCCGCCGAGGCAGATGCGCTGCCGTTTTTCATAGGTCTCTTATTTGCTTTTGAGGCGCTTGCGTTTGCGCAGGCAGCGGTTGGGTTTGTGCTTGGGCCGTCAGTCTCGTTTGTGGTTTTAATGAGCTACCTGATCTGCTCGGCATATGCGCGACATTGGGCGCTATTGGGTAACGCCTTGATGCTGTTGCGCTGGGACGGAATTGTCAAAGAGGGAATCGCGGCGGGCTCGAGCGTCTTGTCATCAATTGGGCTTATGTCGTTATGTCTATCGCTGGGCGGACTGTGGTTTCGAAGGGCAGACCTTATAGAAAAGGGGGACAAGATATGAGCGTGATCGTTAGGGACATATCGAAGCGTATGGGCAAAAACGTTGTCCTGCGCAATGTGTCTATCGAGGTTGCCCCTGGGACCGTGGTCGGACTCCAGGGGATAAACGGTTCGGGCAAGACCATGCTCATGCGAGCGGTCTGCGGATTGATCAAGCCTACCGAAGGCGAAATCTCTATCGATGGCCAAAGGCTTGGGGTGGACATCTCGTTCCCGCCGAGTCTGGGGATGCTGATCGAGGCACCCTCCTTTTTGGGATATCTGTCTGGCTACGACAATCTGGAGCTCATCGCTCAGATCAAGGGCGTTGCCACCCCCGAGGACATTCGCTCTGCCCTGCGGCTCGTGGGGCTCGATGCAGACGAAAAAAAGAAGTTCCGAGCATACTCGCTTGGGATGAAGCAACGTCTGGGGATAGCTGCGGCAATTATGGAAAAGCCGAAGCTGCTTGTTCTCGATGAGCCAACAAATGCCCTCGACGAAGCGGGCGTGGAAATGCTCAAGCGCGTTGTGGCGATGGCGGCATCAACGGGTCGCGAGGTTATTCTGTCCAGCCATGACGGAGAGGTGCTCGAGGAGCTGGCCGATCGGGTTTACTGCATGCGCGACGGTGCCGTTGTGAAAGTTCGGGAAAGGTCGTGAGCGCGATGAAGAAGGCCATGTGGACGAGAAGGTCGGCGCTCGCGCTTTTCGGCTGTGCTGTTACTGGCCTTGCGGGCATGAGGGTGAGCGTCGTTAACGGGAACCGGACGGTCATTCCTGAGAAATATTATGCGGAGGGCGAATGGCTCTCGATGGATGGGGCGTTTCTGGGGTCGAAGGATGTGGCGACTGACGGGTATTCGTTTTGCATAGACGGGGCAGAGCTGCTCACGCCGCGCGAGTATCTCAAGCGTGCGCATGATGATTATTCAAAATATGGCATCGTGGATACGAAAACGAAATTGAAGGACGCCGACATCACGTGTGTTATCGCCGTAAAGATGCGTGTCAGGAATAAGGACAATGTCGAAGGCGGAATCAAAACGTATGTTTGGCATTTGGTGCCGGAGTCTGCGCCAAACTATGACTTTGTGGTCAATACCGATCTGATAACGCAGGCAATGCCGGCTCTGGGCGGCTCTGCTGCGTTTGCTGTACAGGTTGGGGCGGAGAACGAGTTGCTTGTCCCATTCATGATGCAAAACACCAACGACTATTTCGAAGGTTACGAGACCGTCCGTTTTGAGAAGGCTTTTCCTGGGACTTATACGATGAAGATGACCGATCTGCCAGAGAGAAGGCTCTTAAGGTTTGAAGTGAAGTAACTCGAAGGTCCTGTTGGGGGAGCCTCATCCTACGCTGAAGCGGGATGAGATTCCCTTCGCAGTGGCGCTCGGCCCTAGTGCTTCTTCTTGCTCTTTTTCTTACAGGTACAAAAACAATCTGCGCGAGCTGATCCATATCGCGATTAACGACTGTCACCCGAAGAATATGGAGCTCGCCCTTCATGGCCATACAGATGGCCACCTCCTGCTGGATGCGATCGAGATCGAGCGGCAGCGCAACCGGATGATGCGTCAGACGATGGGATTTCGACATGCAGTTGTTGATGCGCACAACGGAGATCTTGTTGCCGTGATGCACAGTCCCGATGATGCCTATGACTACTGCGACTATTTTGCCACGGTTCGTCGGGACGCTACTGTTCTCGATTTGTGGGCTGAGATTTAAAACATCTCGCCTGTTTCAATGCGTTTTTTGGGTTTATAACCGTTCGCTTTTTCGGTTGTGTCGCAGTTCACTAGTTCATTCATTACGTTCTTCGTATCGTCTGTAAATCAGTTATGCCGCGGTTACACAGCTCTGTTGTTGCGTTTTGTCGTAATTCAGCAATGACATAGCCGGAACTCGCCCGCAAGTGTCGTACGCTGCCGTACAAAACTGCGTTTCGGCCGTCCGCGTACTGCCAAGGCTCTGCCCTAGTGCCCAGCGCCTGCGGCGGTTGTTCATATCTGAACTGCGACACAACCGAACAAAGCAATTACGACACTACGTAATTGTGTAATTACCGAACTACGTGATAACGACAAAACTGACAAACGTAACTGTTGAATTGCAGAACAATGAGCTAACGCCGCGAGTGCCGGGTGCTAGGGCAGAGCCCTAGCGTGCGCCGCTTGCGGCGGTACGCTGCCGGGCATTTTGTACGGCAGCGTACGACTCTTGCGGACAGATTTCAGGACCGAATAGTCCGATGTTCAATAGTTCTGTTATTACGTAATTACATAGTGCGGCTATTCCGCTTTGTCGTTATTGCGTTATGCCGCATTGTCGATATTACGTAGTTCGTTTTTTCACTTTTTACGCCGTTCACTTATTCATTTGTTACATAGTGCCGCTATTCCGTGGCGTCACTTTTATGTCCACCGCGTGCGTATTCGACGGTGTGGGCAGCGTCTCCGAACACCTCGACTGCTGCCGCCACGAATTGCGGTGTGGTGCGCCTCGGGATATAGAAAGTTTTGTTGCCGAACACGATTGCGATCCAGGCGTTACGGTAGATGAATTGATACGCCGCCTCTCTTGAGCGCTTACCGCAGTATTCCTCTGCAATCTCGTCGATCTGCCAGAGATGGCCGAAGCCGACGATATATTCGGCGATGTACGCGCTCGTCTTGATTCGCACGCGCCGCGGGCGGCGGTACGGAGCATAGCTGCTTTTCCCGGGGTCCGCTTTAACGGGCACGGAATAGACCTCGGCTCGAGCCTTTTCAGCGACCACGCGCCGTGCATCATCGAGGCTATAGCGCTTGCACAGGCGCTCGCCGTCGTCGGTCGAGCACTTCACGGTAATTGACTTGATATGCGGTGCCAGATACTTGTACGTCCATGCTCGCGACGCGCCGAACTCCCACCGCAGATCTTCAATGCTCAAGAACTCATCCATCTTCTGACCTCGATTTTCTGCCGATAAACGAGAAATCCCGCAAGAGACGCATACTTGTACCCCCATCGTAAATGTGTGTACAAGTCTGCCGCCGACCCGGGCGGTTCGGCGCTTGCCAGGGCTCCGCCCTTGGACCGGGGGAAGGACACTCGCGCGCCTTGTTATTACGATAACGGACAAGGAAGAAAAGGCGCCAGATTTCAAATTATTACGATAAAAGACACGGGTACGGCGGCGTGCGCGGTGGTGCCTGCGGGAGATTATTACGATAACGGACGTAGCGGCAAATCCTGAATCGCACCCCTGAGACGGTGCAAAATGGTCTTGTGGGGCCATTTTGCACGCCAGCTTCGTTCAACGTCAGACATTCAAGATGTCCGACGTTGAACCTGCGTTAAAGACGCAGGTGGGGCTACTAGTTGCCTACAGTCGCTCGCGAAGCTCGCCTGTTCGTGCGTGAATGTCTGACAGCTCCGTCAGACATTGTCGGACATTTGATTGTTCGACAAATGCGCACGTGGTCGCGTTTGCAAAGCTTACTGAACGGTCGATGGGTGCGTTGAGGCCGGAGCAAACGGCGGGTGCCAGAAAAATGGCCTCACAGCATCGCCCCCATGGTTGATAAAATTGACCGCCCGGGCGCAAATACCCGGGCGGTCAATTCATCCCCTCGTTCGCGATCCTGTCGGGTTTTCGGGCTTTGATATGTTGTTGACGGATGGATCGGCCGTACAGCTTGATCTCCCGGGGTTCCATGTGGTCGTCCCCCAATAAGACGCCCCTGATGTAGTCCTGCGGCAGGAACTCGACGGGGGAAGTTGTCGCCAGGAAGTCGTCGAACCACGCCCGCGGTGTCGGGTCTGGCGTATACATGACCTTGGTCGCGCCGTCGGGCAGGGTGATGGTGAGTCGCACCGCGCCATTGCGTCGATACGCCCTCGACCATTCCTCATCGGTATCGCCATACCCTTTGCGATCCGTGGTCGTCCTCAACACGCCCCCCAGTTCATCGAATGACCGCGGATGCTCTCTGAGGTCATTCGATGCAGCTGTGATCTCGTGCGCCTCGCCGCGTTGTACGCCGGCTTCCACTCGTCGGGCAAATATGCTCTTTCGAAAATTTCGCGCGACATCTCGCGGAACTTAACTTCATCCGCCCGCGGCCTGTTCGGGTCGAGCGCCATCTCCGAAGCCTCGGCGGATCCTCGTCCTCCTCGGCCGGTTCGTCCTCCTCCCAGCCCCAGAAGAAGTGGGTCCCCGAGCAGGGCCACTGGGAGATCGACTACGGCCAGGTCTGGGTCCCGAACGTGGTGCACGTGCGCCATGAACGCTACTGGGTCAACCATGGTGGAACCAAAGTCGGACCGTTTGACAGCAAGGCTGCTGCATGGGCGTGGTGCGATAACGATGTCGATAATGGCGGTATTGGCGGATTTGTGATCGATGACTCCTATACCACCAGCGAGGACCAGGGGCACTACGAGCAGCAGGCGACCGGGCAGCACTGGGTCGTCGACGTGGCCGGACATTGGGGGTAGTCGCGGCCTTCGGGCGGTATCGCACTGTCGCTGCGATTCACATCGCATGAACGATGGATGAACTCGCATGAAAACCCAAGCATACGGTGGTTTTATCTGACTAAAGAGGGTAAAATCACCGTAGAAGACGACGCATCCCGTGTAAGTATCGAGAGCGCGGGCGGCCTAGTTTTCTGGTTTAGTTAAATGCCCGGGCTCCACCCCGGGCATTCTTATTTGCGCTTGTTGCGGCGCAAATGCCGTCCACCGTCCGCACCGCGCGTACGCCTACGGACCTTAACTCGGACATCATACGAATCGAAAAACGCAATGACGAACGTGCCGACCGTCGCAAGGGCGGCCAGCGCATCAAGGATCTTTAGCATAGGGAAGCCTCCAATCGAATTGTCGGCCGCCCGCGCACGGAATGCGTCGTCTTGTCAATTCTAGCTGAAGTGGCGACTGTCGAACTTAATCGCCAGATAGCCACAGTCTCAAAACGTATGCCGCGCGGCACTCGAAAACCGAACCCTCGATGCCGTGGACGGCGAGTGCCAAAACCCAGTGCCAAAACCTCCCCTTGCATTCCCATGAGAAAATCAAAAGACAAGGCAGGAGGCTGAAAATGACCAGATACGGATACGCTCGCGTGAGCACGAAGGATCAGAAGCTAGACAGGCAAATCGAGGCGTTGGTCAACGCCGGCGTGCCCTATGGCCATATCTACAAAGACAAAGTCACGGGTGCCAAGGACGGCGACCGAACTCAACAGAAGCGTCTGTTCAAGAAGATGAAGGCCGGCGATGAAGTGGTAGTCGAGTCCTGGGAGCGCCTAACCAGATCGACCAGGCAATTGCTGAACTACGACCTTATGTTCCGAAATCTCGGCGTGAAGCTAACCTCCTTGAAACAGCCGGTCGACCTCGATACCGCCTTCGGCCGTTTCGTGCTGGGTACCCACGCCTGCACAGCCGAGCTTGAGCGCGATCTGATCAAGCAGCGCCAGGCCGAGGGTATCGCCGTCAAACGGAGCCGCGGTGGCAACGTCGGGGGCCGCCCGCGCATCGCAGACGTCAAGGCCGACGCTGCCGTGAAACTCTACCTTGCCCGCGAGACGCCAATTCCCGACATCTGCGCCGCAACGGGTATCTCGAAATCGACCCTGTACCGCATCCTCCGCGAGCGCGGGTTAGTCGGAGTCAGAAGATAAATCCGAGTGCGCTACTATTAGATGAGTGCGGTATTTCTCCAATCGAAAACCTGCGTGAACGCATGACTTGAGACGCCTTTTTAGAACCCACCGATCGCAGGACGACTACAAATCAACAGCGGCCGCGTATTTGTTCCCAGACGTACGGCGTGGCGGAGCCATGCCCATTGTTGATTGGAGTGTCGCACGATGACAGACGAGAGAAAAATCAGGGAGATCTACGGCGTGAAGTCCGTCCTCGATGAGGCCGTCGAGCGGATCGAGGCGACGTGGCGGGAGAAGCTGCTGCGCGAGACGGGCGACCTCAGAACCGAGAACGCGTTGCTCAGGGCCCAGCTCGACGAATTCAACCGCAAGCTCGTCGAGGCGAGAGACCGGAACGAAAGACTTGAGGCCGACTGCAATGAGCGGGTCGCCTTTATCGAGGAGAAGTTTGAACTCGATACCGCGAGCCTCGAGCTCGAGAACAACGAGCTTCATGCCGCGAGCGTCAGATACCTCGCCGATGCCAGGGAGCTCGACAGGCAGGTCGTCCAGCTCCATGTCGAGGCCGTGGCCATGGTCGATGAGATCGAGCGCCTGCGCGGCGAGCGTGACGCCGCGCTGAAAGCCCAAGCCGAGTTGAACGACGCACTCCTGGCCCAGCGCGACCTGATGGCCGAGGTCGCCGCCCTCAAGGACCGCCTCGCTGCAACCGAACAGCGGGCGGCCGTGGCCGAGGCTAAGGTCGAGGTCATGACCCAGATGAAGGACGAGTAGCCCCGCGCTTCTCCTGTCAGGCTACTGATTTCTAGGAATCTTCTAGAGCGCTTCCAGAAGGTTCCTAGAACCGGGCGTAGCATCTTCGATCGGCACGATGTCTTGGTAGATCAAGCGATGCCCGGCGTCGAGCCATTCGTCACCGTGGTAATGTCCGAAGAACCAGGCGCAGTAATCGAGCCGTCCGTCGAGCTCGCCTAGGAAGGTTTGCAGCGGATCTCCGCGGTACTCACGTCCGCGTTCGCGGCACAGCCCCTCAGCAAGGGCGGCAGGAGCCTCGTGAGTCACAACGTGGTCGACTTTCCAGCCCACGCGGTCGAGCGAGGCGCGGCAGGGCTCCATCTCTTCCTCGCTCGGCATCTCCTCGGGCCACCAGCTCCTCCCCTCCCTGCGATACTGCCTGTCGTTGCTCGCGGCACCGCCCATGGCAAGGACCGTGAGCCCGTCGATGTCGAACACCTCTCCGCGCATCAGGTGCAGCACGTGCGGTCGCACCTGATGGACGAGCCCGCCGTTCCACTCCCGTACCGGCAGATTAGCCAAGGCGTGATGGTTCTCATGGTTGCCGTCCACGAAGCATGTGGTCCAGGGCTTCGACTCGAGCCAGTCGAGCCAGTATTTTTCGGCGTTGGACCCATCCCAGACAAAGCCGAAGTCGCCGGCCACGATCACCGCGTCATCGCGCGTCAGGGTCCGGCCCAGCGGCCAATTTTTGAAAGCAAACCGGCTGGACCCGTACTCGGCCCTGCCGTGCACGTCGCCTGTCACATAGACCGTCATCAGTACGCACCCCACGGCAGGAGTTTGCCCCCGAGCCTCACGATCCGGTCATACAGCACCGTGTGCCGTTCGTCCGGATTGCCGTCTCGGTGAAAATGTCCGTAATACCAGTGCTTATAGTCCAGGCGGTCTTCGAGCTCGTCGAGGAATCCGGTCAGCCGGTCCACATCAGGGCGTTCCCAGCCTGGGTCCGGGTAGAGCGTCGGCGAGAGCATGCGCGTGGCGCAGGTATGGGTGATGACGCAGTCGACCTTCCAGCCGACCTCGTCGAGCTTTGCCCGCGCGGTATCGAAATCGCGCTCGTCCGGGAGCTCCTGAGGCCACCAGCTGGAATACGGCACGCGGTATTCCCTGTCCACGCTCGTGGCACCGCCCATGGTGAAGACCGTCGAGCCGTCGAGCTCGAAGACCTCCCCGCGCATGAGGCGGCGGATGGACGAAGTATCCGACAGGCGCTGCGTCAGCCCGCCGTGCCACGGCTCCATGGGGCGCTCCTCCCAGTGATCGAAGCGCTCGTGGTTGCCGTCGACGAACAGTACCGTGTAGGGGCGCGACTCCAGCCAGGCGATGTCGGCGCATTCCTCGGCAGAGAAGTCCCACGGAAAGCCAAAGTCGCCGGCAACGATGAGATAGTCGTCGCTGGTAAGACTGTCGCCAAGCTCCCAGTCACGGAGCTTTTGCATGTCGAGCCCACCGTGGATGTCGCCCGTCACATAGACCGTCATCGAATCACCTCTTCCCCTTGTACGCCGCCAGCTCGCGCTCGACCTGCCTGTCGCCGGTCTCGTTGACCCACCAGGGCCATTTCACCCGGCCGCACGGCTCGTCGACTCCGGCGAACCATTCCCTCAGCTCGTCGAGGCTCACCGGGGAGTGCCCGTTGGCATCGCAACCGACGTCGTAGCGCTGAAGGCCCTGCTTGCGGTTGAACTCGTTGTACGCGCCGCCGCTGCTGTGGATGTGTCCGTGAAGGTGCCACGATCCATGGCTCATGCCCTGCCAGTCGGCCATGGGGTAATGGCACAGGACGATCTTCTGCCCGTCGATCTTGAGCACGCAGATCGGCGGCTCCACGGTGAAGGCGCCAGCGACCGCCGGCTGGGTCCAGTCCTTGTCGTGGTTTCCCGGGACGAGGTGGATGCGTCTGCAGGCGATCCGCTTGCGCAGCCCATAGGCGTCCTGGGCGGTCATCTTGAATGAGAAATCCCCCAGAATGTAGAGTTCGTCGTCCACCGCAACCCTGCCGTTGATGCTGTCGACGATGGCATCGTTCATCTGCCAAATCGTCTCCCACGGGCGGTCGGTGAACTTCAGCACGTTCTCATGCCCGAAGTGGGTGTCGCTGGTAAACCAGATCATATTTATTGTCTCCTCATGTCGCTAAAAAACGTTCTCCTTCGAGGTCAGGAGACGTATTTTGAGCGACATGAGGTGCATATCCCTCATGTTCCAAGCTCCAATCTGCCGGATTTCCGCGCTTTTCAGGATTCAGGATTCTATAACAGAAAAGCCCCTGCTAGTTTGGTCTTTTTCGTGGGTTGCTATCGTAGATTGAATTGCAACGCACTGGGGTGCGGCCTAGTCTGGAACGGCAGACTGTCGGGCTCATTTTGGCGACCGTCGTCCTAACTGTGGGTTGGGATGACCCGCACTGAAACGACTCTATGCTCGGACCTAGTGGGTTTAATGCTAGAGTGGTGAAAGAATGCACCACTCTAGCAACGGTATGCTACAATTTCCGAAAACAGAGTCGAAAGATGGTTCTATTTGAAGGGAGGTTAGTTTTCATGGCAGTCGCGGAATCAAAAAAACGAATTCAGGTCGCGCTGCCCTTCGCGATGTGGAAGAAACTCACTGAGCTCGCCGAGATTCGTGGCGTATCGAAGTCCGCTATGGCGTCGATTGCGATTAGCGAATTCCTCGAGCGCGAGGAGAAGAAATAGGCATGAAAAAAGACCCGTGCCGCCAAGCAATTTGGGTCTTCTTTCATATCAATCTTTGGCTTTTGGCCTGTTGAGCTGCATCTTAGCATAATATGTGCTGGGATTTAGCCCCCGTATCGAAAGTGATACCAAAATATCATGGTGTTATAGCATTGCGGGCAAACAGGTCGAAATGCCTTCACACTGAAGGGCATTGACCGATGGTTAAATTAACCGAAGAAGAAAGAAGGAAGCTGGCCGGCGGCAAGTCCGTCCTGCCGGATGACAGCTCGCCGAAAAGTGACGCAGAGCGCTCGATTGCTCAAGAGGAAGCTGCCGCAGGCGCCATTGGAGCGCGTGACGTCAATCGGATGGACCAGTCGAAGCAGCTGATCACAGGCAGCGCGAAACGGAAGTTCAGCTACGATCCCTACAATGCTGTCGCCAAAAGTCGCGTCCAACTCGCGCTCTTAGAGTTGATTGGCACATTTTGCTGCGGAGGTGGGCAAACGCCGACGCGCAACGGACGGCCGTTGCCTCGCGGACTGTTCATGCAGCAGAAGCAACTCGCCGATCAGTTGTTCACGGATCAGTCAACCATATCGAAAGCGTTGGGAAGTCTTGCCAATCGCGGTCTGATTTTCAAGGTGGATGGGGTCTGGGTCATGAACTGGACAGAACTTGAGCTTCAGGCGCGTGAGCGCGGTTGGGTTCCCGAGGAAGGAAAGTAATGTCAGAAGGGCGTCTGCGACGGGCGTCCTTTTTTATAGCCAGCGCTGCTCGAGATAAACGACATATGTAACCTAAGCGAGGTCAAGCATCAAATTCATATGGCTTTGAATCATATTTATGACGCAGAGTCATATTTATGATTCAAAGTCATAAAAAAATATGACGCAAAGTCATATTTATGATTCAAAGTCATAATTTCATATGACGCAAAGTCATATGGGATATGACGCAGAGTCATATTTATGACGCAAAGTCATAATTTTTTCGATTGAAATATGACGCAAAGTCATATCCGTTTGGCGCAAAGCCCCATATTTATGACGCAAAGTCATATTTATGACGCAAAGTCATACGAAAATATGACGCAAAGTCATATGGGATATGACGCAAAGTCATACGAAATATGACGCAAAGTAATACGGAATCACCTGTAACTTAAGCAAGGTCAGACTGCGAATCCATATGACGCAAAGTCATATTCCAATTAAATAAAGAGAAAATAAATAAATAATTAAATAGATCTCCGGTCGCTGAAGCTCCCTGCGCGGCCTATCGGCCTTGCCCTCCGCTCACTGCGTTCGTTCCGCGTCGCTGCCGCTCCTTGGCGCTCGCTACGCTCGCTCTCCGGTCGCCTACGGCTCCCTGCGCGTCGGCTACGCCTCCTTGCCCTCCGTTCGGCTATGCCTCACTCCGTGTCGCCTTCGGCTCCTTGGCATGGCCTCCGGCCAAAAGTGTGGGGGCTAACGCCCCAACTCCCCGACTACGTCGCTGTCAGCCCTCAGCGCCGGCCTCGCTCCGCTCACCGGGCGACTGCCTGCACGTAACTGTAAGCCTACAATTCGGCATGGACTCGCCGAATCCGTTTTCCGGTTGATCTGGATACCGGCATTTGGTCAACTTCAATTACCTGCAGGGAGCTACAGAATCGAAAATAAGACGTCCTATCGGTGAGGTTCGACCGTTTTCTCACTGATAGATAAAACGGCGCCTTAAATCGGCTCTCAGCGGCCAAGGTAAAAGAAAAACGGGCACCCTTCGGTACCCGTTAACTCAACTAGAGCTCTTTTTCGGCCAGATAGCGATCGAAAAGCTCCCGAGCGATATCCGATACGGACTTGTCCTCCTCAAGGGCGACCTGCTTCAATCGCTTGCGGTAGCTCTCGGGAACGTAGACAGACAGCTGTATAAGCCTCTCAGATGCCCCTTCAAGGCCCTTTTTGGGGCGCCCGGCTTTCCGTACCTGCGGAGCCGGTTTCTGTGGCTCGGATGCGCTCTCAACGATTTTCTGCTGCCTCTCTTCGGCCTTCTCCGCTGCGACGTCGAAGTATGAGGTCGCCTTTTTGAACTTTGCCACTTACAGCACCTCTTCCAGTTCGTTCAGGATGTTTTCAATCGCCTGGGCGGCCTTGCCGTTCTTGGCGATTTCGTACACAGGCTTTCCCAACGCCGCGCCCTGCTTGAAGGCCGCTGCGGTCGGAACGGTGCCCAGCACGGGCAAGTCATCGGCTTCGAGGAGTTCGAGGAACTGGCGGTCGACCGTCTGGTTGCCGGCGAAGTTGTTGACGATGATGGCGAACGACAAGTCGGGATTGGCCTCGGTGATGACCTTGATCGTGCGCTTCATGGGTTTCAGGCCCAGCGTACCGGGCTGCACCGGGATAATCGCGATATCAGCGTTCTTGGCATACTCGGCGGTGTCGTCGCTCAAAAAGCCCGGCGTGTCGATGACGTTCACGGCGTCCTCGTCGTCGAGCAGCCCCTTCTCGTGGTTCGCACCGCCCTGCGGGTCCAGGTTGCCGAAACCGACCCTGTGGCCGCGGCGCTCGAGGCCCCAGGCGATCTCGTCGGCGAACGTCGTCTTGCCGACGCCGCCTTTCTGATTGACCAACAGGATGTTTGTCGCCATGTCCTCCCCTTTCTGAAATAGCATAGTCATATATTAGCACATTAACATATGACTACATTAAGCAATTATAAGCCACAGGTAGAAATACGTGAGCATGTTAAGTAATTAGTATGGTACTACATTAACGTGCTCATGGATGTGGGTTGGTTTAACCTACAGTCATCAGATACGGTTACAAGGTCGCTGATTGCGAGACGGAGACCCTTCCGACCGCCGACGCGGCGAGTGGGAACGCAAGGGTAAAAACGCATCGTCGCTGAACCAGTGAGGCAGTATTCTTTAGTGTTAGATGATGGATATTGAAATTAATTAGCGAGATAATGTGCATATCTCATAATGTATGCGTTTCACTATGAGAGAGGGGTCTGTCATGAGCTGGAAACCGAGAAAATGCGTTATCGCCGGTCTCGTGACAACCGGTCCTGGCAGCGGCTTGTTTGCAACCGCAATGACATCGTACCGACTTTTCACTTACATGTTCTAAAAGGAAGTTGCCATGCTGTCGCAAAATCAATCGAGATACTTGACCACAATCGGCTTTGCCCTGCTTGCATTACTCTTTGCTAGCGACCTTTTGCTGAAACCGCCCAAGGAACTCGTTTTGCTTGCCATAGACTGCATTTCCGCCCTTTACTTTACGGCAACCCTATTCGTCGGACTAAAGGAGAGGAAAAAAGGCGCAGTCGCCGCATCCGCCGTATGCTTGATCATAGCCATTGCATCATTCTTTATCTGACACATTGGTGATTTAGGGGCGATATCGTAGGAATACGACCGGGAGAGCCGGGACCATAGGCTCCGGTAAGAACCTTCGCCGTGCCCCACGCATCGACCCCGATGATTTCCCCGCCGGACGTCCTGACGGCCACGGCTCGAGCTCTAATACATGAGATCCCAGCTTGCAATACGTGAACATATGACTACATTAACATGGTCATGTATTACCGAGCGTTATATGCTGCGCCGGATCCGCCCGTCTGTTATCTTGGGGCGACAGTTTCTTGCAAGGAGGCAGCCATGCTCCAGAGTGTCTTTGGATCCGATGATCAGATCCATCTTGAGGACCAGGTCAGCAACCAACGTTTCGACCTCACCACGGGCGAAGTGAAAACGGTCATCCCGACCGCTGAGAACATGAGCGCCGTCTTCGGCAAGGATGGTGTGGAGACGGATATTCAGGTGGGGCAGATGCGCCAAACACTGGGCAAGCCTGGCTTCGATTGGCTGTTTAATAAGCACTAACGGTTGAGTTATTGCAGCATAATCGCAGCTGTAAATAGGTGACCATATAACCATGCTAACATGTGCGCACAGTCATATGGTCACAGTTGTAAATCGGTTTAATCTGTGGCCCTTAAGCTGAAGCTGCCTCAACGAACCGTGGCTGGCGAGACGAAAAAGGGGAATCCCTTTTGCGAGATTCCCCTTTCCGAGTCGTTATGCGATTTGCACTACATCTGCTCGCGGCGCTTCTTTTGATCGAGGAAGACGCCGGCTGCCACGAGGACGGTACCGCCGATGACGAACGTCTCGCCGATGAGTCCCGCGCGGTCACCGGTCTGGGCGAGGTCACCGGGCTGGGCGGTATCCGTGCCGGCGAGGTGCTTCGGGGTGTATGCCGCCTGCTGCTTTGCCGCCTCCTGCTTTGCCGCCTCCTTTGCCTCCTGTCGTGCGATCTCATCGGAAAGCTTCTGCTCCGCTGCGATGCGGTCGGACTTCGCCTGCTCGTAGGCGGCGAGTGCCGCATCATAGCCGGACTGGAGCCCGTCCACCGCGGCCTGCTTCTCGTCCAGGATGGCCTTGGCAGGAGCGACCTTGGCACGTGCCTCGACTGCTGCGGCGAAAAGCGCGTTGAGGGCGTCATCCGCGTTCACATCATGGCCGGAAGCGATCGCCGCGCCGGCATCGATGGAGTTCAGCTTCGACAGCTTGGCGTCTGCCTGCGCCTTTGCCTGCTCGGCGGCGGAGACCAGGGACTCGGCGGCGATGGCATCCGCCTTCGCGGCATCGAGCGCGGCCTTGGTGTCATTGACAGCCTTTACTGCATCCTGCTCGCGCTGCTGTGTCTCTGCGAGCTTCGCGGCAAGACCGGTGAGGATGTCGAGGTTCGACTGTGCGCCCACAAGATCGGTCTGGGAGCCGGTGAGCCTGTCGGCGGCAACGCCGGTGTCGGCCTTTGCGGCATCGACGGCACGCTGGGCATCCGCGAGGGCGCGTGCGGTGCCGTTCGCCTTTTGCTTGGCGGCTGCGAGGACTGCCGCCTTCTCGGCCTGGTCGGCTGCCGCCGCGTCATGGACGCTCTTTGCGGTATCGACCGCCTTCTTGGCGTCGGCGACGTCCTGGAAGAACTTCGCGAGGTCGGCGTTCGCATCGTCCACGCCCTGCTGCTTAGCAGCGGTGTCCGCCTTGGCGGAATCCAACTTAGACTGTGCGGTCATTACGGCTGCGTTGGCAGCATCAAAGGCGACCTGCTTCTGCTGGACGGTCGACTTTGCCGTATCGACTGCCGCGTTGGCGGCATCGAGGTCCGATTTCGCCGCATCAAGCTCGGTCTGGGCATCCGTGACGCCCTGCTGCTTGGCGGCGACATCAGCCTTGGTGGCATCGACGGCACGCTGGGCATCGGCAACACCCTGCTTTGCGGCATCGACACCTGCCTGTGCGGAATCCACCGCGACCTGCTTCTGCTGGACGGTTGTGGCGGCGCCGGCGGCTGCCTGCTTCTTGGATGCGAGATCGGCCTTGGCTACGTCGAGTGCGCTCTTGGCGTTCTTGAGGCCGTTGATATAGGAGGTCAGCTTCTGCTCGTACTCGTCGACGGACATGGGATTCATGTTCCAGCCTGAACCTGCCCAACCAAGGTTTGCGGTATCGAGGCTGTCGGTCTGCCAGCCGTTCAAGGTTCCCTTGCTGCAGACTGCCATGCCCATATAGCCGATTTCGGGGCTGATGACATGCAGGTAGTGACCGACGGTTGCGGGATATCCGGCAACCTTGAAGTGCTGGTTGACATAGGATTCAATCCCGCTATGCGTCTTGTAGAAATCTACGGCATCCTTACCGGTTAGACCGGTGACGCCATAGAGCTCCTGAACCGCCTGATCGAAGAAAGCCTTTTCTTGGTCAACCCACTGCGGTTTCGGATCGGTTCCATAATTCCATGCGAGGTTTTCGGTCGTATCGAACTGCATGGAATGTCCAAACTTGACATCGGAATAGTTTGCGTTGGCTATCGCCGCTGCAATGAGCTTATAGGTGACCTGGAGTTCGGAGAGACCGACGGACTTGCGATACTCGTTGATGGACTTCATGTACGGGATTGCCGCGAGCATGTTGTCGAGACTGGTCGCATCGAGGCTGTTTCCGACCTCGGTGTAGTCCTTGTGTGTACAGTTCTGGATGATCTCGATGGCTGAATCGGCACCCATGGCCTTGAAGAAGCCGATGGCTCCCTGCTTGAGTTGTGCGTCGGCGGAGTCGAGTTTCGCCTGTGCCTCGTCGACCTTCTGCTGGGCGGCGGTCACGGCCGCGTCAGCGGTATCCTTTGCGGTCTTGGCGTTCGCGAGCTCTACGTCGGCGGCTGCCTTGGCGGACTCGGCGTCCTTGACAGCCTGCTTCGCGGCATCCAGCTTGGCGATGGCATCGGCGTTCGCCTGCTTGGCCGCATCGAGGTCGGAGTTCGCGGCATCGAGTGCGGACTGGGCGTCGTTCACGCCGGACGCGGCATCGACCGCGGCCTGCTGCTTCGCAGAGAGGGATGCCTGGGCATCATTTAGCTCGGTCTGTGCCGTTGCCGCGGCGGACTGCACCTGCTCGAGCTCGGACTCGCACTGGGACTGCACCGCTCGTGCGGCGGCGAGGGTTGCCTCTGCGTCCGCGACCTTCTGTTTTGCCGCATCGTACTCCGGACCGCTGGCGCCTGCCTCCGCTGCGGCGAGGTCTGCTTTCGCCTTCTCGTAGGCGGCGCTGGCGGCTGCGGCCTTCGCATCCGCCGCGTCCTTGTTCTGCTGGGCTGCGGCGAGGACGGCGTCGGCGGAATCCTTTGCAGACTGGGCCGCAACCAGCTTGGACTGGGCATCGGCAAGCGTCGCGTTGGCGTTGGCGAGGCCGGCCTGTGCCCTTTCCACGGCAGCCTGGGCGTCGCGCACGGCCTGTTCGGCGGCACTGATTGCCTCCGGGGTGGCGCTTACGGCATCTGCCTTGGCCTTATCGAGGGCGTCCTTGGCATCCTGGGCCGCCTTGAGGGCGGACTGGTACGCTTCGTCCTTCTCGGACGCATCCGCCTTGGCGTCTGCGAGACCCGCCTTCGCCTGCTCGAGGTCCTTGCCGGCGGCATCGGCGGCGTCCTTGCCCTCTGCGACCTGACGGGCGTACTCGTCCATTGCCGCTCGGTCAGCTGCCGTACCGGCGTTGACTGCAGAATCGTAGGATGCCTTGGCCTGGTCGCGGGCGGAAGCCGCCTCGTTGTAGGGACCGGCGGCCTCATCGTAGGCTGCCTTGGCGGCGTCCTCCTTCGCCTTCGCCTCGTTGACTGCCTTCTGCAGGTCCGCGATGGTCTGTGCGGCGGATTTCGCGCCGGTACCGGATGCCGCGCCGGCGTGAGCGGCAATCGGCGACATCACGGCTGGGTGCTGCGTGCCCCCGTCACCGGTCTGGGCGAATGCCGTGAACGGTGAGATGAGGCTCGATCCGGTCATGGCGGCCATGGTCGCCGCGGTGACGGTCAGACGCGCGATCCCCTTCGGAGTGTGAATCTTTTTGCTTGGCAGTGCGGCGAAGTGATCGCCACCGGCAGCGTGCTTTCCCTGAGTCATTGTGCTGTTCCGTTCCTTTTCCGTGCCCTATCCGACTGGGCATCAGAGTGCTTTCCAATAGAGATAATTATGCGCCTTAACTGGGATTGTTGTATATAGTCCGTTGGCTTTTATACAACAATCCATGACTCTTTTTGTCATGGATACGACGCTTCAGAAATCATTCGGCATGAGATGCAAAGAGCTCCGCGCTGGACTCGGGTGCAGTCAGGAGCAGTTCGCCAATTTGATTGAAATGGATCGTTCCTACTACGCGAGCATTGAAGTCGGTCGGCGTAATGTCAGCCTCTCAAATCTCAAGAAGATTGCCGACGGATTTCAAATCACCATTTCGGAGCTCATGCGCGGTGTTGAGTAGATGATTTTCACTTCGTGCATGTTTAATCTGTTTCGTTAACTGAAATGCGTAAATCTGGTTAATCAAAAAAGCAAAATCTGGTTAAATGAAAACGGTAAATTTAGTTAAACGAGCTGGTAATCAATGGTGAAAAACATGCCAAAAAAGTACTACACTCGAATTATCGAAAATGAGCTCGACCAGATGCTAGGGATATTCGGTGCCGTTCTCATCGAAGGACCGAAATGGTGTGGAAAGACAACCACAGCCGGGACCCGTGCGGCGTCCAGGCTCCTTCTCATGGATCCGTCGCGCAACTTCGAGAATCGTTTGCGTGCCGAGACGGACCCGGCGCTTGCCGTTTCCGGCGAGGTGCCGCGGCTAATCGACGAATGGCAGGAGGTTCCGAAACTTTGGGACGCGGCGCGGTTTGAGTGCGACAACCGCGGCGGCGAGCCTGGCCAGTTCATATTTACGGGGTCGGCGACACCGCGAGACAATGAGCGGCCGATGCACAGTGGTGCTGGAAGGTTCGCTAAATTGCGCATGGATACCATGACGCTTTTCGAACTTGGGAAATCTAGCGGTGCGGTTAAGCTGTCGAGCATTATTTCTGGCGAAAAGTTCAATGGCGCTTTCGGGTCGTTGGATTCTGCCTCGATTGCCGAGTGCGTTGTTCGCGGCGGATGGCCCGCGGCGGTTGGGCGCGATGTGCTGGCTGCGTCGGCGATGGCAAAACGTTATATCGGCATAGTTGCCGAAGAAGATTTGTCTCGTGTTGATGGCTCTCGACGCGATCCCGAAAAGGTCAAAGCTGTTATCGAATCGCTTGCGCGCAATGAATCCACTTTGGCGACACTCAAGACGCTCGTAGCTGATCTTGGTGGAGAGGTATCGAGACAAACGGCGGCATCGTATATATCTCTTCTCGCTCGGGTCAGCTTCGTTCGCGATATTCCCGCATGGAATCCAGCAATGAGATCTCCTGTGCACTTAAGAGAATCAAAGAAGCATCATCTTGCTGACCCGTCACTTGCGGCCGCTGCACTCGGGGCGACTCCGGAGACCTTGCTGCTAGATTTCAAGACGCTTGGACTACTTTTTGAATCGCTGGCACTCCATGATTTGTGGGTTTATGCACGAGCAAACGGAATGAGTCTCTATCACTATCACGATTCTCGTGATCTAGAGGTCGATGCAGTCATTGCGGCTCCTGGTGGGACCTGGATCCCGGTCGAAGTTAAACTCAGCTCTGCTCAAATAGAAGAGGCATCTGACAATCTTGTTGCTGTCGAGGAACGTATGGTTGCTGCTGGAAACACCCCGCCGGTTTCTAAAGTAGCGATTATTGGATTTGGCTCACAAGCCTATGTTACCGACCGCGGCGTCCAAGTTGTTCCCTTGGATGTTCTTGCGCCGTGATGCTGCGGGCGAAGTGAAATCGACGCCGCAGTTTTTAGATTTGTTTTCTGAGATCTAAACCGCGAAACGCAAAATTTCGCCGCCTGGTTCTTCGTTTGATTCGAAACGCCCGCGCAAAAGTCGAAACGGCTCGCGCGGGCGTTTCGGTTTTTCGTTTCGTATCTCAACTTGCGTCAAAACAAAACGCGAGTTTTGAAAATCGATAGCGACCGAAGGTCGCGATCATAGGCGGCTTGACCGCCGCATGAAAATCGACTCGCCATTCGATTCGTAATGCGAGCCGCGTCACCTTTCGACAATTTCAACAGCGCTGCGAGTCACGCTAATGACTCTCCGCGCCATTGAAATTGTCGAAAGCTGCCTCAACTTTTTCGCAAGCGTATCGAAAAACGATTCGACAAGTCGAATGTTTGCGGCGCCCGCGCCGCAAACCCGCTTCGCGGTAATGCAAACACTCGGCACCCCTCGCATTCGCATTACCGCTCCGCTCTCGCTACAGCGAATTTCTAACACTCAGCATCCTTCGCGTTAAAAATTCGCTTCCGCTCACGGTCTTCACGCAGTTACAACGCCGCGAGGCCTCTCGCTTGGAATGAGGCCTCTCATTCCACGTCTACACTGCGTTTCGCCCAATCACCGTTCCGGAGATTGCAAGATGTACGTAAATGGCCATAATTACATGCAAGCATGAACTATGGCCATTTACGATCTTGCTTTTCCCTCACACGGGAAAAGAAGACAGACAAAGCTGAGTTCCGCTTTGTGCGCGAAGCGGTTTCGCCTCCGAGAAAAATTCGGCGGACTTTTCCAAATCTTGTTTCGGAGGCCACTCCGAAACTGAAGGGATAAAAATGAGACGAAGCGAGAAAGTCGAAGCGACGTTGACCGCTGAAGAAAAAGAAATTCTTCAGCGCCTCTGTGACGAAGCCGGTTGCACAGAAGCTGAGCTAATCCGCTCCGTTTTGATTAGCCGTTCGATTTCTCTCGATGATCTTGAGACTGGAAAGAAAATCGAGCACGAGAAAAATAAAGCGCTGCACAACTGCAAGCGCAAACACGCTCCAAGAAAATCTGGCGAGTGCGGTGAAGCCATCGCCGAGAACGCCGAGAAACGTGACGTTTCGTTTCATGTGATGCTGACCGCTCCAGAAAAAAAGGCGATCGAACAGCGGGCGGCAGTGCTTGGCGTCTCTGTAAGCGAGCTGGTCCGTCGCAGTGCGATCTACGGAAAGATTGAATCATTCAATTTCAATGTCGCGGAAGTTGAAAAACTCCATCATGAGTTATTGAAGGAAGGAACAAACCTCAATCAGCTGATGTATTTTGTGAACGCCCAAGGGCTTCCCGCGTACAATGAGAAAGCTGTTTTCCGAACGCTTGAAAAGGTTTATCAAAATGCTCGAAAGGTCGATCGGTTTATCGAGGAACTTGAAAAGCGTTATCACGTTGACTATGTTCCCCACGACTGTCTGGCAGATGAACCAGACAACAGAAATCTTTAAGTCGGAACGCAGCTGGATCAGTTTTGCAATTGAGTGCAATTACTCGTTTAGCTATAACTATTGAGTAAAATCGAAAAGAGACGGCAGAAGAGATTGACAGTCATTAAACAGAAAGCAGTCAGCTCGTACCCCGCTTCGCTAGCTTGGCCCTGCCCGAGTTTTCGGGGAGGTGGTCGCTATGTCCGAGCTCCGTCTTATGATCGTCGCTCTTCTTCTGGTGACCATTCTGGCCATTTTGGGCTAGGGTAAAACCCGGCCTTTAAAGAACAAAGCCGTCCCAGGCAGAACGGCTTTGTTTCCTTGATTATCAACTTTATACGGACACTTCCGGCTTATAGGACAAAATGTGTGTTCCGATAGAACATCCGTTTCCATCCATTAATCCAGCCAGAACGGGTACGGGTCCCTGTGGTGGAGGTCCTCCCACACTGCCCTGTCGCCCCACTCCGGCCCTCCGTCCTCGCGCGACGGCGAGGCGGAGTAGACGCTGAACAGGAAGTCGATGTCCGCGTCGGTCGGCATCGCGGCGAGCTTCTCGCGTGCCGTCCTCGCGTCCCCCGAGTGCGCATGGCACCACCAGAACACCGCCTTCACGCGCTTGACCGACGTCAGCCCCCGGTGGTTGCGCAGGACGGCCCTCAGCTGCGAGTTCACCCCTCCCTCGATCATGTTGTTGGTCGACGGCAGCGGGCCGGCCTTGGCCAGGGCGGGGTCGAGGTGGGTGAACAGCGTCCCCGCCGACACCAGCGACGACAGCGACGAGCGCGCCCGCCTCAGCCTCTCGTGGGTGTAGACCCTCCTGCCGTCCACCACGGTCCTGTCCTCCAGGAAGTCGGCCCAGAACCCGCACCAGTCGAGGTAGCGCTCGACCCAGAGCTCGGCCTGGTGCAGCGTCTCGATGCCCATGAGGTCGCGCGCGATGAGGTAGAGCTCGCGCCCCGCCTGGAGCTTCGGCCGCGTCGTCGTGTAGCGCTTGACCTGCGAGAAGGCATGGAAGGTGCACCTCTGGACCCTGGTGCGCGGCCAGGTCTCGCGCACGGCCTTGGCGAACCCGCTCCCGCCGTCGGTGACGACCACGTCGGGCGCCGGGATCGGCGCCATGAGGGCCGACCACGCCCTCGAGTTCTCCGACCTCGCCATGTACCAGGAGACCACCCTGGATTGGCAACACCTATTTGGACGATTCCGGGAGGGACAGCCCCGCCTCCCTGAACTCGACCGGAGACATGTAGCCCAGCGTCGAGTGGATCCTGAA
>JAHABQ010000052.1:0-3304 GCA_018376265.1 Collinsella sp.
CCGGTCAGCACGTTGTCGGCTTCCATCTTGGCCTCGGGCGTGGTGGCCTTGACGGCGGTGTTACGCGCGCTGATCACGGCGGAGAGCGTCTCCTGCTCGTGCTTGGCGTAGCCCTTGACGGTTTCGACCAGGTTGGGGATCAGGTCGTTACGGCGCTGCAGCTGCGTATCGATGTTCTGCCAGGCGTTATCGATGCGGTTACGCTTGGTGACCATGTTGTTGTAGATGCCGGCGATGGCGCAGACAATCACAATGACAACAACGATGCCGATGATGACGGTAATCATGATGTCTCCGTTTCGAATGGCCGCGGCGGCATGCGCCAGCTGCCGTTGGTATAACGCTACTAGTATACCCGCAACGTTTTACCGTGCCGAACTTTCCGGTAAGCGTTGTGTTTTCGGCGGGGTCGGCACCGGGGCAAAGCGCGCGAGGTACAGGTGTAAGATATGCGACAGATTGACGAGTGTTGTCTTTGCCCTGAGGATGGCGATACCAGTGGACCTTCGCATTAAGAAAACCTACCGCTCCCTGTTCGATGCCTTCACCGAGCTTCTCGAGGAGCATCGGTTTGAGGACCTGACGGTCGCCATGCTGTGCGACCGGGCCATGATTCGCCGCACGACGTTCTACAAGCACTTTCGCGACAAGAACGATTACTTTGCCTTTTATATCGATGAGCTCATGTCGGGCTTGCCGCAAAAACAGCCCGATGAGGCCGGCGCGGTGTCTGCCGAGGACGTGCGCGCTTCGGCACGCGATTTTGGACGATGCCATGGATTTGATTCTGACGCACGAGCGGCTCATGGACAACATTTTGGCAAGCAGCATGTCGGGCATGTTGACCAACGTTATTTGCGACCGCATTGCCCGCTCCATCCGCGAGCGTGTGATGAACGTGCTTGCCGAGGATGCCCTGGCCCCCGTGTCACTCGAGACGACGTCTGAGTTTGTCGCCGGCGGTATTATTCGTCTTTTCACGATATGGTGGGAATCGGGCCACGATCTTGAACGTCGACCTGAGATAGCCGACGTGGTCGATGCACTGTTTGAGCGAACCATGACGCCGGTGCATCACTAGAAGTGGCGGAGAGAGGGGGATTCGAACCCCCGGAACGCTCTCGCGCTCAACGGTTTTCAAGACCGCCGCATTCAACCGCTCTGCCATCTCTCCGTGAGTCGTAATGATAGCATCGTTTTGAATTTGCAACAGGGAAGGCGAACGATGACGATCACCGAAATCGACGAGAAGTTCATGCGCGAGGCGCTGGCCGAGGCGCGAGCCGCCGCGGCGGTGGGCGAGGTGCCCATCGGAGCCGTAGTGGTGCGCGACGGCGAGGTTGTCGCGCGGGCGCATAATCGTCGCGAGCTCGATCAGGATCCTTCGGCTCATGCAGAGTTCGCGGCCCTGTGCGCTGCCGCCCAGGCGCTTGGCCGCTGGCGCCTTTCCGATTGCACGGTCTATGTAACGCTCGAGCCTTGCTGCATGTGTGCGGGGCTTATGGTCAACGCGCGCGTTGGACGCTGTGTGTATGGCGCGGCCGATGCCAAGGCGGGCGCGCTGGGATCCCTATACGATTTGAATGCCGATTCGCGCCTGAATCATCGGTTTAACGTGACGGCCGGGGTCCTGGCGGATGAATGCCGCGAGCTGCTGAGTAACTATTTTGGCGGTCTGCGCGGAGCGGGCGACGCTGATTGCGGTTGTGGGGCTGATCTTGAAGCGCACACTGCTCACGCCGCAGCGCTTGCAGGTGCCGGTGAAGATGCTGGCACGGCGGTTGACTTTGGTCCTGCGTGCCGCCGGCCCCGCCGTGTGCTGTTGGCGATTGATTCCTTTAAGGGCAGCGTTTCGAGCGCGCAGGCGGAGGCGGCGGTTGCCGAAGGCGTGCGCCGCGTTTGGCCCGATGCTCAGGTGGCCGCGTTGCCGCTGGCGGATGGCGGCGAGGGGACGCTCGACGCCATCGCCGCGCGTGGTGGCGAGCTTGTGACCTGCGAGGTTGCAGGCCCCTTGGGCGACCTCGTGTCTGCCCGGATGCTGGTTGATGTCGAGCGCGAGTCCGCGGTCATCGAGATGGCCGAGGCGGCCGGCATTGGGTATTCGCCTTGTACGGAGTCGGCGGCGTTGGCGGCCACAACCTATGGCGTGGGCGAGCTCATGTTTCGCGCGGTTCGCATGGGCGCAAAGACACTCTATATTGGTCTGGGCGGCAGCGCCACCAACGACGGTGGCGCCGGCATGCTGCAGGCGCTGGGCGCGCGTGTGGTCGATGATCAGGACTGCGATGTCGCCCCCGGTCTTGCGGGCTTTGAACACGTGTCGAGTATCGATTTGACGTCAGCGCTTCGTGCACTGAGCGGCGCTCGTATCGTTGTGCTTTCGGATGTCGAGAATCCGCTCGTGGGACGCCGCGGTGCGCTGGCGGTGTTTGGCGGGCAGAAGGGCCTGCCGACGGATGACGCTGAGGCGCTGCGCGGGTACGACAGCTGGATGGTCGGCTACGGTCGCCTGCTCGATGCGGCAATTACCGGGGTGCGGGCTCAGGGATTGTTGCGCGTGCCCGAGGGTGCTCGGACATTTGGCTCGGTGCTCGGAGTGCCCGGTGCCGGTGCCGCAGGCGGCCTGGGTGCCGCGCTGCTGGCGCTCGGGGCGGAGCTGCGTTCGGGCGTGGAGACGGTGCTCGATCTCGTGGGGTTTGACGAGCGCGTGCGCGATGTCGACCTGGTCATAACGGGCGAGGGCAATATGGATGAGCAGTCCGCCGCCGGTAAGGCGCCGGTGGGTGTGGCCCGTCGTGCGAAGCGATATGGCAAGCCGGTGATTGCTGTCGTGGGCGGTCGCGCTGATAACCTGGATGCGGTGTATGGGCAAGGCATCGACCTTGTACTGCCGATTTGCCGCAAACCCATGGGCCTGGAACAGGCACTCGATCCGCAAGAAGCCACAACCAACCTCATCTGTGCCGGCGAGGCAGCCGCTCGATCCTACGACCTTGGCCGTATCTAAAACCCATCCCCTCGATAAGTTGCGGTGAAATACGGAGCGTTTTTGCCTTAAAGGGGCCAATTCAGTCCGTATTCCACCGCAACTTCGAGAATGTCCATTCGAGGCTGGCTGCCTTGGGTCTCGAGCCGGACCGTCTGCCATGAAATGTGGCAATCTACTACGTTTAACGGAACACCCTCGACCATCCCGGATTTTGTGAAATTAAAACCGACGCTCCTATAAGTTGTCAAGAGGCAGTTTGCGGGAGCGTTCTCTCCAATTCGCACAGGAGCTCGTAATACCTCCTCTCCAGTTTCG
>JAHABQ010000023.1:0-43360 GCA_018376265.1 Collinsella sp.
CCGGTGAACACCGAGGTGCCGCCGTGCTCCTGGGCGAGGTTGTTGATGAGCTCCTGAATCAGAACGGTCTTGCCGACGCCGGCGCCGCCGAACAGACCCGTTTTGCCGCCACGGATGTAGGGCTCAAGCAGGTCAACGGCCTTGATGCCGGTTTCGAAAATCTCGGTCTTAGTGGTGAGCTCGTCGAAGCGGGGCGCTGCATGGTGGATGGGATAGAACTCCTCCACCTCGGGCATGGGCTTACCGTCGACAGGCTTGCCCATGACGTTCCAAATGCGGCCGAGCGTCTTGGGGCCAACGGGCATCTTCATGGGCTCACCGGTATCGGTGGCGATGAGACCACGCTGCAGGCCGTCGGTCGAGGACATGGCGACCGTGCGGACGACGCCGCCCGGAAGCTGGCTCTCGACCTCGAGGATCGTGCTCAGGTGACCGATCGGGGTCTCGGCCTCGACCGTGAGCGCGTTGTAGATCGGGGGCACCGCGCCGTCAAACTTGACGTCGACGACAGGGCCGATGATACGCACGATGCGGCCATCACCGGCAGTCGTCTTCTTGGTGGCTTCCTCGACCGCAAGCTTTACGGTGTTATTAGCCATTACTGTTCCTCCAATGCTGAGGCTCCGCCGACGATCTCGTTGATCTCGGTCGTGATCGAAGCCTGGCGCACGCGACTATACGTGCGGGTAAGGGTCGAGATGATCGCGGTGGCGTTTTCCGTCGCGGAGTGCATGGCCTTGCGGCGCGCACCCTGCTCGGCGGCCGCCGAATCGATCAGGGCCTGGTAGATGACCGTCAGGATATAAGACGGTACAAGCTTGCCGAGAACATGCTCGGGAGAGGGCACGAACTCGAACGTGGACGAGATGCGCTTAGGGGCGTCGGTCTCGTTCTTACGCGGACCGTGGGCCATAGCGATCATCTCGGGATCGAGCGGCAGCAAGTGCTCGACGCGAAGCTCCTGATCCACGCGGTTCTTGGCGTGGTGGTAGACAAGCTCGACACGGTCAAGCTCACCGGCACGATACGCATCGCAGATATGAGAGGAGATCATGCGAGCCTGATTGAAATCGGGCTCGGAGGAATTGCCTTCAAAATGCATGATGACATTTGCGCGGTCACGGAAATACGTGGCCGGCTTACGCCCACACGCGATGATCTCGCACTCGATGCCATCGTTCGCCCAAGAAGCGGCGAGCTTTTCGGCCGTGCGCTCCACCGTCGTATTGAAACCGCCGGCAAGGCCGCGGTCCGAAGCAATGACGACAATCAGGCCATGCTTGACGCTCTCATGCTTCTGCAGCATGGGATCGGTGCCCGAGCAGGAGGCGTCGCCGGCAACCGTCAGCATGACGTCGGTCAGCGCCTCCTTATAGGGCTCGGCCTGCTTGGAGCGATCGAGGGCACGACGGATCTTGGCCGTAGAGACCATCTCCATCGTGCGCGTGATCTGCTTGGTCGTGGTAACCGAGGAGATTCGCTTCTTAATGTCGCGAAGGTTGGCCATAGGGCTTAGTTCTCCTCTGATCCAGTCGTGTCGGCATGGTGTTTGGCCATGAACTGCTGCTTGAAGTCACCAATGACACGCAAGAGCTCGGCCTTGGTGTCGTCGTCGATCTTCTTGGCGCGAACCTTGTCGAGCAGCGAGCCAAAGCCATTGTCCATATACTCGATAAGCTCGGCACGGAAAGGCAGCACGTCGGCGATCTCCAGGTCATCCAGGAAGCCCTCGTTGCCGGCAAACAGCGTAACGATCTGCTCGCCAACCTCAAACGGTTTATAACGCGGCTGCTTCAGGAGCTCGGTCATGCGAGCGCCGTGGGTAAGCTGCTTTTGCGTGGCCTCGTCGAGGTCGGAGCCGAACTGCGTAAAGCCGGCGAGCTCCTGGTACGAAGCAAGGTCCAGACGGAGGTTGCCGGCGACCTGCTTCATGGCCTTGGTCTGTGCATCGCCACCGACGCGGGACACGGAGATACCCACGTCGACTGCCGGGCGCTGACCCTGGAAGAAGAGCTCGGACTGCAGGTAGATCTGACCATCGGTAATGGAAATAACGTTGGTCGGAATGTAGGCCGAGACGTCGCCGTCCTGGGTCTCGATGATCGGCAGAGCCGTCATGGAGCCGCAACCGTTCTTCTTGGACATCTTGACGGCACGCTCGAGCAGACGAGAGTGCAGGTAGAAGATGTCGCCAGGATAGGCCTCGCGTCCGGGCGGACGATGCAGCGTCAGCGACATCTGACGGTAGGCCACGGCCTGCTTGGACAGGTCGTCGTAGATGACGAGCACGTGACCGCCGGGGTTGGTCTCGCTGGCAGGCTTGCCGTCCTCGCCGTTGTACATAAAGAACTCGCCGATAGCGGCACCGGCCATAGGCGCGATGTACTGCATAGGGGCGGAATCGGCAGCGGTGGCCGAAACGATGATGGTGTAGTCGAGCGCACCGTGCTGAGCGAGGGTCTCGCGGATGTTGGCAACCGTGGAGGCCTTCTGGCCGATGGCGACATAGATGCAGACCATGCCCTTGCCGCGCTGATTGAGGATAGCGTCGATGGCGATGGCGGTCTTACCGGTCTTACGGTCGCCGATGATGAGCTCACGCTGACCACGGCCGATAGGCACCATGGAGTCGATGGCCAACAGGCCGGTCTGAACCGGCTCGCACACCGGGGTACGATCGATGACACCGGGGGCCTTGAACTCGATGGGGCGACGATGCGTGGCGACGATGTCACCCAGGCCGTCGATAGGCTGGCCGAGCGGATTGACGACGCGGCCGAGCATGGCGCGGCTCACGGGGATATCCATAATGCGGCCAGTGGTGCGGCACTCGTCGCCTTCCTTGATGGAGTCGACGGCACCGAACAGAACGGCGCCGACCTCGTCACGGTCAAGGTTCTGAGCAAGGCCGAAGACGGTCTCACCGGTATCGGAGCTCTTGAACTCCAGAAGCTCGCCTGCCATGGCGCTCTTGAGGCCGGAGACGCGCGCGATGCCGTCGCCTACCTCGTCGACCGTTGAAACCTCATGCGTATCGACCGTCGCGGAGAGGCTCGTGAGCTGCTCCTGCAGTTTCTTGGCGATATCCTGGGCATTGAGGGTTTCGGACATTAGGCTTCACCTCCGTACGAATTAGCAGAGTTTGCGAGGGTCTCCTGCGCGATGCGCAGCTGCGTCTTGACGGAGATGTCACGACGCTCGCCGCGGGTCTCGAGCACCAGGCCGCCCACGATAGACGGGTCGACCTGCTCGATAAGGAATACCTTGCGGCCGAAGTCCTGCTCGCATTTCTTAGTGATGGTTTGACGCAGCTCGTCGTCGAGCGGGATCGCCGTGGTGACGGTCACGCCCACTACATCCTCGTCTTCCTCGGCAACATACTTAAAGGCAGCTGCCACCTTGGGAAGAAGGTCGAGCTGGTCGCGCTTGGACATGGTGTCGAGCACGGCGATGATCTCGGGGCTGGCGCTAGCCAGGCGCTCGATCATCTCGAGGTCCTCGAACACATGGTTCTCGGCCTTGGCGGCTTCCAAAAGGGAGCGCGCGTAGGTCTCGAGCACCTTGTCCTGATAGCGGCTAGTCGGCATTCAGGCTACCTGCTTCCTGGATGTAGCGCTCGATGAGCTTCTTCTGCTCGGACTCGTCCTCGAGTGCCTCGCCCACGATCTTGGTGGCGACGGCAACGGACAGGTCGGCGATGGAGCTCGCGGCACCGGCGTAGATGGACTTGCGCTCGTCCTCGACGGTCGTGTGGGCCTTGGCGATGATCTCCTCGGCCTCCTTGTGAGCAGCCTCGATGATACGGGCGCGCTCGGACTCGGCGTCCTTACGGGCCTCGAGAACGATGTCGGCAGCCTGACGACGGGCGTCAGTGACGATCGAGTCGGACTCAGCGCGCTTGGCGATGGCCTCCTGCTTGGTCTTCTCGGCCTCGTCGAGGCTCTCCTCGATCTTCTTGCCGCGCTCCTCCATGGTTTTCATGATGCCCGGCAGGGCGACCTTGGCCAGCACGATCCAGATGATCAGGAAGGCGATAAGCGCCGGGATGAACTCCGCCATCTTAGGGATGAGGATGTCCGCACCGGCAGCGCCGTCCTCGGCGAACGCGGAAACCGGCATGAGCAGCGCGGCCGCGGACGCGGAGAGTGCGATCGCGCTCTTCTGGGATGAAAGATTCATACTTGACGCTCCGTGCTATTTAACGATCAGCGCGACAACGAAGCCGATCAGAGCCAGAGCCTCGCCGAAGGCGGAGCCCATGATGAAGACGGTGAACACGCGGCCCTGGACCTCAGGCTGACGGGCCATAGCACCCGTAGCACCCAGAGCAGACAGGCCGATAGCAAGACCAGCGCCGATAACACCGAGACCGTAACCGATAACTCCCACGATTCCTCCTTTGTCGTGCGTGTCTTATTTCACGCAGGATAACCTTTTTATAACTGCCGGGCTCCATGGGTACGGGCACCGGCGGTTTAACGAATTGCCTTACCTTTAAGGCGCGAACGGAAGATTACTCCTCCTCCGCGACCTCCTCTGCTTCGGAGACATACACGGCGGTAAGGACCGTGAAAACGTAAGCCTGGATGGCGCCGACCACAAGCTCGATCGCGTAGATCAGGATGAGGATGGCAAGCCAGGCAAGCGAAGGCAGGGCGCCGACGGCGTGGGCCGCGGAAACCTGCTGAAGCAGCGGCTGCATGAACATGCTCGCCATGATGGCGAACGAACCCATGACCACGTGTCCTGCGAACATGTTGCAGAACAGACGGACGGCAAGCGTGATGAGGCGCAGGAAGGTCGAGAAAAGCTCGACGACCCACACGAGCACGTTCATCGGGAAGCTCACGCCCTGCGGGGCGAGGCTCTTGATGTAGCCGATCACGCCGTGAGCCTTGCATCCGTAGTAGATGAAGTACACGAAGGCGAAAATGGCGAGTGCGGCGGTGGAGCCGATTGCGCCGGTGCCGGGCTTCATTCCCGGGATCAGGCCGATCATGTTATTGATCAGGATGAACAGGAAAAGCGAGCACAGGAATGGGAAGTGCTTCTTCCAGTTCTCACCCACGACACCCTTGCCGATATCGTTCTCGACGTACTCGATGATGTACTCGAAACCGTTGACGAAGAAGCCCTTGGGAACCAGGGTCTGCTTCTTCTTGAACACGGCTAGGACGATCAGGAGCACGATCGTGGAGACGATCAGCCAAAACGAGTACTGCGTGATGCCGCAGCTCAGATCGCCCACGACAGGGGTGGAGCTGAACTCGCTGACCAGATGATTAATCTCATCAGGCAGCTTTTCAAAAATTTCCACGACTTACCTTTCGACCTCATGAGGATCTCGCAGCGCCTTGGCGACGCGAACCGCGCAGGCGGCCATAAAGGCCACGAAGCCGATCGCCTCGCCCAGGAGGAACATGCGAAATGCCTCTCCGAACAACACAAACACAATCAAGGTAAAGACAAGCAACGCGATTGCCGAGACCGCGAGACTCACCATACCCTTGAGCATGTCCGCATTCTGCTTATCGTCAAGAACCGGCTTGAGCGTAAAGACAAAGGGAAGGAAGGCAATCGCGCCCGCGATGGCACCTGCAACGATAGCGAGCAGATCGGCTATCTGAAACACTGGCGTCCTCACTTTCCTTTTTTTATCGCCTCACAGGACAGTTCCCGCCAAACATTGGTGACTATTGTACGAGCCAATCGCTAAAGTACAACCGTAAAACAAACGGTTAATACGCAGCTGTACGTTTTCTTAAGACCTTCTTTATCCCGTAGCTACGGTAACGCGTTTTTCCGTACCCTGCGGGGCGAAACGTCCGTTAACAGGGGTGAGCGCGGTCGCCTTTTATTTGTCCGCGCGCACCGTTTCTTCGTATTTTCGACGTTAGCCGGTTTGGCCCAGAGACTACAGCGTGCCGTAGATGCGGTCGCCGGCATCGCCCAGGCCGGGGACGATGTAGGCGGCCTCGTTGAGGTGGTCGTCAATGGCGCAGGTATAGATATGCACGTCGGGGTCTTTCTCGGTCAGCGACTTGAGGCCCTCGGGGGCCGCGACGATGCACAGCATGCGAATGTCCTTGACACCGCGCTCGCGCAGATAGCCGATAGCCATCTCGGCAGAACCGCCCGTGGCGAGCATGGGATCGACGACCAGGCAGATACGTTGGTCGATATCCCTGGGCATCTTGCAGTAATACTCATGCGGCTCGTGGGTGACCTCGTCGCGCTCCATGCCAATGTGGCCCACGCGGGCAGAGGGCACCAGGTCGAGGATGCCGTCGACCATGCCAAGGCCCGCGCGCAGAATGGGGACGATGGCGAGCTTCTTGCCGGCAAGCTGCTTAAACGTGGCAGTGGTGATGGGAGTCTCGACTTCGACATCCTCCATGGGCAGGTCGCGCATGGCCTCGTAGCCGTCAAAAAGCGCGAGCTCGCGTACGAGTTGGCGGAACTGGTTGGTGCCGGTCGACTTATCGCGCAGGATCGACAACTTGTGCTGGACGAGCGGATGGTCGACAAGCGTCACGCGGGACGCATCGTAGGTAACGGTCATGGGTTGATGCCCCTTTCGTTGCGGCCGCAAAACGACCTTGCTGACATGACGCACAGCGATGTTGCCGCCGCCCGCCATGCATAAGTTTAGCGGTTTGTTGTATCGAACGCTCCGTCACAACCCTACTGAGTGGTGCTGAGCGAACGCCTGACCGCATCGTGCCAACCGTCCAGGTTGCGCTCGCGACGCTCAACGGACATATGGGGATGGAACGTCTTGACGATCTGGGCGTTTTGCTCCAGCTCCTCCAGATCCTCCCAATACCCAACCGCAAGACCCGCCAAGTACGCGGCACCGATTGCCGTGGTCTCCACCGTCTCGCATTGCAGTACAGGGATATCCAGCAAGTCTGCCTGGAACTGCATGATGAACTCGTTGCGCGAGGCACCGCCATCGACGGACAGGCGCTCAATCGAAAGACCCACATCCTGCTCCATGGCACGCAGCACGTCATAGCTCTGATAGGCCATGGACTCGCAAGCGGCGCGCACGATGGTCGCTCGAGTCGAAGCTCCAGTCAGACCGCATACGATGCCGCGGGCGTGCGCGTCCCACCAAGGTGCACCCAAGCCCGCAAAAGCGGGGACAAAGTAGCATCCCTCGTTATCGCCGATCGAAGAGGCGAGCTGTGCCGATTCGGATACGTTGGAGATAACGCCCATGTTGTCGCGCAGCCAGTTCATCGTTGAGCCGGCGGCAAAAATAGAGCCCTCGAGCGCATAGCTGACCTTGCCGTCCGCAGCGATACCGATGGTGGAGACCAGGCCATTCTTGGATTCGACGATCTCGTCGCCGGTATTCATGAGCATAAAGCAGCCCGTGCCATAGGTGTTTTTGGTCTGGCCGGGATGGAAGCAGCAGTGACCGAACAGCGACGCCTGCTGGTCGCCCGCCACACCCATGATGGGCGGCATGTTGGTCATGATGTCGCTCGCTACGCGGCCGTAGTCACCGGCGCTCCAACGGACCTCGGGCATCATGGCACGCGGGATGTCGAAGAGAGCCAGCAGGTCATCGTCCCAGTCCAGCGTATGAATATTGAAAAGCGCCGTGCGGCTGGCGTTGGTGTAGTCGGTGGCGAAGGTTTGGCCGCCGGTGAGGTTATAGATGAGCCAGGTATCGATGGTGCCAAACATGAGGTCGCCCGCTGCCGCGCTCTCGCGCGCGCCGTCGACGTTGTCGAGAATCCACTGCACCTTGGAGGCCGAGAAATACGGGTCGAGCGTAAGGCCGGTGCGGGAACGCACCAGCTCCTCGCGGCCCTGCTCGGCCAGTTTATCGATTGTCGAGGCGGTGCGGCGACACTGCCACACGATGGCGTTGTAGATAGGCTGGCCACTCACGCGGTCCCACACCACCGTGGTCTCGCGCTGGTTGGAGATACCGATGGCGGCGATGCGATCGGAATGGATGCCGCTCTTAAACTGGACCTCCATCATCACGCCGATCTGGCTGGCAAGCACCTCCGTGGGATCCTGCTCCACCCAGCCGGGGCGCGGGAAGCTGGTTTTGACGCTACGACGTGCCTGGGCGACAATGCAGCCGTACTCGTCGACGATGGTCGCGAGCACCGAGGTGGTGCCGCAGTCGAGCGCCATGATGTAGGAACCGCCAAAGTTAAACGAGGCATCTTCCATGCCCAGGCTGCCCAGATTCAACGACATCGCTTACACCTTTCTATTGCATCGGGTCGGACAGGACCCGCTCGATCTCTGATGCGGGAAGTGCGCCTTGGCGCAGGATCTGAAGCTCGCCATGCTTAAACGTCACGATGGTCGAAGCGTCGCGGCACGGGGTCTCGCCCGCGTCGACGGCCAGATCAACCCCCTCCAGAATACGGTCCTCAACGTCGGCAAAGCTTGCCGGCGCGGGCGCGCCGTGCGTATTGGCGCTGGTGCAGGCAAGAGGGCTGCCGCAGGCGCGGATGAGCGCTTGCACCACGGGCGAGGCCGAAGCGCGAAGTGCCACCGTGTCGTCGGCGGCGCGCATAAAGGTCGGCACGCAGGGGGCCGCCTTGACCACGATAGTCAGGGCACCCGGCCAGCATCGTCGGGCGAGCACGCGGGCCTCATGAGGGATATCCACGCCATAGCGATCGAGTGCCTCGGCATCATCAACCAGCCAGGCAACCGTTTGCGTGAGCTCGCGCTGCTTGAGGGTAAAGATACGACGATAGCCGGTACCGAGTGCGGGGACCGCGGCGCCGTTGACGGTGACCTGCGGATCGCGCGGCCACGGCAGAGGTTCACTTGTATCTTGTGGAACGGCATCCGAGAAGGCGTTGACTGCCACGGCGACACCGTAGACCGTCTCGGTTGGAATAAGCGCCAGGCCACCGCGACCGAGTAGCTCGGCCGTACGCTCGACGGCGAGCCGATGCGGCTCACGCGCTCCCTCGAATACCCGATAGACCGTCTGCATGTGTATGCCAGCCCCTTACGCTCTGGTGAAAGTTTGTTTACTGTGGGGCATTCTCGCACGAAACGTTCAACCTATTTGCCCAGAGCGCATGTTGGTTTGGTGAGCGGCTCTAGTAGTCGGTGAAAGTGAGGGGGTTATTGGACTGCGACGAACTTCTTTGGCCTGCCGGCGTGGCGTTCTTGGGCGGCGTAGCGCTCGATGCTGTCTATCGTTATCATCCGACGGCCGTCGACGAGTTCAACATCGAGCTTTCCGGCTTTGACCAGCGCGGTAATCCGCGGAGCGGAAACTTTGAGGTCCAGCGCTGCGTCTTTAAATGTTCGGCACGCCGCTTCCCGAGCGTCCTCGTGGTCGATTTCGACTGAAAGGGTCACGACCTCGGCCAAGCGTTCGTACCCTGCCGGAGTCAAACCGTTGTTGAGGTCGTCGGCCAAAAACGCCATCAGTGCCTCGGTGGCATGGGCAATCGCTTCTTCGCGCGTATCGCCATCGGCAAAGGCGCCGGGAATCTGCGGGAAGCCAGCGCAGTAACCGTCGTCTTCTTTTATGAGAACGCAGTCATAGGTAAATCGCTGCCTCATTTTGCCTCCAACTACCATCCAGCTTGGCGACGAATACTTGCCCACGTGCCCTTCTTTGGTCGATCACCACCAGAACCGTTCACGGTGACAACGCGGTCACCAGAAACATACTTAGCATGACTACCGACTTGCGCGACCTTCACGAATCCATCGTGCTTGAGTAGGGCAATGATTTCCCGAAAGGTAGGAGGTTGCATGGGCCGACCTCTTTCAGCCGTCCTAATTATAAACTACTTTATAATTTTTGCTAACCAGTTAATAAATATTACTGGCGCTGTTTGGGCTCGGTGACGATGGCTCGAACGATACGGGGACGATCGGTGAGGTCGCGGACGATGCGCACGTCCGAGAGACCCGCCTGGCGGCAGAGCTCGGCGGCGGCGTCGAGGGCGCCCTCGTAGAGCTCGCAGGCAAACAGGCCGCCGGCGCGCAGCATATAGGGCGCCGCATTGAGCAGGCGGCGGAAGATATCAAGGCCGTCGGCACCGCCCTCGAGCGCCAAATCGGGCTCGAAGTCCTTGACCTCGTGCGGTAGCGAGCGCATGACGTCAGTCGGAATGTAGGGCGGGTTGGAGACGAGCACGTCGAAGGTGCCCCATTCCTCGCGGGGGATAGAGCTCACCAGGTTTGTGAGGCTGAAGGCGACCTCATCGGACGTAAGCCCGAGCGCGTCGCGGTTTTTGGTGGCCAGGTCGATGGCACGCGGTTCGATATCGGTAGCGGTGCAGGTGACATGCCCACGGCGCTCCCAGGCAAGGGAAAGCGAGATGCAGCCCGTGCCGCAGCCGACCTCGAGAACGCGGGCAGTGCGGGGCTCGACCGGAGCGGGCGCGGCGGCATCCTCCGTCAGAGACGCCTCGTGGTCGGCGCCTTCGATGGCGATGCCGTATTCGTCGAGCTCGGGCTCAGCGGCCTCCTCGGCCTCGGTCTCTGCTGCCTGCGCGGCGGCTTCCTCGGCCTCGCGATCGGCCAGTTCCTCGGCATAGGCGCGGCTGCCCAGTACATCGCTACCCAACGCCGCCTCGTCGGCAGCTGTGAGGTTGGCGGCACGGCGCTCGGCCGTCGCTCGCTCGTCGGCCAATGCGGCTTCGGCCTTGCGCGCTTGCTCGACTTCATCGTTCCAGGGCAGCTCAACGCGCTGACGGGCGGCAGCCTCGGGACTCAGCACCTCGGCATCCAGATAATTGAGGACTTCCTCGACGAGCATCTCGGTCTCGGGACGCGGAATGAGTACGCCGGGGGCACACGCGACGTCGATCATGCGGAACTGCGTGCTGCCGGTGATGTACTGCAGCGGCTCGCCCTTGGCGCGGCGGACGACCGCCGCGTGCATGGTCTCGAGCTGCGCCGCATCGAGCGTCTCGTCCATACGCATATATAAGTCGATGCGCGCCAGACCCGTGGCTGCGCACAGCAGCCATTCGGCAGAAAGACGGGGATGCTCCTCACCGCGCTCGGCCAGGTACTCCTTGGTCCACTCGAGACAACGCTTGATGGTCCAGATCTCGTTTGCCATGGGGTCCTCCCCTCTTAAGCGCCAGGCGGCGCGCGAATGTCGGAGCAGATTGTACGCGAGGCCAGCGCTTGGCAAGAGACGATTGAAGGCGATTATCGAGAATCAGCCCAGATTTTTGGTTTGGCCCCGTCCAAAGTGTTCATTCGTCGACGTTCATATCTGCATCCGTCAAGCTTTTGGCAAGGTTGCCCCTAACCTGACCAATATCTAACCAAACGCTTGCCACATCGCTTGACGCGCGACGCGTCAAAAATCACCCCGCGACTTCTTGGACAATTTCTCGAGCAATATTTTCAATTGCAGATGCATACCGTTAATTGCTTTCAGCAGGTAGACAGCTTAAAGTCTATCAAAGACGATTGAATAACATCTCAAAGCAATAAGCCCAACCTAGTCATTTAAGAACGTCCCCAATGACTACCTCTAAGGCGCCGCAGGTTGAGCATACCGCATCCGGAGCAAGGCAACGCCGCAGGCAGAGGACGGACAGCGAGCGGGTCGCATTTGAGACAAGGTGACGTGAAAGAGGAGGGAAGCGTACTTCGGTACGCGACCGACGATTGAACGTCAGATTGCCGCTTAGGGGCGTTTGCAGCGTCGAGCCGTTACCTGCTTGTGCCAGCTTCTCGGCTCGCTCGGCGGCGGCGAGTGCCTCGATGACGGTGCCGAGCTGATCGCCCAGAAGGACACCGTTGTAGGTGGAGTTGAAGCCGATACGGTGATCGGTCACGCGGTCCTGGGGCTGGTTATAGGTACGAATCTTCTCGGAACGGTTGCCGTGACCGATCTGGCTCTGGCGCTCGGCGCCGAGCTCGGCCTGCTGCTTCTCGAGCTCCATCTCGTACAGACGGGCACGCAGCATCTGCATGCAGACCTCGCGGTTCTGGATCTGGGAACGCTGCTCCTGCGACTGCACCACGGTGTTGGTGGGCAGGTGGGTGATGCGCACGGCGGAGTAGGTGGTGTTAACGCACTGACCGCCAGGGCCGGAGGCGCAGTAGGTATCGATGCGCAGGTCGGACTGGTTGATCTGAACGTCGATCTCCTCGGCCTCGGGAAGCACGGCGACGGTTGCCGTGGAGGTCTGGATGCGACCCTGGGACTCGGTCTTGGGGACGCGCTGGACGCGATGCACGCCGGACTCGTACTTCATGACGGAGTAGACGCGGTCGCCCTCAACCTTGAACTCGATGGACTTAAAGCCGCCGGCCTCGCTGGGGCTGGAGTCGAGTACGGTGGTCTTCCAGCCGCGCGACTCGCAGAAGCGCTGGTACATCTTGTACAGATCGCCGGCAAAGATGGCCGCCTCGTCGCCACCGGCGGCAGAGCGGATCTCGACGATGGTGTTCTTGTCGTCGTTGGGGTCGCTCGGGATGAGCATGTACTTAATGTCTTCCTCGAGCTGGGGAAGCTTGGCCTCGTTTTCGGAGATGTCCATCTGGAGCATCTCCTTCTCATCGGCATCGGTGGTATCGTGGAGCATTTCCTTGGCGGCCTCGATGTCATCGAGCGCGCCGATGTACTCGCGCGAGGCCGCGATGAGGTCGGACTGGTGCGCGTACTCCTTGTTGAGACGCGTGAACTCCTTAATATCGGAGGCGACGGCCGGGTCGGAGAGCTTCTTCTCGAGCTCCTCGTAGGCCTTGATGATCTTTTCGAGCTTGTCGCGCATGGCGGGACTCCTTTATATACGTGAAGGTGAAAATCGGCAGAGTTGATGGGGCGCGCGGCGCCACTGCGGGGGTAAGCCCGGCTAGAACATGTCGATCTTCAGATACATGCGCATCCCTTCGCGTATGGGGTACATAGTTGCGGTCTAACCCATACATGATAGCGTGCGCAGGCAAACCTGCATATAACCCGCACGGATTGGTGCAAACAAACCTGACCCCATTGCACCAAGAGCTTGCTTTTTGGCTAGAGCGTTTGGAGTAGAGCGACGAGGAAGCGGATGCCCTGGAGGTAGGCGCGGCGGGTGATGCGCTCGTTGGTGCCGTGGACGCCGCGATCACACTCGTCGTCATCAGCCACAAAGGCCGAGAAGCGAATGCACTCAGGGCAAATGTGCTGGTAGTTGGCAGCGTCGGTCGCACCGATCACGGTCGAGGGCACAATTGCCACTGGCTCGAATGATCCATTTTCCTCCGTCCCCTTTGGATCACGGAAATAGCGGGCGGCGATGGAGCGAACCGCCTCGAGGCCGGGGCCACCGATGCGCAGGGACGGCGAGGGTTCGGAGCTGCCGGGGCCTAGCTCCACTTCGACACGACCGGCAAGGTCCGCCCCGGCAACCGCCTCACGGCAGCGCGCCACAACGTCGGCCACGCTCGTGCCCTCGAGCATGCGGAAGTTGATGTTGGCCCACATATCCTGCGGCATTACGTTGGCGCCGGTGCTGCCACCCTCGATCTGCGTGGGTGCGCAGGTGGTCGTCACCAGCGGATAGAGCTTCTTGCTGGCGAGGCAATCGCGGACAATGGCGCCCCCGTTGGCGGCAATTTCATCCGCCGTGTAGAGCCCCAGCTCGACGAGCTGGGCGGCAAGCAAGTCGGTCACGCGCGTCGGCCACTCGATATCGCAGATTGCGGTGATGGCACGGCTGAGCACCTCGAGCGACGTGCCGCCGTAGGGGTTAGAAGAATGTCCACCCTCACTCTTCGTCTTGAGCACGATATCGGCATAGCCCTTCTCCGCGAGGTCGGCGTGCATGAGCCAACCCTCGCCCGCGCTGTACTCGGCATCCGAAACGATGCGGTAGTCGCCCTCGTCGATCAGGAACTCGAGCTCAACACCGCGCTCCTCGAGCGCGCGGCCGATGGCGCCTGCACCGTACTGCGTCGTCTCCTCGTCCTGGCCAAAGGCCAGGAACAGCGTGCGCTCGTGCTGCCAACCGTGCGCCAGCGCATACTCGACAGCCTCGAGAATGCCTGCGACCTGGTCCTTCATGTCGATCGCTCCACGGCCCCAGATGTAGGTGTCGTCCACGTGCCCGCTAAAGGGGGCGTGCGTCCAGTCGGCCTCGGTACCCGGCACCACGGGGACCACGTCCATGTGGCCCATGAGCATAACGGGCTTGAGGGCAGGGTCGGAACCGCTAAGTGTCACCAATAGCGAATGGTCGATAAGCTCGACCTCGCCCGCCGCAAATACGTGCGGCCAGGCCTGCTGCATATAGGCGCGCAGGTCGTCGAACGGCTGCCAGTCCACCGCCTCGGCATCCATGCTCGAGATGGTCGGAAACGACAGCACGCGCCCCAGGCGCTCGCACGCGCCAGTTTCATCCAAATCGGCAAAATCGTCCTCATGCGCAAAGAAGCGCCAAACCTCGGCCATGACATCCTTTCGATTGTGATGACGAGGGCCGCCCCACCGGAGCGGCCCTGCCACATAAGCGTTTGCGGTCGGTTATTTGTCCTCGAGATAACGCGAGAGGAACTCGCGGGTGCGCTGGTGTTTGGGGTTGCCGAAGAGCTCGGCCGGCGCGGCATCCTCGAGCACCACGCCCTTGTCCATAAAGACCACGCGGTCGGACACGGTTCGGGCAAAGGCCATCTCGTGCGTGACGACGACCATGGTCATGCCGTCGGCCGCGAGTTTGCGCATGACCTCGAGCACCTCGCCCACGATCTCGGGGTCGAGTGCGGAGGTCGGCTCGTCGAACAGCATGATCTGCGGATTCATGCACAGGGCGCGCGCGATGGCCACGCGCTGCTTTTGGCCACCGGACAGGCGACCCACGGCGGCATGCGCAAACTTTTCGAGCCCCACGCTCGTCAAATGCTCCATCGCGACCTTCTCGGCCTCGGCCTTGCTCATCTTTTTGAGCGTGACGGGCGCAAGCGTGCAGTTGTCGAGCACGTCCATGTTGTTGAACAGGTTAAAGCCCTGGAACACCATGCCGATGTCCTCGCGTAGCTTGTTAATGTTGCAGCGCTCGGCCGTGAGGTCCTGGCCGTGGAACCAGATATGGCCCGCGTCCGGAGTCTCGAGCAGGTTGAGGCAGCGCAGAAAGGTCGATTTGCCCGAGCCTGAGGCGCCGATAATGGTGACGACCTCGCCGGGGTTAACGGACAGGTCGATGCCCTTGAGCACCTCGAGCGAACCGAAGCTCTTGCGCAGGCCCTCGACGCGGATGAGCGGCTCATTGGTCTGTGCGGCGGCCGCAACGCCGGTAATGGCGGTATCTGCCATGATGATTCTCCTCGTCTTGAGCCTAGTTGGAGCTGGGCAGCGTGACCGGAGCCTCGGCGCCAAGCTTTTTGCCAAAGGCCTCGAGCAGGCGGCTCGCCACGAGCGTCAGGATCAGGTAGACCACGAGCGCCACGCAGTAGACCTCCATCTGGCGGTAGTACACGCCGGCGACGGTGGTGGTGGCGTACATGAGGTCAAACACGCCGATGACCGAAAGCACCGACGAATCCTTGATGTTGATGATGAGCTCGTTGGTGAGCGCCGGAATCGCGTTTTTAATGCCCTGGGGGAACACGACCTTGCGCATAGCCTGCCACTGCGACAGGCCCAGCGAGCGTGCTGCCTCGGCCTGGCCGGGATCGATGGACTCGATGCCGCCGCGCAGGACCTCCATCATGTAGGCGGTGGAGTTGAGCGAGATGGTGACGAGGCCAGCGGTAAAGGTGCTCCAGATCTGGTTGGCCTGGGCGGTCTCGAAGCCCATGCCGCGCAAAACGGTGAAGCCCGCGTAATAGATGAGCAGACCCTGGACCATCATGGGCGTGCCGCGCACGATGGTGGAGTAGACGGTCGCAAAGCCGCGGCCGATACTCTTAAAGAAGCGCACCAGGTCGTTGTCCACGCGGTCGAACGTCTGAATACGCAGGAACACAAAGAGCAGTGCCAGGAAGAATGCGATGACAGTGCCGAAGGTGGCAAGCGCGATGGTGATCTCGATACCGCGAATGAAGAAGTCGCCGCTCTTGTAGGTCATGTAGACCAGGCTCGACAAAAAGTCGCTGGGGTTGGAATCCGAGACAATGCTCACCTGCACCAGATCGATAAACGACATGACGCAGCGGTCGATAAAGAAAACTGCCGCGATGGCGACCACGACGTAGCTGCCTAAGCGTGCTCCACGACGGAAACGCTCAGATGCGAACGGCGACTTTTCGCGATAATCGCTCCAATGCATGAGTTTGGTGACGAGCGCCGCCGCCGACACGACGAGCCAGGCCCAAAGAATCGCCCAAAGACAATCTTGGAACACGCCCGTAGGCGCCAAGAAGCTCAGCGGCGTGGGGTTGCGCTGGCTAAACGCCAGGCCGAGCGCCGCGATAACGCTCGTGCCCAGGTACACATAACGGTGGTCGGCCTTGATAAAGGAGGCCAGACGATTGATGGTTTTCATGCTGCCTCCCTATGCCGGCTGACGGTCGAGGCACGCGTCCCACATTTGGTCGCGCTCCTCTTGGCTAATGCCCTTGAGTGCCTTGTCGATGAGCTTAAGCAGTTTGTCCGAGCCCTTGCGGCAACCGACATTTGCCGCGACCTCCTGCTTAAAGCCCTCGCCCTCGGCAAAATGAATAGGGACAATGCCCGGATTTTGGGCCATATAGCCCTTCTCGTTCTCGGTGTTGTAGGTCACGGCGTCGCACGTGCCCTGCAGCAGGTTCGAAAACACTGTGGGAACCGAATCGACCGGATTTTTGTGCACAACGCCCGGGATCTCGTCGATGACGGTGTCGAGCATGGTGTCCTTTTGGCCGAGCACCGTAGCGCCGCTAAAGTCGCTGAGCTTGGTCGCGTTTTGGTAGGGCGAGCCCTCTTTTACGAACAGGCCAAAGTAGCCAATGAAGTACGGATCGGAAAAGCCGACGGACTCCTCGCGCTCGGGCGTGGCGCTCATACCGGCGATGATGAGGTCGATTTGGCCGTTGTTGAGCGAATCGATAAGACCCGAGAAGCTCTGCTTGACGGCAACGGGCTCGCCGCCGAGGGCCTTGCAGACGATCTTGGCGATCTGCACGTCATAGCCATCGGCATAGGCGCCCTGCACGTTGTCGATGGGGATGGTGTACTCGCTGGCTTCGGAGACCTGCCAGTTGTACGGGGCGTAGGCCGCCTCCATGCCAATGCGGATCTTATCCTTGCCGATAACGGAATCGGACAGGTCGTCGCGACCGCCACCCGTCGTGGGCTGAACTACTTCCAGCGTGGAGGGGCGCTGGCAACCGGCAAGTGCGCCGGCGACGACAGTAGCGCTCGCAGCGAGAGCGCTACCCAAAAAGATGCGACGGCTGCATACCGGCTGTGGATGCGCGTCGCGTTGATGGGGAGAATGCATAATCTGCCTTCCCTGTTGAATCGTATGCTGACGACTTAACAGGATACCGCTCAGCGCTACCTCCAGCAAATGCATATATAAATGCATATATGCAAGTTTACGAACCGAAAACGATTGGTAGTCGTTGGGGACGTTCTTAAACGACTAGTCAAACAAGAACGTCCCCAACGACTAGGCATGAAAAAGGCAAGGCATAGACCTTCTGGTCATACCTTGCCTTTTGAATGACAAATTGTCGCTCTGGGTGGCGCGCAGCGTCGACCGGTCCGCCGTTCGTCAGAACGGCGGAACCTCTAGAGCAAAGTGACGCTAAAGCTGCGGACATCCGTCTCGCCCGGCGCCAGCGTAATGGTGTTGACCTTGTGCTCAAAGACGTCGTCCTCGGTGTCCATGGTGGTGTGACCGGTCCAGGGCTCGAGCGCCACAAACGGGGCGTCGTTGGCGGCAGACCACACGCCGATGTACTTAAAGCCCTCAAAGTCGATCTTGACGCCGTGGCCCGACTTGCGGCCGCGCAGCGTGAGCGTGGAGCCTGGGGTATCGGTGAACATGATGGCATCGTTATCGAAGCTGCGGTGCGTGATGGGCAGCACGTCCGAGTTATCGGGAGCCTTGTAGCTACCCTCGAACGTCATGAGGCCATCGGGCGTGATGACGGGGGCCTCGTTGGTCCAAGCCTCGGTAAACGCCAGCTCGTAATCCTCGAATACCTCGTCCTCGGCACCGGGGGCGGGCACGTTAAATGCAGGGTGACCGCCCACCGAGAACGGCAGGTCCACGTCGCCGGTGTTGGTGACGGCAAAGGTCTGCGTGAGCGTGGCGTCGCCGGTTAGGGCATAGGTCATGTTGAGCTTAAAGTGGAAGGGGAAAGCCTTGAGCGACTCAGGCGTGTCGGTGATCTCGTAGGTGACGGACGAGCCGTCCTCGGAGACCTCGACCAGCTTGTGCTCGACGATGCGCGCGAGGCCGTGGCGCGGCATCTCGCAGGCGCCAGCCGCAGACGTCGCCGTGTTGTTGCGCAGTGAGCCCACGATGGGGAACAGGATGGGCGCGTGCTTGCCCCAAAAGGCGGGGTCACCCTGCCACAGATACTCGTTGCCGTTGAGAGCAAGGCTCGTGAGCTGGGCACCCATGGAATCGATGGCCGCGGTAAGGCCGCCGCGCTTGATGGTAGTGACGGTGGACATGCTACTTCCTCCAAAAGTAAACAATAGTGTCGAGGGCTATTGTCCCACTCTTGGCGGCGGGACGGGACAGCAGGCGATTATTGAGTAGTCATAGCGGAATGAGCGGCGAGCACCTACTGGGTATCCACGTAAAGGTCGAACCCGCCCTGCGGTGTGGTGTCGACCGTGTCGGGCGCCTGTGAGTTAAAGCTCACGGGGACCATGCGCTTTGAGGCACGGAAGCGCGTGCCGTCGGTGGCGACGGGCGGTTCATCGACGGTGAGCTCGTAGTCGCCGGGCTTAAGTTCGATGCCGTCACCAGCGGAATTGACGTATTGATACTCGTCAATCGTCTGCCCTTTGAGCGTGCGCCCCACGATGTGGATGAGCATTTGGCTGTCGCCGCGCGCGGTGTCCCACGTCGCGCCGTCCTTGACCTCGACCGACACATGTACCGAGCGCGTGCGGCCGAGCGATTGCTCGATAGACATCTCGACCTTGGCGGCGTCTTTTCGCTGTTGTTCAACATGGCTCCAGACGTTTCCAATTACCGAGCATGCGATAACGCCGGCCATGAAGGCGATAAGGATGGGGCCGAGCGGAGAGCGACGTCCTGCATCTTCCTCGCGAGACAGATTGGGACGACGTGTGGGCGCGGGCGCCTGAGCACCCTGCGAGGGCACGTCGAGAATACTGAAGGATGCCGTGCTGTCGGGGTCGATGTTATGGCGCGGCTGCGGGGTCTTGGCCGGCGAGATGGACATGTCCGCCGGCTCACCGAGTGTGGCCGTAGCGTCAGCCTTGGCCTCGTCTGCCTCGGCCTGGGCCCAAGCTTGTTCGAAGGTCAGGGGCTCGACAGGGTCGAGGGCGGCGTCCGAGTCGGCGGCGACGTCGTTGCCGGTCTCGTCCTCGTCGCTCGACACGCCACGCGGCGTAGGCTCGTCCCACCCCTCGTCCGGAGCCTCGCCCTCGCTATACCACCATTCAAAGTTATCGATATCCATACGGGGCGCCCCTTAGGCCTCGCAAATAAACACTCGCTAGTCTTATACCCCCAGACGGCACCGAAGCTCACCCGCGCCGGACACGAAAACCGTCACAACATTCGACGTTTTTCCTCGTTTTCGAGATTTTCATCGAATGTTGTGACGGTTTAGGCGGCAGCCACGCCGCGAATGTGACAAAGGGACTGCCCCTTCGTCACATTCTGTTAGAGTTGCAGGGATTGAATCCCGCTTATTCATGCGACATTGGAGTGACAACCTTGACCGCCGCAACCACGCCTAAAAGTAAGTCAACCGCCGCCGCGCTCTCCCCCGCGCGCACCAAGCTCTGCCTGGCGCTGCTCGTGCTGTTGGGATTCTCGCTCGGCTGCTCCGAGTTCGTGGTCATCGGCATCGAAAGTGACTTGGCAACGGAACTCGGCGTATCGCTTGCCACCGCAGGCCAACTTATTAGCGTGTTCGCACTGGTCTACGCTATCGCGACGCCGGTGCTCGCGCTCAGCACGGGGCGTTTTCGCCGCTACCAGCTGCTCGTGTGCTACAGCATCGTCTTTGTGCTCGGCAACTTGGTCATGGCGTTGACGCCCAACTTCCAGGTGCTGTTCATCTCGCGCATCATCCTGGGCTCCGTCTCGGGCGCACTGCTCGCCGTGGGCGTGACGTACATCCCCGAGCTGCTGTCCCCGCAGCAAACTTCGCTTGCCATCTCGGTGGTATATGGTGCGTTTTCCGTGGCAATGGTCTTTGTAACCTCGATTGGCAAGTTTGTGGCCGACACGCTCGACTGGCACGTGGCCATGTACGGCACGCTGACCTTTGCCGTTTTGATCTGCAGCGCGCTCGTGGCGTTTATGCCTCGCGCCGGGCAGACCGATGAGCCCGCCACCTTCCGCGAGCAGGCGGGGCTACTACGCGAGCCGAGTATCATTACCGGCATGCTCATCTTCTTGTTTGGCGTGGGCTCGGTCTATGTGTTCTACGGCTACGTGACGCCTTATCTTGAGCAGGTGCTGGGCATGGGCACGGTCGAAGCCAGCACCACGCTCATGGCCTACGGCGTGTTCTGCCTGATCTCGAACATCCTGGGCGGGTGGATCGATGCGCGCTTTGGCATGAAGGCGCTGCTTGTGACGTTTGTGCTGCAGGCTGCGGCGTTACTCGGGCTGTTTGCTTTGGGCGGCACCATGCCGCTCGCGCTGGTCTTTGTCTTTAGCTTGGCGCTGCTCATGTACCTGTTCTCGGTGTCGTGCATCACACACTTTATGGATGTGGCACGAAGCCGCCACCCCAAGTCGATGGTACTCGCAAGTTCGGTTGAGCCCATGGCGTTTAACGTCGGCATCTCGTTTGGCACCGCAGTGGGCGGCGCCGTGGTAAGCGGAGTTGGCATTGCATATGTAGGCGCGGTCGGTGCCGTGTTCTCGCTTGTGGCCTGGGCGCTCACGCTGGTGACGATTAAGTTGGCTCGCTGGGAACGCAAGAGGGCGATGGCGCAGGCGTAGATGCGATACTCGAGCTCGATGATGGCGATCGAAAGGAAACCGCATATGCAACGTGTACTGTTCATCTGCTATGGAAACATCTGCCGCTCGACGATGGCCGAGTCGGTGTTTACCGAGCTCGTGCGCCGCGCTGGGCGCGAGGCGGAGTTTGCCATCGATTCCGCGGCGACCTCGACCGAGGAGATCGGCAACCCGCCACACCACGGTACCGTTGCCAAGCTACGCGAGGTCGGGATTCCCGTCGTCGCACATCGCGCACGTCAGGTGCGTCGCGCGGAGTATGGCGACTGGGACCACATTGTCTATATGGACGACGAGAATGCCCGCGCCCTGTACCGAATTTTTGGGAAGGACCCCGATGGCAAGATCTCGCGCCTGCTCGATTGGACCGATCGCCCCGGCGACGTGGCCGACCCCTGGTACACCGGCAATTTCGACGCCACCTACCGCGATGTACTCGCCGGTTGCACCGCCATGCTCGAGCAGCCGTAGGCGCTCGGGCGGCGCGGGCACACGGGCCACGCCATCGGCATAAAACGAGCGTGGATTTTCTCCCACTTTGAGCGTTCGAGTGCGCTCTAAACGGGAGAAAATCCACGCTCGTTATCTCGGTGGGAGAAAATCCACACTCATGAATGTGACAAAGGGACTGTCCCTTTGCCACATCCGGGACCGGCCCTAGACCGGCTTGACCTCCAGCTTTATCCCCTCGGCGCAGGAGTCGCCCAAAACATCCGAAAGGGCCCAGGTCGCATATAGCGGCAAATAGAGAACCGCTCCGTTGCGCTCAACGTTGCCTCTCGAGAAAACAATCCCGAGCCTTACGCCATATTCAGCCGTATCAAGCACATGACCGAGCGCAGCGTGCGCGTGGTAATAGGAGCCCGATTTAACCTCGATCGGAACAGCCGTCCCATCCGGTCCGTCGACCACAAAGTCCACTTCACCGCGCTTTTTTGTCTGATAGTAGTAAAGCTGGCGATTTTGGGCAGCCAGCTGCTGGGCCACCACGTTTTCGTAAATGCCGCCCAGATTGGGCTCCTTGCTATCAAGATACGCCGCTTGGGCGACTCCAACGGGGTAGCGCGCCATCAACATGCCCGTATCCGATTGGTATAGCTTGAACTGCGATGGCCGTGCCGTCTTGAGCAGGGGCGACTTTGGCTCGGTTACGATATCGGCTTTGAGAGCAACGCCGGCATCGACAAGCCAGACAAAATCTCGCTGGTACTTCTCATAATGCGCCTTGGGGTCAATGGAATTGAGCACGAAACGCTTGTGTTCGCCCTCAAGCATAATGGGGAGCTGATCGTAGATGCTCTGCACCTGAAGGGCACGCCCGCTTGCATACTTGGAAATATCCCGTCGGTACTGTTCGTTGAGCTCTGACTGTAGCTGACGAACAGAGGCAAGGTCGCCCTGCGTGTCAAGGAAACGCTGCACGACCTCCGGCATTCCGCCGACAACGGTATAGGTCCTGAAGTTTGCCATCATCGCGTCATGAATGTAATCAGGAATGGGCCTCTCGCTGATACACGCGTTACGTATCGTTTGGCGAGCCCCCTCGCTCACCCCGGTTGCCCAGCAAAACTCCTCAAAATCGAGCGGGAACATCCTAAGCTCGTGGACATACCCCACGGGATAGGACCTGACGCCCTTGAACTGAGTCCCGAGCATTGACCCCGAAAACGCCCAGCGGCACCTCCCGTCCTCAACAAGGAACTTTGCCATCGTCATGATGTCGGGGGCCTCTTGGACCTCATCGATAAACACGAGCGTTTTGCCTGGTGCAATCGACTTTCCCGAAAGAAGCGTCACCCTGCTGATGAAATCATCGGCATCCCGCGCCTCGAGAAGAGCATCTTTTGCCTGGCGATTTTCCATGAGGTTAAGCTCGATGTAGGTTGCATGGTTGGCTTTGCCAAATGCGCGAATCGAATAGCTTTTGCCGATCTGGCGAGAACCCGTAATGAATAAGGCCTTTTGCTCGACAGACTTCAGCCAGCGCTCCAGCTCTGCCGCTATTTTCCTGCGCAGCATAGGCTCTCCCCTCAGTGTCATCAAATGAAATGCAAAGTTTTATACGCTTGATTATCGATAAAACGTAGAATTTTTAGAACCTAAAATCGGATGAAATGCAGAGATTTGAGATTACAAGCACAATAGAAGGAACACCACCGGCGAATGTGACAAAGGGACTGTCCCTTTGTCACATTGCGCTCGACTACTCGTCGACGATCTCGGCAAGCCAGACGTTCAGCGTATCGACCTCGGGACAGCAGAACTTTGCCGTACCGGGCTCGTTGCCAGGCACGGTTCCGCCATAGCGCAGGATATCGATATAGGGAAAGCCCACATGGCAGGCCATGGCGCACATCTTGCCGCGATCTCGGTCAAAGTCAAAAACGTCGCCCGGCTTGTGGCCATGGTGGCAGCGACACGCACCCAGCTGGTCCACGCAGCTCACGCGGATACGCGGCCGCTTGCCCCGCGGCGCGCCGAGCGGCTTGTTCTCGCCCACAGGCTTGGCGCCGCCCTCGCCAGCATTACTCATGGTCAATCACATCCAGGCAGGCCTCGATGGGCAGGCCGGCGGACTTGTCCTCTTGGTCGGCATTGCGCTCGATAAGCTCAGCCACCACACGCATGGCATCGGACGTCGCGCGCTGCAGACTCCAACCTGCCATAACGCGGCCGACGAGCACCGCCGAGAACGTGTCGCCCGTGCCCGGGAAATAGACCGGGATCAGGTCGAAGGGAATCGTGAAGTACTCCCCCGCCACATGGTCGTAACCGATGACGACATTCGCACCGTCGACCACAGCGCTCGTAATGACCACCGACTTGGCGCCCAGGGCACGCACGGCATCCACAAGAGTGCGGCCCTCATCGGGCGTGATTTGCTCGGCAATGGGCGTATCGGTGAGCAGGCACGCCTCGGTGTAGTTTGGCACCGCATAGTCGGCGCACTCGAGCAGGCTGCGCATGAGACCGATCGTGGACTCGGGCACGCCGGCGTAGAGCTTGCCGTTGTCGCCCATGATGGGGTCGACGAACACCTTGGTACCCTTTTGCGCGCGACGGTGGCAGAAGTCCGAAATGATGCGCGTCTCTTCCTCGGTCACGATAAAGCCGGTAGAGATGGCGTCGAACTCAAAGCCGAGCTCCTCCCAGATGGCGAGGCTCTGGCGCACGTACTCGGTGGTGTCGTGGATGTAGAACTTGGGATAGTTGAGCGTATCGGACACAAGTGCCGTCGGCAGGTTGTGGATGCGGTAGCCCATGTGCGACAGCACCGGCAGCATGGCGGAAAGCGCGACCTTGCCGTAGCCGCACATATCGTTGATCAGCAGCAGCTGAGTGTTCTTCATGAGGGTCTCCCTTGGTTCGGGCACGGCGCAGCAGCGCCACAGTGCGACTAAGTGTAGCGCAGGGGACGTTGTGAGCGGGCGCTACGGTCGCGAAGAGCGCATTGTTGCGAAAAGGTTACGAAAACGAGGTAGTCGTTGGGGACGTTCTTAAATGACTAGTCAAACAAGAACGTCCCCAACGACTATCCCGGCAATTAGCCCAAGGAGTGTCCCCAAGTGCCGGCACATAAGGAACGTCCCTAAGTGCCGCTCGAACATAGAGCCGTTACGCGGTTTGGCAAAACCGCATAACCACTAGTTTGGTACCTTGACATTCCTGTATGGCGCTCCTAAATTAGTTAGGCACAAAACAATTCCTCTACCTAACTAAAGAAAGGAGCGAAGCTTAGATATGTGTGTTGAACCACTCGCCTATCCGCATGAACCCGGCGGCGACCCCTCACGGCCGGCAGACGAGCCCGAGACCCAATCCAAGGAGGACCGTCTCGCCAAGAGAATCCTCCATGGGCTGGGGTTTTGCGGCCATTACATGCATTTTCACGGCGGCGGCATATCTGGCAAGGCGCCCATCGTCTGCCTGCTCGCTAAGCAGCCCACCGGCGAGCTTTCCCAACAGGAACTCGGCATGCACTTCGACCTCAAGCCGGGGTCACTTTCCGAGATTCTGTCCAAGCTCGAAATGGGCGGTCTTATCGAGCGCAGCCGCAATCCCAAAGACCGTCGGCAGCTCACCATCCGCCTGACCGATGCGGGTTGGGAAAAGGCCCGCGTTGAGCAGGCAGCCCGCATTCGCTTTAGAGAGCAGGCCTTTAGTGCCCTCACTCACGACGAGCGCGAGCAGCTCGCCGAAATGCTCGAGAAAATCCGTGTAACCTGGGAGGAACTGGATGATTAAAACCCTCATGGGCAGCATCCGTGACTATATGAAAGCCACCGTTGCCACGCCATTGCTCGTGCTTGGCGAGGTGCTCTGCGAGATGCTGATTCCATTTATCACCGCCAACCTGATCGACGCCATCAAAGACGGCGCCACCGTAGCCGAGATGCTTCCCACCGCGGGCTTTTTGGTGCTCATCGCGCTGACGTCGCTTGCTTTTGGTGCCGCTGCCGGCGTCACCTGCAGCCATGCGAGCTGCGGCTTCGCCAAGAACCTGCGTCACGACCTGTTCTACAAGATCCAGACGTTCAGCTTTGCCAACATCGATGAGTTCTCGAGCTCCTCGCTCGTCACGCGCCTGACCACCGATATCAACAACGTGCAGCAGGCCTTTATGATGATCATCCGCATCGCCGTGCGCGCGCCGCTGGTATTGATCTTCGCCTTTACTATGGCGTTTATCATGGGCGGCAGCGTCGCCATGGTCTACCTGGTCATCATTCCGCTGCTGGGCTTTGGGCTGTTCTTTATCATCTTTAAGGTGCGCCCCATCTTCTCGCGCGTGTTCCACAAGTACGATGCCCTTAACGAGTCCGTCGAGGAAAACGTCACCGGCATGCGCGTGGTCAAGAGCTACGTGCGCGAAGACTTTGAGAAGGAGAAGTTCGCGACCGCCGCGCGCGACGTCCAGATGGACTTCACCCGCGCCGAGAAGCTGCTCGCCTTTAACAACCCCATGATGAACATCTGTGTCAACGGCGCGTTTGTCGTCATCATCTACCTGGGCTCCAAGCTCATCATCACGAGCCAGGGCACGCTGTTCGACGTGGGCCAGCTCTCCTCGATCTTTACCTATGGCTTCCAAATCCTCATGAGCCTGATGCAGCTGTCGATGATCTTTGTCATGGTGACCATGGCCGACGAATCGGCTCACCGCATCACCGAGGTGCTGGCCGCCGAGCCCACGATCGCCGATCCCGCCGAGCCCGTACTCGAGGTCGCCGACGGCTCCATCGACTTTGACCACGTGAGCTTTAAGTATTCCGCGCATGCGAAGCGCCAGGCGCTCGACGACATCGACCTGCACATTAAGAGCGGCGAGACCATCGGCATCATTGGCGGCACCGGCTCGGCCAAGTCCACGCTCGTAAACCTCATCGCCCGCCTGTACGACGCCACCGAAGGCACCGTGCGCGTAGGCGGCATGGACGTGCGCGACTACGACCTGGACGCGCTGCGCCATCAGGTCGCCATGGTGCTGCAGAAAAACGTACTGTTTAGCGGCACCATTGCCGAGAACCTGCGTTGGGGCGATCCGAATGCCACCGACGAGGAAGTCCACGAGGCCGCGCATCTGGCCTGCGCTGATGAGTTTGTCGACGGCTTCCCCAAGGGCTACGACACCTGGATCGAGCAGGGCGGCTCCAATGTTTCCGGCGGTCAGAAGCAGCGCCTGTGCATTGCGCGTGCCCTGCTGCGTCGCCCCAAGATCTTGATCCTGGACGACTCCACGAGCGCCGTCGACACCAAGACCGACGCCAAGATTCGCGCAGGGCTGGCAAGCTATCTGCCCAACACGACCAAGCTCATCATCGCCCAGCGCATCAGCTCCGTGCAGGACGCAGACCGCATCATCGTCATGGAGGGCGGCCGTATCGCACAGATCGGCAACCATGACGAGCTACTCAAGACGAGCGAGATCTACCGCGAGACCTTTACCTCGCAAAACAAGATGTCTGCCGAGGGCGAAGGGGCCGTCGAGGCCGACGCCGAGGCATCCGTAACGCAAGCCCAGACCCAGGAAGGAGGCGAGGCACATGAGTAAGGCAACGACCGCCGAGCGCGCGCTCAACCGCAAGGGCGGCACCATGTCGCGCCTCATCAAGACGCTCTTTGGCTTCTACCCCGTGCTTTTGCCCCTCGTCGTCGTCGGCGTGGTGCTCTGCGCCATCATCAACTCCATCGGCGCGACCTTCCTTCAGAGCGCCCTGCAGATTATTAGCGAATCGTGGCAGTCGGGCGATTGGGAAGCCGCACAGCCCAAGATCGCACAGCTTGTGACCACCCTCGCCTGCATCTACGGCGTCGGCATCCTGTCTTCGCTCTTCTGGAACCGCGCCATGGCCATCGTCACGCAGGGCTCGCTCGAGAAGCTGCGCGAGAAGATGTTCAACCGTATGCAGGACCTGCCGATTCGCTACTTCGACACGCACCAGCGCGGCGACATCATGAGCCACTACACCAACGACATCGACACGCTGCGCCAGATGATCAGCCAGTCGCTGCCCAACCTGCTCATGACGACCATCGTCATCGTCACGGTGTTCTTTATCATGCTGTACTACAGTGTGTGGATGTGCCTGGTCATTGTGGCCGGCGTCGTCTTTATGACCTTTATGACCAAGCTGCTCGGCTCCAACTCCGCGCGTTTCTTTATTGCGCAGCAGACCGAGCTCGGCGTGGTCGAGGGCCATATCGAGGAAGTCATGAACGGCCAGAAGGTCGTCAAGGCATTCTGCCACGAGTCTGCCGCCGAGGCCGATTTTGACGAGCGCAACGAAAAGCTCTTCGAGGTCTCGCAAAAGGCCAACATGTACGCCAACATCCTCATGCCCATCCTTATGAACCTGGGCAACCTGCTCTACGTGCTGGTCGCACTGGCAGGCGGCATTTTCCTGGCGCTGGGCGTGCCCAACCTGAGCATCTCGGGCATGGCGCTGTCCATCGCCGTCGTGGTGCCGTTCCTCAACATGACCAAGCAGTTCTGCGGACAGATCGGCCAGATCTCGCAGCAGATCAACGCCGTGGTCATGGGCCTCGCCGGCGCCGACCGCATCTTTGAGCTCATCGACGAGAAGCCCGAAGCCGACGAAGGCTACGTAACGCTCGTTAACGCGCAGGTGAACCCCGAGACCTGGGAGTTCGAGGAGGCCGACCACCACACCGGCATGTGGGCATGGAAACATCCGCACCGCGCAACCGGCGAGATCGAGTACGTACCGCTGCGCGGCGACCTAGTCATGGACAACGTGGACTTTGGCTACACGCCCGACCACGAGGTGCTACACGGCGTGTCCGTGTTTGCCAAGCCGGGCCAGAAGGTCGCATTTGTCGGCGCCACCGGTGCCGGTAAGACGACCATCACCAACCTCATCAACCGCTTCTATGACATCGCCGACGGCAAGATCCGCTACGACGGCATCAACGTCAACAAGATCCGCAAGGCTGATCTGCGCCGCTCGCTGGGCGTCGTGCTGCAGGACGTGAACCTGTTCACCGGCACCGTGATGGATAACATCCGCTACGGCAACCTGGACGCCACCGACGAGGAGTGCATCGCGGCGGCCAAGCTCGCCGGTGCGGACAACTTTATCACCCGCCTGCCCGACGGCTACGACACCATGCTCACCGGCAACGGCGCGCAGCTGTCGCAGGGTCAGCGCCAGCTGATCTCGATCGCACGCGCCGCCGTCGCCGATCCGCCGGCGATGATCCTGGACGAGGCCACGAGCTCCATCGATACCCGCACCGAGGCCATCGTGCAGGCGGGCATGGACAAGCTCATGGAGGGCCGCACGACGTTTGTCATCGCGCACCGCCTGTCCACCGTGCGCAACTCCGACGCGATCATCTGTCTGGACCACGGCCGCATTATCGAGCGCGGCAACCACGACGAGCTGATTGCCAAGCGCGGGTATTACTACCAGCTCTATACCGGAGCGTTTGAGCTGGAGTAGCTCAAAACAGCCCCTACGCTCCCAACGGACCTCCCCGAGGGAGACGGGGTGTTTACTCCGTGCTCAAACATTCTCGCTTCGCTGCGAAACTGCGCGCGGAGCAAACACCCCGTCTCCCTCGGGGAGGTCCTACGCACACAGTCTTTTCTCGCAGCCTGAAAAGAAGTGGTGAGGCCCTGGCCATTTGGCCAGGGCCTCATTTTGTAAGGAGTCAAAAAACCCGTCCCAAATGAGCTACTTGAGAAGTTGGGCCATGGCGTTGACGAATTTTTGGACTTGGAGGGTGGGCTCGAGCGGGTAGTGCAGAAAGACTGGCACCTCGCGACCGCATAGGAACGGCACGCCCACAAAGGCAGGGTGCACCCCCGACCATGCGCCGCAGGTAAGCACCGCGTCGCCCTTTTCCTCTGCCTCGTTAAAGAGTGCAAAGTCAAAGCTGTCCACGTCGATCACGTCAACGCCGCCGTCGGCCAGAAGATCGATACGCAGGCTGTCCATTGCGTCGTTGCCGTGACGGAGCACGCGCAGGCGCATGCCCTCCAAGTCGGCAACCGTAATGCGTGTCTTGCGCGCCAGCGGGCTCGTGCGCGGCACGTCGATATAAAACGGCACGTTGACAATACGGAGCTTTTGGCAGGCATCACCCCAGCGCGGGGTCGAAAAACTCGACTGCACCACATCGACCTCGCGACCGAGGTTGCGCATGACGGATTCACGTTCGTCGTAGAGGTCGCTCACCGGCACGATCTCGAAGCGCAACGATGGCTCCAGCTCGTGTACGCCCGTCCACATCGACAGCGTCTGACGCCCCGGGCACATCATCGACACGCCCAGGCGCACGGCACCGCCATCGCCCGTCGCGCGTCGGGCACGGCGCAGCGCGTCCTCGGACTGCCGCATAATCGAGCGCGCGTCGTCCACCAGCAGAGCGCCTGCCGGCGTCACCTTGACGCCCGAGTGCGAGCGTTCGAACAGCGTGATGCCGAACTCGGCCTCGAATCCCGACACTTGTTTGACGAGCGCCGGGGTCGACACGCGCAATTTTGCCGCGGCGCGCGAAAAGCTTCCCAGCTCAGCGGCGGCCGATATGGCCTCAAGTCGTCGATCGTACACGTCAATCTCCCGTTTTCGCGCCCGTGGCCACATGGTGCCACAGGGGGTTGTTTTCGCAGGTCACGCGCTCAGTTGAGCATAAGCTGCATCGCACGGTGTAAACCTACGGTTAACGCCATTCTAACAAATATGCAATTCACCTGCGCAAATGCAAAGCATACGATAACCAGCGAAAACCACGTGGGTCGGTTAATGGGAGCGACCCACCGGGAGGCACAAGAAGGGAAGTTCCTATGAGCAACTGGCTTAAGCTCGAGGGCGATGTCTGCGCCGTGACTGGCGCGCTCGGCGGTATGGGCGTCGAGATTTGCCGCGAGTTCGCCCGCAACGGCGCCAACGTCGTCCTGCTCGACCTGGACGAGGAGAAGGTCAAGGCCGCTGCCGCCGACCTCGCCGCCGAGTTTGGCATCCACGCCGAGGGTTACAAGATGAACGCCACCGACGAGGCCGAGGTTCAGGCCGCCGTCGATGCCACCATCGCCAACTTCGGCCGTGTCGACGTCCTCGTCAACACCGCCGGTATCCTGCGCTTCGCCGCCATGGAGGACCTGCCGCTGAGCGACTGGGAGCAGGTACTCAACGTCAACCTCACCGGCTACTTCATCACCTCGCAGCGCTTTGGTCGCGAGATGATCAAGGCCGGCCAGGGCCGCCTGGTGCACATCTCGACCGTCGCCAGCCACTCCCCCGAGACGTTCTCGGGCGTGTACAGCTCCACCAAGGCGGGCGTCAACATGATGTCCAAGATGCTCGCCGCCGAGTGGGGCCCCTACGGCGTCCGCTCCAACTGCGTCGAGCCCTGCTTCGTCAAGACCCCGATGTCGGCCAACTTCTACGCCGACCCCGAGGTCGAGAAGAGCCGCAGCCGCCTCATTGCCACGCGCCGCATCGGCGAGGTCAGCGATATCGCCAACGCCGTCATGTTCCTGGCGTCCAAGCGCTCGGACTTTACCACCGGCGACGCCATCAAGGTCGACGGCGGCTTCTCCAACATGATGGGCGACCTCACCGCCAAGCCCGGCGGCCGTCGCGCCTATGCCGACAACTACCTTAAGAACAAGGGTGTCGAGCTCTGGTCCGATGAGTCCGGCGTCACCAAGCCGACTGACCAGTAAACAAGCCCGACAGGGAGGCCCGCGGACATGCCCGCTCCTCCCCCATATCGATTAGAAAGAGTCCAATGGCTTCCACCAACTCCAACAAGGGTCGCGCCGTCGTGCTTTCTGCCGCGTGCGTCACCATGTTCTTCATCAGCTCCATCGCGCTGTATTCCGTCGTGAGCAAGAACCTACTCGCCGTCTACCCCGAGTGGTCGAGCGCTCTTACCTGGGCCTTCCCGGTCTTTCAGACCATCATGGCCGTGACGGGCATCTTCGCCGGCCGCATCTCCGATAAGATCGGCCCGCGCAACGTCGTGATCGCCGCCGCCGTGTGCTACGGCGTGGGCTGGTTCATGTCCGGCACCGTCACCGAGCCGTGGCAGTTCTACCTGTGGTTCTCGCTCGTCGCCGCCGTCGGCAACGGTCTGGGCTACAACCCGGCGCTCACCACCGGCCAAAAGTGGTTCATCGACAAGAAGGGTCTCGCCTCCGGCATCACCCTGGCCGCTTCGACCGCCGGCCCCGCCGTGCTGTCCCCGGTGCTCGCCTCGCTGCTCATCCCGAGCTTGGGCATCTTTGGCGCCCTTAAGGCGCTCGGCGTCATCTTCTTTGTGATGATCGCCGCCTCCGCCCTGTTCTTGAAGGCCCCCGAGGCCGGTTGGCTGCCCGAGGGCTTCGAGGCCCCCAAGGGTGGCGCACATGCCGGCACCTTCGGCGACCTCACCCCGGGCGAGATGGTCAAGACCCCGCGCTTCTGGGTCCTCATCGTCACCTTCGCCTTTGCCGCCACCGCGGGCACCCTGCTCGTGGGCAAGGTTGCCTCCATCGCCGCCGTCCAGCTCTTCGCCGACCCCACGAGCGCCGCGGCCGTCGCCCTCGGCGGTGTGGTGGTCTCCGTCAACACCTGCGCCAACCTGGTTGGCCGCCTGTCCTTTGGCCAGATCATCGACAAGCTCGGCGCCTATAAGTCGCTGCTCATCAGCCTTGTCGTCACCATCGTCGCGCTCGTCATCATGTCGATGAGCTTTACGCAGAGCATGTTCTTTGTGGCACTCGCCCTGCTCGGCTTTAGCTTTGGCGCCCTGCTCGTCATCTACCCGCCGCTCACCGGTGGCGCCTTTGGCACCAGCAACATCGGCGTCAACTACGGCATCATGTTTTTGGGTTACGCCGCCTCCACCTGGATCAGCCAGCCCATCACCGCCGTGCTGTACCACGCCGAGGCCGGCAGCGCCGCCTACCAGCAGTCCTTCTACGGCGCCATCGTGATCGCCGCCATCGCCGTCGTGCTCACCCTCTACATGATGGTCTCCGACAGCAAGAAGAAGTCCGCCTAGTTTTACCGATGCGACAAAGGGACAGCCCCTCTGTCGCATTCCACCGCCACCAGTATTAAGGAGTCGAAATGTCTGAGCTCAATCCCGTCCGCATTGCCGTTATCGGCGCCGGCGCCATGGGCCGCAACCACATCCGCTTTGTCACCGAGGAGCCCGAGGCCGAACTCGTCGCCATCGCCGACGCCTTTGAAGGCGCCCGCGCCACGGCCGAGGCCGCCGGCGTGCCGTTCTTTACCGATCCCGCCCAGATGATGGACGAGGTCAAGCCCGAGGCCGTCATCATCGCCACGCCCAACGACCTGCACCTGGGCGTTGCCCGCGAGGCTGTGAAGCGCAATATCGTGCCGTTGGTCGAAAAGCCGATCTCCAACGACCTGGAGGATGCCCAGGCCTTCGCCGCCGAGGCCGAGACCGCTGGCGTGCCCGTGCTCGTGGGTCAGCACCGTCGCCACAACCCCTTCGTCAACAAGGCCAAGGAGATCATCGAGTCCGGTGAGCTGGGCAAGCTCACCGTGTCGAGCTTCCACTACATGATCTATAAGAACGACGAGTACTTTGACGTCGAGTGGCGCCGCAAGAAGGGCGCCGGCCCGATCCTGGTCAACCTGGTTCACGACGTCGACCTGCTCCGCTACCTGCTGGGCGAGCCCGTTGCCGTCCAGGGCATGCAGTCCAGCGCCGCCCGCGGTTTTGAGACCGAGGACTCCGCCGTGGTCAACGTCCGTTTTGCCGATGGCGCGCTCGCGAGCATGACCATCTCTGACGCCACCGCCAGCCCCTGGAACTGGGAGGCAACCGCTCGCGAGGACCCGCAGTATCGTCCCTTCGACGCCGACGCCTACTTTATCGGCGGCACTAAGGGCGCCCTTTCGCTGCCCCGCCTGCACCAGTTCTCCTACGACGGCGCCTCCAACTGGCATAAGCCGCTGCAGATGGAGATTCCGGCCGTCGACCCGGCGCTGCCGCACAAGATGCAGCTCAAGCACTTTGTGAAGGTTGTCCGCCGCGAGGTCGAGCCCGTCGTAACCCCCGCCGACAACGTTAAGACGCTCACGCTTCTCAACGCCATCAAGGAGGCCGCCGAGACCGGCCAGCTCGTCGAGCTGTAATGCCTTAAGAGCGACCGCGGCAGAAACCCCATGCCGAACCCTTCGGTCCGCCACAAATAAGCCCCTCTTCTTTGCCCCGCGAGCAGCCTCCTGCCCGCGGGGCATTTTGCTACCTTGCCGACGATTTTTCTGGGGCGGGGGCTATTTTGCACCTCGGCTTGATTCGTTCGCCATGAAACAGTCTTTTGGGACGGGTGGTATCCTTGGTAGCTCTGTGCTGCAAACGCACCTTAAACGCAAGGAGTCCCATGGATCTTATCGCCCAGCTCGCCCGCGAGCTCAACCTTAAGGCCGCCAACGTCGAGGCAGCCGTCAAGCTCATCGACGAGGGCAACACCATCCCCTTTATCTCGCGCTACCGCAAGGAAGCCACGGGCGGCATGGACGACGTTGCCCTACGCGCCCTCGACGAACGCCTGTCCTACCTGCGCAATCTTGAGCAGCGTAAAAAGGACGTCATTCTGCTCATCGACGCCCAGGGCAAACTCACGCCCGAACTCGAGCAGCAGATTCGCGAGGCCACGCAGCTCCAGCGTGTCGAGGACCTCTACAAGCCCTACCGCAAAAAGCGCATGACCCGCGCGCAAAAGGCCCGCGAGGCCGGCCTGGAGCCGCTCGCCAACATGATCATCATGCAGGCCTCGGCCAAGGGCAGCGCACTCGACGCCGCCGCGGCATACGTCAACGAGGAAGCCGGCTTCGACACGCCCGGGAAGGCGCTCGCCGGCGCGGCAGACATCGTGGCCGAGACGGTGGCCGAAGACCCCGAGAACGTCGCCGACCTGCGCGCCTTTACGCAAAACACCGCCGATATCGTCGTCGAGGCCACCGACCCCGCCGAGAAGACTCCCTACGAGCCCTACTACAACTTTGACGAGCCGCTGCGCCGCATCCCCAACCACCGCGTGCTGGCTATCGACCGCGGCGAGCGCGAGGGCAAGCTCCGCGTGCGCGTGAACGTCGACGGCGCCGCTGCCACGGCACGCCTCGGCAGCCGCTGGCCCCGCCGCCAGGGCGTGTTTGCTCCCATCTTCGATGCCGCCATCGCTGATGGTTACAAGCGCCTCATGGCCCCCTCGCTGGAGCGCGAGGCCCGTGCCAAGCTCACCGTCCGCGCCCAGACCGAGGCCATCAACGTCTTTGCCAAGAATCTCGAGGGCCTGCTCTCGGCCCGTCCCGTCCGCGGCGCCCGCGTGCTCGCGCTCGACCCGGGCTACCGCACCGGCTGCAAGGTCGCCGTCATGGACGAGACCGGCAAGCTGCTCGACCACGGCGTGGTCTACCCCACCAAGCCGCGCCACGACGTCGTCGGCACCAAGCGCGAGCTCGCCCGCCTCGTCAAGAAGGACGGCGTCAACACCATCGTCATCGGCAACGGCACCGCCAGCCGCGAGACCGAGGAAGTCGTCTCGGAGTTCATTGCCGAGCAGGCACCCGGACTGCGATACACCATCGTCAACGAGGCCGGCGCGTCGGTGTACTCCGCTTCCGAGCTCGCAAGCCAGGAGTATCCCGACCTGGACGTCACCGTGCGCGGTGCCATGAGCCTGGGCCGCCGCCTGCAGGACCCGCTGGCAGAGCTCGTCAAGATCCCGCCCCAGTCTATCGGCGTGGGCCAATACCAGCACGACCTTGACCAGGCCGAGCTTTCGCGCACGCTGGGTCACGTGGTGGAAGACGTCGTCAACCGCGTGGGCGTCGACGTAAATACCGCGAGCGCGAGCCTGCTGGGATACGTATCGGGCATCACGCCGAGCGTGGCCAAGAACATCGTGGCGTACCGCGAGGAAAACGGCGCCTTTACCGATCGCCGCCAGCTCAAAAAGGTCCCCAAGTTGGGGCCCAAGGCATACCTCAACGCCGCGGGCTTCCTGCGCATCAGCGGCGGTAAGAACCCGCTCGACGCGACGAGCGTCCACCCCGAAAGCTACGAGGTGGCCACGGCCGTCCTGGAGCGCGCCGGCGTTGCCGCCAGCGAACTCAGCCGTGGCGGCGTACCCGATATCGAGCGCCGCCTGGGCAGCATCTCGGCGCTGGCAAGCGACCTAGACTGCGGCACCCTCACGCTCATCGACATCGTTAACGAACTCAAAAAGCCCGGCCGCGACCCGCGCGACGACGCGCCCGAGGTGGTCTTTAGCCGCTCGGCACTTTCTATCGACGACCTGGAGCCGGGCATGGAGCTCAAGGGCACGGTGCGCAACGTCGTCGACTTTGGCGCGTTCGTCGACGTGGGCGTGCACCAGGACGGCCTCGTGCATATCTCCAAGCTGGCCAACCGCTTTGTCAAGCACCCGAGCGACGTGGTGCGCGTCGGTGACACGGTCAAGGTGTGGGTCGAGAAGGTCGATCGCGACCGCAAAAAGATCTCCCTCACCATGGTACAGGGCAAGTAAACCGCCAAAGCAAAGGTACCCCCTGTAGCGATGTGCATAATCGCGAGTATTCTGCAAATTCCACCGTTCCGGATGCCCCTCAGAGACGAAAAAGCAAAAAAAACAGCCCCCGTTTTAGCGTCGTCAGAGCCAAAACGGGGGCCGTTCCATGCTTCGGTCAACTGATAAAGACCTTTACCTTGCTGAATACTCTCAATTTTGCACGGCGCAGGCGGGGGTACCTTTGCCCACGGCAGGATATGGAAGCCAAGCGCCAACTTGCTGGCAAGCTCGTACCGGCAGCCCCGGCCTTTCCTTTGCCTAGCGCGACCCTCGCGGAGCGCGTGAGCGATAGGGAAAGGAAAGGCCGGAGCGAACAGCCCACGGTACAGTCGGTGTTCGCGCTACGGCAGGATATGGAAACCGAGCGCCGCGATATCCTTGGCAAAGCCGCGCACGGTGTCGAGCGAGACCTCGTACGGGTCGCGACCAATGTTCTTGCGCTTGGCCAGGATGCTGTTGGGCACCGTAATGATCTGGCAACCGCAGGCCTCGGCCTGGTAAATGTTGATGAGCTCACGCGTGGACGCCCACAGGACCTCGCAGTTGGGCTTGGCGGCGGCCTTCTTGACCGACTCCGTCATAAACGGAATGGGGTCGACGCCGGTATCGGCGATACGGCCGGCAAAGAGCGAGATGATGGACGGCGTCTCGGCGTCAACGGCCTCGACCATCTCGTCGACCTGCTCGGGCGTAAAGATGGTGGTGACGTTAACCTTGATGCCGTCGGCCGAAAGCTTGCGGACCAGCTCGGCGGTGGACTCGCCCTTGGTGGTCACGCACGGAATCTTGACGTAGACGTTCTCGGCCCAGGTGGCGATCTCGCGAGCCTCGACCTCCATGGTCTCGACGTCGTCGGCAAAGACCTCAAACGACACAGACACATCGGTGATGTGGGCCAGGACCTCCTTGGCAAACGCGCGGTAATCCGTCACGCCGCCCTTCTTCATAAGGGACGGGTTGGTCGTGAAACCCTGAACGTTGCCGTTCTCGTACATGTCGAGCATGCCCTCGAGGTTTGCACCGTCAGCGAACACCTTGATTGCCATCTGCCTGATTCCTTTCGTTTGCACGCGGGCGTTGAACTGCTAAACACTTTACCTATGTTTATCAAGGCGTGAGCTGCGGGTTTTTATCTTCTCGGCGAACGGTATAAACGCTTTAGCGTTTTTGAGCACACCCTCCAGCGGCAAAACGATTTTGCAGGGCGGGCCGATTTGAACCGCCCGCCGCGGGTGAACGGTAATTGGCGGTTCCCGCTAGATCAACCCAAAGTGACGCATCGCTGTGACGGTACCGTCGTGTGCGACATCGTCGGTCACGTAGTCGGCGAGTGCCTTGACCTCGGGCATGGCGTTGCCCATGGCCACGGCCGTCTCGACCGCAGCGAGCATGCCCAGGTCGTTACCCGAATCGCCAAAGCCAAAGGTGCGCGCATTTCCCTCGCGGCCCAGATACGCCAGTGCTCGCGCCACGCCCACGCCCTTGTCAATACCCTTGGGACTCAGCTCGCGATTTTGACCACCGGTGTTGCACAGCTCAAAGTTGCGATTGATAAAGCCGTCATCGTTGGCTACACGAGCCAAACTGGGCACACTGAGGCATACCTTGCCCACGCGCAGACTGCCGTCGACGCGCATCTCCTCGGCGCTGTGCACCACAGAAGTGCCGATCAGAGACGACTGCTCAACGCCCACAGGCTCCAGCGCAAAGGTCGCAGCATTGGACTCGAAAAAAACCTCGATGCCGGCATCCACAACGCGACGCGCGAGCTCCGCGATAACGTCTTCGTCAAAGCAGTCCTCGTGTACCACACGGCCCTCGACCTCGAGCGTGGCACCCGCCATGGCAACGATGCCCGCGGGGTCAAGCGCACGCAGGCTATCGGCGATAAGCCACAGGGGGCGGCCCGTGCAGATAAATGCCTTGTGCCCCGCATCACGCAGTGCATGAAACGCCTCAACCACCGTCTGCGAGGGGCGAACCGCCGAAAAGTCCTTATCGGTCATATCGTCGGGATCGAACGACGTCAGCGTGCCGTCCACGTCAAAAAAGAGCACAGCGGAATCGGGGCACGCATCAATCATATGGGTTCCTTTCGAGGATAAGGGCAAACGGAGCATCCATCATATAATGGAGCGACGCAACCAGAGAGGTCACCCATGGAATTTTACGCAAGCTGCCCCGAGGGCTTTGAGTCCGCACTCGCCGATGAGCACCGCGCCTGTCTGTGGTCACGCTTGGCGAGCCGCGTGTTTGTGGTGCTTGGGCGCTTTGAGGCGCAGGATGCCGATGAACTGTACGATAGCGTTTACGACATCGCCTGGGAGAGCATCGTCCGCCCCGGCGCCACCATCGCCATTACCGCCCGCGGCGTGACCGAGCAGCTGCGCAACACGCGCTTCTCGGCCCTGCGCGCCAAGGACGCATTGTGCGACCGCCTGGCCGAGACCACGGGCCGTCGCGCCGACGTCGATGCCGCCGACCCCGATGTTCACCTACTGCTTTCGTTGCGCCAGCGCCGCGCGAGCATAAGCCTAGACCTTTCGGGCGAACCGCTGTTCAAGCGCCTGCCGCCCGCGGCGACCTGTGCCGGCGAGGGCGCGCACGTGCTGCGCCCCGACTACGCCGCTCTGGTGCTGGCGCAGGTCGGCTGGACCGCACTGTGCGAGCGCGAGCTGACGGCCGATGATTACGAGAATGAAGCCCTGCCCACGCTGATCGATGCCTCGTGCGCCGGCGGCGGTCTGCTGCTGGAGGCCGTGAATATCCTGACCGACCGCGCCCCGGGTGCCGCGCGCAAGCACTGGGGTTTTGAGGGCTGGCAGCTGCATGATGCCGACCTATGGGAACAACTGCTTGCCGAGGCGCGCGAGCGCGAGGCGACGGCGCGCGAGCGCCAGGCGCGCATCGTGGCCGTAGACATCGACCCCGCCGCCCGCAAGACTGCCGAGCGTATGATCAAGTGCGCCGGCTACAAGCGTTTCGTCGACTTCTGCGCTGCCAAACCAGCCACCGTGCTGGACCATGCAGGCGCTGTCGCCGGCGCCGCCGTAGTCGCAGACACCACCGAGACCCCGCTTTCGCTCATGCACGACGCCATGACGCTGGTCGGCGAGCTGCGCCGCGCGCCCGAACTTACCGCCGCGCCGGTCGCCGCGCTCACCCGCGATGGACTTATGGCCCGCGCGCTCCATGCCGAGCCTGCGCGCTCCATCGCCGTCATGCCCAATAACGAGGAGGCGGCTCTTGAGGTTTGGCCCTCGCTCGACCACGCCGCCGCGGCATTCGAAGCTGCGACCAGCGCAAACGCCGAGAAACAGACCACGGACGCCGTGGACGAAGCCGCCAACACCCCCATGCCCGAACCTGCCGCCACGCTCGACCTGGGCGACGGCAAGCCGCTGCCCGTGCTCATCCCGGAGTCCGAGCAGTTCGCCAACCGCCTGCGCAAGAATGCCCGTCTGCGCCGCAAGTGGGCCAAGCGCGAGGGCGTGAGCTGCTACCGCGTCTACGATGCCGACCTGCCCGATTACTCCGCCGCCATCGACCTGTACGAGGGCTGCCCGCAGACGCCGGGCCGCTGGCTCGTCATCGCCGAATACGCCGCGCCAAAGACCATCGACCCCGCACTGGCCCAGGCCCGCATGCTCGACATTCTGGCCATCGCACCGCGCATCCTAGATGTTCCCGCCGAGCATGTGCACGCCAAGGCCCGCATGCGTTCGCGCGGCGGCTCGCAGTACGGCAAGCAGGGCGCCGGCAAGGGCGCATCGGGCGAGCGCGCCAACATCGCGCGCCGTCGCCTGCCGCTCATCGAAGAGGGCGGACTCACCTTTGCCGTCAACTTTGACGACTACCTGGATGTTGGCATCTTCCTGGACCACCGCGTCACCCGCAGCCTGGTGCGCGAGCACGCCAAACAGGCGCGCCGCTTCCTCAATCTGTTCGCCTACACCGGCACCGCCACCTGCTATGCGGCAGACGGCGGCGTCGAGGAGACCGTGACGGTCGACCTTTCCAACACCTACCTGGACTGGGCCGAGCGCAACATGCGACAGAACGGCTTTGTGGGCCCGCAGCATCACTTTGTGCGCGACGACGTGCTTGCCTGGATTCGCGACCAGCGCCAGACGCGCAACCGCTGGGACCTGATCTTTGTCGACCCGCCCACGTTTTCGAACTCGTCCAAGATGGGCCGTCGCACCTGGGATGTCCAGCGCGACCATGTGGAGCTTTTAGCCGGCGTATCTCGCCTGCTCGCACAGGGCGGACATGCCATCTTTAGCTGCAACCTGCGCGGCTTCCGCCCCGAGACGCGCAAGCTCGCACGCGCGGGCGTCGTGCTGGAGGACATTACGGCGCAGACCATCCCCGAGGATTTCGCACGCAACCAGAAGGTGCACCATTGCTATATCGTGCGCCGCCTGCCCATCGAGGACGCCATGGCCGAGGTCGGCTTTAGCGCCGAGGAGATTGCCGAGCGAACCGAGGAGCTGCGCAACCCCGAAACCCGCAAGCCTCGCGCAACGGCGCCCGCGCACGCGCAGGCCGGCGACCGAGGGCCGCGCGGCGACGGCAAGCCCGTCTGTGCAGGTAAGCCCAAAAAGAAGAAGTTCTACGCCAGCAAGCCCAAGGGCAAATAACAAAGTTGCGGTGGTATACGGACTGTTTTGCCTGGAATTAGGCAAATTTAGACCGTATTTCACCGCAACTCATAGTGGGATGGCGGTTGGCAATCTAGCCTTGGGTGACCAATCGGTAACCGATGCCCACATGCGTTTGGATATAGCGCGGATGCGCGGGGTCGGATTCGATCTTCTTGCGCAGCGTGCCCATAAAGACACGTAGGCTCGCCAGGTCGCTCTTGGTTGCCGTGCCCCAAATCTCGTGCAGGATAAACTGGTGCGTCAGCACCTTGTCGGCGTTATGCGCCAGCAGGCACAGGAGCTTGTACTCGATCGGCGTCAGATGCAGCTCCTCGTCATCCATCGTGGCGATGCCGGCATCAAAATCGATATGCAGCTCACCGGTATCGAACGAGCCCTCGGAGACAACGCCGCCCGTTTGCGCATACGAAAGGCGCCTGAGCGTCGTGCGAATGCGCGCAAGCAGCTCCTCGACCGAAAACGGCTTGGTCAGGTAGTCGTCGGCGCCGGCATCGAGCGCGCGAATCTTGTCCGCGTCCTCGCTGCGCGCCGATACCACAATGATCGGCATGCCCGACCATGCGCGCACCGACTCCACTACCTTGACGCCGTCCATATCGGGCAGGCCCAGATCGAGCAGCACGATGCTCGGCGCCTGCGACGAGGCGGCGGCGATGGCGGCATGGGCGGTCTCCACGGCCATATGGCGCAAGCCGTGCGCCTCGAGCGCGGCAACGATAAGATTGCGAACGGCGGGGTCGTCCTCAACGACCAAGATGAGCGGTTTCACGGCAGAGTTCGGCACAGCGCTACTCCTTATCAAACGAAACGTCGGCGGCGGGAAGTTCAATCGTAAAGACTGAGCCGTGCGGATCCGCCGCGGCAACCTCTATGCTACCGCCATGTGCCAGCGCAATGGAGCGGCAGAGCGAAAGACCCAGGCCCACGCTGCGATGGCTGTCGGCCAGACCATGGTTGGCGGTATAGAACGACTCAAAGATCCGCTCGCGGTCCTCGGGTGCGATGCCCAGACCATCATCGGCCACCGAGCACGCCACGCGTCCATCGTCGACGCTAATCGAAATCATGATATGCGAGCCTGCAGGCGTATAGGTGATGGCGTTGTTCACCAGATTGACCACCAGCTGCACCATCAGGCGCGCATCGACGTTGACGAGCGCCGGCTCATCGCACGCCACCACCTTAAGGTCGTGCTCGCGCACGGCAGGGTTCACGTGGCGCAGCGCCTCCTCGACGATATCGTCCATGAGCTCGAGCGTGGTCGACAGGCGCATACCGCCGCCCTCGAGCTTGGTGATGGCGAGCAGGTTCTCGACGGTGGCGTTGAGCCATTGCGCATCCGATCGAATGGACAGGAGCAGGCCGCGGCGCGTCTGGCTATCGAGCACGGCCGTGCCAGTCGAGCCTTGGTCGAGCAGCACGTCGGCATTGCCCGAAATACTGGTGAGCGGCGTGCGCAGGTCGTGCGAGATGGAGCGCAGCAGGTTGGCGCGCAGCTGCTCGTTTTTGGCAAGCACCGCCGCTTCTTCGCGGGCCTCCATGGCGCGGGCGCGATCGAGCGCCAGCTCGCCTTCGCTCACGATGGCATCGGCAAGCGCCCGTTCCTCGTGCGTCAGCACGTCGGGCTCGGCAACGATAGCCAGCACGCCCACCACCGAGGCGGGGTCGCCCGAGCGCACGAAGCCGTCGCCCGTGCGAACCGTCAGGTAGATGCCATAAAACGCCGAGCCGCCATAGGTGGCATCGAGCGGCGTTCCCACATAGGCGGACGCCGAGAGCCGCGGCGGCATCTGCGGTGCCAGTTCGTGCACCGGCGCGGCATCGCCCACGGCCGTGTATGTCGCACGCGGCAGCAGGTCATCATCGTCGGCGTCGGCGCTGTACCACACGACCGGACAGCCCGAAAGACGCGCCAGCTGCGTTGCCATGGCATGCACAATCTGCTGCTGATCGGCACATCGCTGCAGCATGCGGTTGGTCTCGAGCACCATATGCGTGCGGCGGTCGCTAGCGGCAGCCTGTGCTAAAGCGCGGCGCAGGGCCAACGCAATCGAGCTCGACACAAGCGAGACCACGAACATGATGAAGAACATGCCGGGATAGACGCGGTCGATAAGCGACAGCGAGTAGCGCGGGTCGACAAACAAGAAGTTGTAGAGCGCCACGGCGGCAGCCGAGCTCAGCAAGCAATACAGGCGACTCCAGGTAAAGAATGCGCACAGCTGAACGGCGAACACATAGACGATCATGATGCTCGGCGCGAGACCCGGATGGTCGAGCAGCGCGCCCACAATCGTCGCCGCGACCAGCAGCCCCACCGACACGCAGATATCGTACAGGGGGCCGCGACGCGTCATCGTAGTGCGCCGCCACCAAAAGTTCTCGGCAATATCACCGTCCGCACGGACGTCCATCAGCGCCCCGCCCCTCTCTCAAAAACAAAAACCACCACAAAGGGACAGGTGAACTGCGCCCCGAAACTTGGACTGAATAAATAGCGACTACGCCGCAAGGGCCCGGTTCCGGAACTCCTCCGGCGTCAGGCCCTTCAATTTTACCTG